>CALWSF010000057.1 GCA_944384125.1 uncultured Lachnospiraceae bacterium | reverse complement strand
CTCTGATTAAATTTTTTTGTGGGTGTAGGCTCCGAAAAGCCTTGATATTACAGCGTTCCTAATAGGAGACATTCATAAGAAAACTGCTTTATATCATCTGATATTTGTTTTGACACCAGCAATTTCTTTCTATACTTGCATACGAAAATAATATGATACTGTAACAAATACTTGTGTCTGTTTTTGATTTCCACGTTCCCATAACGCAAGTATAGCATAAGCCACCACTTTTGGCTACCTTAACCCACCGTCTAAAGCCAGTGGGATTGCGGTAGCCCTATTTCAACTTTTTTTGCATCAGTCCGTCCACAGGGCGGTTTTACGAATGACACTCGTTTAACTTGTAGCAATTTTACTTTCTCTTTATCTTTACATCCCCGTCTGCCCTGTGCTATGATTATGACATTGCGTACCGACAGGGGGAACTGGATATGCTGATTTTATTTATCATGTGTCTGGGGATTTTGATCGGAAACCGTTTCATTCCGGATACACAGAAGAAAAACAATGAAAGGCTGCAGCTCATCTGCACGCTGCTTCTGATTTTTTCCATGGGGGTAAAGCTGGGACAGCAGGAAAATCTGCTCCGGGATCTGACTTCTCTGGGATTTCAGAGTCTTCTGTTCTGTCTTATTCCGACTGTACTCTCTATTGTGTTTGTCTTTTTTCTCACGAGACATTTCATGCACCGGGGAGAAAAACACAGAGACGGTCAGACTGAAAAAGACTGAAAATCCCCTGTTTTCCATCAGGAAAACAGGCTGATATTTTCAATAATAAAGACAGGCTGAGGTTTTATATTCTCATCAGAAATCTGGAGGAACTGTTATCATGGTAATTCTGGCGCTTATTGCACTGCTGCTCGGCGTTTTATGCGGTTTTTTTTCCGGCAGCAGCGAAATACTTTCCTTTCTTACAGAGAACACGGATTATATCCTTTATCTGCTTATGTTTTCTGTCGGAATCAGTATCGGATTCAACCGGGGTGTATTTGCCCGGATTCGGGAGCACCACATTAAAATTTTACTCATTCCCTTCGGGATTATTACCGCATCCGTAGCCGGCGGAATTGTGTGCGGCCTTCTTACCGGCTGTCCGCTGAATTTGAGCACAGCCATCGCAAGCGGGATGGGCTGGTACAGTCTGGCGGGCGTTACCATCGGAAATCTGGCCGGCGCTGCCTTCGGAAGTATTGCCTTTTTAAGCAATCTGATGCGGGAGATTCTTTCTTTCTTCCTCATCCCTTTTATTGCCCGGCGGTTTGGAAAGTATACCTGTATCGCTCCGGCGGGGGCGACCAGTGAGGACACGACTCTGCCTATGATGATCAAATACACAGACGAAGAGACGGTAGTTCTGTCCGTCTTAAACGGGATGATCTGCTCCGCTTTCGTTCCCGTTCTGATTTCCCTGTGCTACCGTCTCTGATGGTTTTTTACCCCTGCATTTCTTTCTGTTCTGCTTTTGGGGCTTCTGCTTTTTTTATTTCCGCTTTTTCCTGCGTTTTTTCTTCTGTCTTTTTTGTGCGCCGCGCCGGCGCCTTTTTTTCTGTCTTATAATAGGGCGCCACCGCGTCAAAGGCCGGCCGCAGCTGACTCTGGCCTGCTGCGTGGACAGCATTGTAGGTACGCCCCGCAACGAACCGTTCCAGCTTTTCCATGTAGACATCCGGCGTAATGCTGCCTTCCGCCACATAAGTCAGCCCCTTCTCCCAACTGGCGGTAAGCTCCGGATTTAAAAGCTGCTTCATGGAGCCTGCCACTACCTCATAAATCAGTTCCCCCAGAAATGTGGGCGTGATGATCTGGGTTTTTGCGTTGAGCGCCAGATATTTGATGCTGCAGAGCTTTTTCAGAATCTCGGCCCGGGTGGCACTGGTGCCGATGCCGCTTCCCTTGATCTGGGCCCGCAGCTCCTCGTCCTCAATAAGCTGTCCTGCATTTTCCATGGCAAGAATCATGGAACCGGACGAGTACCGTTTGGGCGGAGACGTCTCTCCCTCCCTGATCGCAAGCCGTGTCACAGGAATTTTCATTCCTTTTTTAAGTTTTTCCAGCATCCCGATAAACTCGGGATGAGAGGGATCCACAACCTGAGCCTGGGCATCAGACTGATTTTCCTGTTCCTCCGCCGCCTCTTTTTTCTTCCCGGGAAGTTCCGCGGCCTTTAAGTATCCCTGTTCCTTCAGAATCTTAAATCCGGCAAAGAAATGCTCTCCCTTTAAAGCCATCTCAATGGAATACCGCTGATAGACGGCCGGCGGATAGAAAATACTTAAAAAACGCCGCACAATGACCTGATAAACCTTCTGGTTCAGTTCAGACAGACTCCGGTAAGCCCCCAGCCCCTGTCCCGTGGGAATGATGGCGTAGTGATCCGTGATCTGTTTGTCATTTACATACCGCGTTTTCGCGATCGTCTTCCAGCGCTCTGACTGAAGCACCTCGGACGCGAGATGGGCAAGGGGCTCAAATCCGGTAAGCCCCGATATATTTTTCCGTATCTCCTTTGCCACTGCCGTGGAGAGAACACGGGCGTCGGTACGCGGATAGGTCGTCAGTTTTTTTTCATAAAGCTCCTGAGCTGCCTTAAGAGTCTGATCCGGGCTGATTTTAAACATCCGGGAACAGTCATTCTGAAGTTCCGCCAGGTTGTAGAGAAGAGGCGGATTTTTCGTCTCCTTCTTTTTCTCCAATGAGACAATCTCTCCCTCCCCTGCTACTCCTTCCTCAAGCCATGCAATGAGAGCTTCGGCGTCCTTCTTTTCCCGGAATCCGTTTTCTTTGTAAAGGCAGGGGTGGCCGTAATACCGGGAACCTTCCACGGCGCGCCATTCGCCTTCCATAACCATATTTTCCGGTCCGAAAAATCCCAGCACCCGGTAAAACGGCGTTTTGACAAAATGGCGTATCTCCCTCTCTCTGCGGACAGCCATTCCCAGAACGCATGTCATGACTCTTCCCACGGAAATAACGGTCCGATCCGTCTTCATATACGCAGAAACGGCAGGACCGTATTTTAAGGTAAGGGCTCTGGAAAAATTGATCCCCATGAGATAATCTTCCTTGGCCCGCAGATAGGCCGAATCCGCCAGATGATCGTAAGCCGAAAGATCCTTTGCCTCCCGGATTCCCCGGAGTATTTCCTCCTCTGTCTGAGAGTCGATCCAGACCCGCTTCTGGTTCTTTCCCTTCACGCCGGCCATCTGGGCCACCAGACGGTAGATGTACTCCCCCTCCCGCCCGGAGTCGGTACAGACATAGATGGTATCCACATCCTCCCGGTTCAGAAGGCCGCTCACAATCTTAAACTGCTTTTTTACGCTGTCGATTACTTCATATTTGAATTCCTTCGGAAGAAAAGGGAGTGTCTGAAGGCTCCACCGCTTATATTTTTCATCGTATGCCTCTGGATAGCTCATGGTAACAAGATGTCCCACACACCAGGTAACGATTCCGTTCTCCGATTCAATGTATCCGTCGCCGGCCCGCCCCGATATGCGCAGAGCGCCTGCGAATTCTCTCGCCACACTGGGCTTTTCCGCTATGTAAAGTGCTTTTGCCATTCTGAACCTGCTTTCTCTTTATTTTCTTTCTCCTGCTTCTTCTTACCCTGTCCCGAGTCTCCTCCCTTTCCCGACGGTGCACACTCCGCACACAGGGCGGCAAAGAACATCAGAGTACAGCCCAGAAGCATCCTCCCTGTCAGTGCTTCCTGAAGAAAAATGACGGAAAACACCAGTCCGAACACAGATTCAAAAGATAAAAGGATCGAAGACGTGGCGGCACTCAGATATTTCTGTCCCAATGTCTGCAAAAGAAAACAGAGCATGCTGGAAGCCAGCCCCAGGTAGAGAACGGATACCAGAACGCCGCGATCCGACAGAACAGACATAGGAAAAGAACCTTCCGTGAGAACAGCCGCCGCCCAGGAGCACAGGGCCGCTGCCGCCATCTGCATAACCGTCAGACGTATGGGATCGGAAGATGCTGTGTACCGGTCAAGACAAATAAGATGAAGGGCAAAACCGATACTGCAGATAAGAGTCAGGAAATCCCCGTAGCTGACAGTCAGATCGCCTTCAAGAGAAAGAAGGGCAAGGCCTGCAACCGCGATAAGCGCTGCCGCCATGCTGTATTTTGAGGGGCGGATCCGGCTTATAAGCCAGTGGAGAAACGGCACGATTATCACATAAAGCGTTGTGATAAAAGCATTTTTGCTGGCCGTCGTATATTTGAGTCCATACGTCTGAAAATAATAGCTTACGAAAAGGAGCACACCGGCCAGAGCGCCGTACCGGAATTCACTTGCTGTCATCCTGCTGATTCTCTTCCGGAAGATTATCAGCAGGGCAAGAGCCGCCAGAGTAAACCGGCAGGCAAGAAGATAAGAAGGGCTGATGCAGTCCAGAGAGCTCTTCATTACCACAAAGGCGCTCCCCCATATAACAGTTACAAGAAGAAGGCTTAATGAAGCCAGTATTTTAATCATTCTGCCGCGGACAGCCCCTTCCCCGCTCATTCTGTTGTCCATGCATCTCAACTCCTTAAAGACTCAGCCGACTCGCACAGGTATTAAAAGACCCGTAAAACATGACTTTAATCTTACCTGACATCCGAAAAAAAGTCAATGGCTGCCCCCTGTCCGGGACACACGCAGGAAACCGCCGGTTCCCCTGCCTCTTTCCGGCAGATCGGACCCGACGGTTTCACTGACATATCTCTTTATTTTCTTTTTCGTTTTTCCCGTATGCCGTTATTTTACAAGGAAACGATAAACGGTCGTGCTGTCAAACTTCTCTCCCTTTCTGAGAATGGGAGACGGAAATTCCGGCTTGTTGATCGCATCCGGATAAAACTGCGTCTCAAAACAGTAGCCCTCTCTGGGGTTATAGAGGACGCCGTCCTTGCCCGGAATCTCCGATTTCAGGAAATTGCCTGTATAGAACTGAACTCCCGGCAGATCAGTGTACATCTCCATCAGACGTCCGCTCTTTTCATCCCAGGCTTTTGCAAACAGAGAGAGCTTTCCCGCCTCATGCTTTAATACCCAGTTGTGATCGTATCCGCTGCCGAATTTTAACTGATCATAATCCATATCTATATCGCGGCCGATTGGCTTCATCTGCGTAAAATCCATGGGAGTTCCCAGAATATTCCGGATCTCCCCTGTGGGGATGGACTCTGCGTCAGCTGCCGTCATGCAGTCAGCATCAATCCAGACCTGCTGCGCCATGGCAGAACCGCTCCCGTGACCGGCCAGATTGAAATAGGCATGGTTCGTGGGATTCATAACCGTATCCTGATCACACACAACTTCATAATGAATCTCAAATCCGTTGTCCTCTGTCAGCGTGTAGGTAACGCAAAGGGAAGCTGCTCCCGGATATCCCTGATCGCCGTCAGGACTTTCCAGAGAGAAAATGACGGAACTTTTTCCGTTCTCTTCCTTTGTCTCTGCCT
Organism: uncultured Lachnospiraceae bacterium; assembly: GCA_944384125.1. Lineage (GTDB taxonomy): Bacteria > Bacillota > Clostridia > Lachnospirales > Lachnospiraceae > Otoolea. The sequence goes on along the minus strand of CALWSF010000057.1, from coordinate 11,124 downwards.
TCCAGATCCGGTCGCGGTAGTAGGATGTGCCGCTGTGCAGATTGTTTTCCCCGTCGTTTTTCTCAAGAATGAAGGTCTTGCCGCCAAGCGTGAACTGCGCTTTGCCGATACGGTTGGCATTGCGGCCAACAATCTCGCCCAGATGGCCGCCGTTTTTCATATATGCCTCAACACTGTCATAGCCGAGAATCACGTCCGCCATCTTTCCGTCCCGATCCGGCACCTCCATGGAGTTCCAGACAGCTCCCAGATCAAGAACAGACGCTCTCACTCCCGAACGGTTGCTCAGAATGTAGCGGAAAACCTCTCTGCCGTCCGCAAGTTCTCCGAATTTCTTCTTTTCAATCACTTTGTTCCCCTCCTGAATATATGCTGCACACCTTTTCCCTTTTCTTTACCTGCTTTTTCGGCTCTTATTTTGCAGAAATGTATCCCTGTGCTGTCAGAAGCTCAGCGCACAGAACGGCTCCGCCTGCGGCGCCGCGCAGGGTGTTGTGGGAAAGGCCCACAAACTTCCAGTCATAGACTGTATCCTCTCTCAGACGGCCCACAGAAATGCCCATGCCCTTCTCAAAATTTACATCCAGCTTGACCTGCGGACGGTTGTCCTCCTCCAGGTACTGAATAAACTGTGCCGGAGCGCTGGGAAGCTTAAGCTCCTGGGGAAGTCCCTTAAACTGCAGAAGTTTCTCGATAAGCTGTTCCTTAGTCGGTTTCTTTCTGAATTTTACAAATACGGCTGCCGTGTGGCCGTCCAGTACGGGAACGCGGATGCACTGGCAGGTAATAACCGGTTCTGCCGCTTTCACGATAACGCCGTCTTCAATTTTACCCCAGAGTCTCAAAGGCTCCTGCTCACTCTTTTCTTCCTCGCCGCCGATGTAGGGGATGATATTCTCCACCATCTCCGGCCAGTCCTTAAAGGTCTTTCCGGCACCGGAGATAGCCTGGTATGTGGTTGCCACAACCTCATAGGGCTCAAATTCCTTCCATGCCGTCAGAACCGGTGCATAGCTCTGGATAGAACAGTTTGGCTTAACTGCCACGAAGCCGCGCTTCGTTCCGAGACGCTTCTTCTGGAATTCAATAACCTTAAAGTGCTCGGGATTGATCTCCGGCACTACCATGGGAACATCCGGCGTCCAGCGGTGTGCGCTGTTGTTGGATACAACCGGCGTCTCTGTCTTTGCATATGCATCCTCTATCTCCCGGATCTCTTCTTTTGTCATATCTACGGCACTGAATACAAAGTCGACCTCAGAAGCCACCTTCTCAATCTCATTGACATTCATTACCATCATATTTTTAACGCACTCCGGCATGGGAGTCTGCATTTTCCAGCGTCCTCCGACAGCCTCCTCATACGTTTTCCCTGCTGAGCGCGGGCTGGCTGCAAGAGCCGTGATCTCGTACCACGGATGCTCCGCCAGAAGCGTGATAAAGCGCTGTCCTACCATACCGGTGGCTCCTAAAACACCTACGCGTAATTTCTTTTCCATGTTCATTGTTTTCTCCTCATTTCCTTTTTGCCCTGTTTCATTCATTTGCCAGCCGGAACATCTTTAAATATTCACATAGGAGAAGGAGGCTGAACCTTCTGCCAGTTAAGCCTCCTCTTTCTCTGTACGGCTGATTCCCGTCTATCCTATACCAATTTTTCTAAAAAATCAATATTTTTCCGCAAGAAAAATACATTTGTCTTTGTGTCGCACACATTTTCGTCATTTTATAGTCTCTGCGCGGAATTTAAAACGGGATCAGAGCTGAATGAAGAAAATCAGTTCATATATTTTGCCGCAATGGATTCAACCGCTTCCGGTGTTTCTGAAAACCACTGATGATAGCTCTTTCCCGCCCCGGCCACTGTCTTTCCAAGCTCTACAAGAAATCCGGGAATATTCTCTTCCAGCATAGCTCCAAGCTCCCGGCCCATAAGCTCCCGGCCCTGATAATCACAGCCGCCCACATGGAGCACATACGCCGGCAGAGCCTTCCCTTCTACTGTCTTCACACCGCCGCGGAAACCCAGCTCTCCTGTCTGATGCGTTCCGCAGGAGGACGGACAGCCGGAAATATGAATCTGCGGCAGGGCTCCGTCCGGAATTTTCGCCTCACGGACCGCTTTTACACAGGCGGAAAGGAGCGCCTGGGAATCTCTCACACCTACCTGACAGATGCTGGCGCCGATACAGCTTACGGAAGTTTCGAAAAGTGTCCGGGCCGTATCCTCTGTGAGCGCGAGAATCTTTTCCGCCTCTTCCCCGGTCAGATTGACGATATAGGCTGTCTCATCAGGGGCAAGACGAAGCTCCACATCCTCCATATCCTTAAATGCATCGCTGAGCGCACAGAGATCCGCCGGAGCCGGCTGCCCTCCCAGCGGATGCCAGACAACAGTGAAAAGTCCTTCCTGCTTCTGCTCTATCACTCTGGGATCAGATGGCATACTTTCATTTCCTTTCTTTGTGATCTCTTTCGGAGAAACCTGAATCTTCAGATCTTCGCCGGAGGCAAATACCTCATCGAGCTTTTCCAGGTATGCCTTTCTGTACTGCTCTGCTCCCCCCAGTGCCTCCTGCATATAACGGGTTCTGGCCTTTCCCCGGTTCTCATAATTTCCGTACGCGCGGAAAGTAAGCCACATCGCCTTAATATAGTAAAGGATATCTTCCGGCTCAACCCCCTCAGCCATTTTCACTCCGAGACGGGGATTATTTCCCAGTCCGCCGGCGCTGTAGACATCAAACCGTCCGTCTTCTCCGGCCGCAAAGCCCAGATCCCGGAAGGTAACGTGCGTCAGGTTTTCAGGAGAATTTGAAAAGCCTACCTTGAGCTTTCGGGGCATTTTCTCCGCTTTTATAAAATTCATCAGATATTCCCCGGCAGCTGCCGCCCATGGGAATACGTCAAAATACTCTCCTTTTTCCACACCGGAAAGGGGGGAACACATTATATTCCGCGGAAAATCTCCGCCGCCGCCCATCGTCACAATTCCCGCATCCAGTGCGCCTTCCATCAGGTCACAGACTGCCTCCTGATTCAGATTATGAAGCTGTACCGTCTGGCAGGTAGTAAAGTGCACTTTGTCAATATTGTATTTCCGTATTGACTCTGCAATGAACGCCAGTTTTTCCTTCGTTACCCGTCCTGCCGTCATGCGAAGCCTCAGCATGCTGGCCTGTCCGCCTTTCTGCGCATAGCTCCCGTAAAGACCGGAAAAGCCTTTATAAGCAGCCTTATCCAGCTTCCCCGCATAAAACTCTGCCGTCTTCTCTTTAAATTCCGGCAAATCCTTTTTCCACTCCCGGGGATTAATCGTTTTCATGCTATTTTCCTCCTGACTGTGCCGCCTGGCGGCGCATTTCTCTTAATATTTTAAATTTTACCGCTGTATTGTCATTTACCACGCCGCAGCTGTTCCGGCCGCCCGCGGCTCACAGGCCCCGGCATATACGCTGTTTTCCAGTTTCCATATGATCTCCCCGCGCCCAAAGCTTATGCTGTCAGCCGCGTATTCGATATCATGTCCCATGCCGGACAGGACTTCCGCCGTTTTTTTCGGAAACGAAGGCTCAAGCTGAATCTTCTTTTCCCCAATCCACTGCCATCTGGGGGCGTCCAGCGCCTCCTGGGGATTCAGGCCGAAATCAAGAAGATTCATAAGTACCTGCACGTGCCCCTGGGGCTGCATAAAGGCTCCCATCACGCCGAAGGGACCTACCGCCTCCCCGTTTCGGGTCAGAAATCCGGGAATGATGGTGTGAAAAGCTTTTTTGCCGGGCCCCAGACAGTTCTCCGCTCCATCCTCAAGGGAGAAGTTGGCGCCCCGGTCCTGAAGGGATATTCCCGTTCCGGGAATGACGACGCCTGAGCCGAAGCCTTTGTAGTTGCTCTGTATGAAAGAAACCATGTTTCCTTCTCCGTCTGCCGTACACAGATAGATAGTTCCTCCGCTCTTCGGATCTCCCGCCTCCGGATAAAGCGCCTCATCTCCAATCAGAGAGGCCCGTCTGCGTCCGTACTCATCTGAGAGAAGCTCGTCCGGAGAAACAGTCATGTAAGCCGGATCCGCCACATATCTGTTTCCGTCCGCAAAGGCCAGTTTCATGGCCTCCAGCTGACGGTGGCACGTTTCTGCGGATTCTCTTGAGGCCATTCCTCTCTCAAATTCAAAGTTTTTCAGTGTATTAAGTGCCATCAGGGCGATGATTCCGTCTCCGTTGGGCGGGATCTCCCACACGTCATAGCCCCGGTAATTTACGTGAATGGGCTTTACCCATTCGCACCAGTAGCCGGCCAGATCCTCTTTTCTTAAATATCCTCCGGTTTCTCTGGAAAACGCGTCCATCCGGTCAGCCAGATTACCCCGGTAAAATTCCTCCGCCAGGGAATCTCCTATTTTTTCAAGCGTATCAGCCATCTCCCGGGAGCTCCAGACTTCCCCGGCTTCCGGCGCACGGCCCTCCGGCGCAAAATGGGAAAACCAGGGCTCAAGCCAGGCTGCTTTTTCTCCTTCGGCCCGGCGGATCTTTTCAAACATATCAAATCCGGATTTCCACAGCCCCGCAATGGTAGGGGTAACGCCGTAACCGTTCTTTGCGTAGTTTATGGCAGGCTCCAGATTTTCCCGGAGAGTCCGTCTGCCGTATTTTTTTACAAGCTCCGCCCATGCCGACGGCGCTCCCGGCACCATAACCGGAATCCATCCCCGATCCGGCATCTTATCGTACCCCTGTGCCCTTACCTTTTCTGCTGTAATGGCAGCCGGCGCACAGCCGCTGGCATTTAAGCCAAGAAGCTCCTTTTTCTCCTCCAGCCAGACGAGAGCAAATGCATCGCTTCCAAGTCCGTTGGATGTGGGCTCTAAAACCGTCATCGCCGCAGCCGTCGCCACAGCCGCATCGACTGCGTTTCCGCCCGCCTTCAGCACATCAAGCCCGGCCTGAGCGGCCAGAGGCTGACTGGTGCACACCATTCCGTTTCTTCCGAAAACCATCTCCCGCCGGGACGGATACCGGTATTCCTGAAAATCAAACTTAAATCCCATTTCTCTTCTCCCCCGTCTGCATTATGCCAGATCCAGCGCAACCTCCATCATGCTGGTAAATGTTGTCTGTCTCTCCTCGGCAGTAGTCGCTTCCCCGGTAACGGCAGAATCAGAAACCGTCAGGATACAGAGCGCATTGACTCCTGCATAGGCCGCATTGCTGTAAAGCGCCGCTGCCTCCATCTCCACTGCAAGAACCCCCATCTTATCCCAGCCCGTCCCGCGGGGAGGAAGCTCAGGATTATAAAACATGTCGGAGCTTAAAATATTTCCCACATGGTAATGAAGGCCCCTCTTTTTCGCGGCCTCCACCGCTTTTTCAAGAAGTGCGTAGCTGCAGATGCAGGAATAATCTCCCGGCAGGCAGAACTGCTTCACATAATTGGATGTGGTGCAGGCGCCCATTCCGAATACAATGTCCCGGACCTTTACCTCCGGGCGGAGTGCCCCGGCAGTTCCCACGCGGATCAGATTTTTGCAGCCGTAAAAATGTATAAGCTCATAGGAATAGATTCCAATGGAAGGACACCCCATTCCCGTTCCCATAACAGACACAGGCTTTCCATTATACTCTCCCGTGAAGCCGAACATGTTTCTCGTGGCATTAAACTGTTTTACCCCTGTGAGAAAGTTTTCTGCAATGTACTGTGCGCGCAGCGGATCTCCGGGAAGAAGGATTGTCTCTGCTATCTCCCCCTCTCTTGCTCCGATGTGCGGTGTAGGTGTTCTCTGTTCTGCCATTATTATTCCTCCTTTTCTCGTTCTTTTATTCTGAAAGGTATGCCGTCAGGCTCTTGCCCGGCTCCCTTTTCCGTCTCTTTTTCCCAGCTTCAGCCGGCTTAAATGAACTGCTTTTCCCTTATACTGGGCAACCGGATCGCCGCCCTCCCCGATAAGATGAACCGTTTCAAGTTCTTCTCCTTCAGAAAGCTTAATTCCCCGCACGCCCCTTGAATTTTTTTTGAGGGTGGGGATTTCCTCCAGGGAAAACCGCAGGAATACACCGTTCGTCGTCTGGATCACAGCCTCCGTGCAGAATTCCTCCACAGGCTTCACACAGACAGCCGCATCTTCCTCCTGGAGCTTTGTGGCTGCCACCGCCCGGTTGTTGGTCTCAAATTCTTCTCCTGGCACGATTTTTACCATGGCATCCTTTGTGGCAAACAGGAAACGCTGCCCCGGCAGGGAAGAGGAATTCGTCACAAAAAGGATTCTTTCTTTTGTGCTGTCATATTTACTTAAGTTGTCAATGGGCGTTCCCTTGTCCCGCAGCTTTCCGTAGGGAATCTCTGATACCTTAACCTGATAAAGCTGTCCCGAGTCCGTAAACAGACAGATCTTATCTCCGGTAGAACACGGAACCGTAAAGCTGCTGTCCGCATCCGCGGCCTCCTGGTTTCTGTCATAGATGGAACGTTCCAGAATCTTGCAGTAACCGAAGCGGTCCATCACAAATACGACCTCCCGCTCTTCTTCCTTCACTTCCTGATAAACGGCTTCCTTTCCGTCCTCAATAAGCGTTTTTCTCGGACCCGCAAATTCTGCGCGGATTGCTGTCAGATCTTCTTTTATAACCTCGTCCATCCTGATGCGGTCAGATAAGATCCGGTGGTACTCCTTAATCTTTCTCAGTGTCTCCTTATATTCCTTCTGAAGAGCAAGAATCTCAAGCCCGATCAGCTTGTAAAGCCGCATCTCCAGAATCGCGGATGCCTGCTTCTCTGTGAAGTGAAGCTTTTTGGCATCCTCCTCAAATCCGGGCGTCTTAAACTGAATCCGGGAGATGTCCCCGTTCATCAGGCACGCTTTGGCGTCTTTCAGATTTTTGGAACCGCGCAGTACGGCGATAATCAGATCAATGCAGTCACAGGCTTCAATAAGGCCTTCCTTTATCTCTTTTTTCTCCAGCTCCTTTTCCAGAAGCACATTGTACTTGCGCGTATTATTTTCATACTGGAAATCCAGATAGTTTCTGAGGATTCCCTTAAGATTCAGCGTCTCAGGGCGGCCTTTTACAATAGCCAGCATGTTGACGCTGAATGTATCTTCAAGCTTCGTCTTTTTGTAAAGAATATTGCGGACACGGTCAATATCCGCATCCTTTTTAAGCTCCAGAACAATGCGGATTCCTTCTTTATTTGACTGGTTGGAAATATCCACCACTTCGGGAAGCTTCTTGGTATCCACAAGCTCGGCAATATCCGTAAGGCACTTGTTGATGCCGGCCCCGATCATGGTATAGGGAATCTCAGAGATGACAAGTTTGTCCCTGTCGGATTTTCTCTTCCCCAGCTCTACCTCCATCCTGGCCCTCAGTTTAATCTTTCCGCTCCCTGTCTCATAGATGGAAGCCAGCTCGCTTTTGTTGGCGATGATTCCGCCGGTGGGGAAATCCGGGCCGTGAAGCATCCCGAGAAGTGTCTCTGTATCAAGATCGGGATCGTCAATATAGGCCATGACCGTGTCAATTACCTCACCCAGATTGTGAGGCGGAATGCTGGTGCTCATGCCGACGGCGATTCCCTCGGAACCGTTTACCAGAAGATTGGGAACTCTTACAGGGAGCACTTCCGGCTCTTTTTCTGTCTCATCATAGTTCGGGACAAAGCGGACCGTCTTGTCCAGATCCTTTAAATAGACTTCTTCTGTGAATTTCCGGAGACGGGCCTCCGTATACCGCATGGCAGCGGCGCCGTCCCCCTCGATGGAACCGAAGTTTCCGTGTCCGTCCACAAGAGGCATGCCCTTTTTAAATCCCTGTGACAGAACAACCAGCGTCTCGTAGATGGAGCTGTCGCCGTGAGGATGATACTTACCCATGGTATCGCCGACGATACGCGCCGACTTCCGGTGGGGCTTATCGTAACCCAGATGAAGCTCTCCCATATCGTAGAGGACACGCCTCTGCACCGGCTTAAGCCCGTCTCTGGCATCGGGGATGGCGCGGGCCGTAATGACACTCATTGAGTAATTCATGTAGCTTTTCTGCATCTCCTCAGAATATTCTGTCGTTATGATTTTTTCTGCCATTTATTTCTACTCCCATTCTGTTTTATGCGTCGATCTCTGCCTCATCCGCATGATCATATATAAACTGCCGCCTGGGCGGTACGTCGCTTCCCATAAGCATCTCTGTGATCTCCGACGCCATTCTGGCATCCTCGATCTCCACCCTTTTAAGCACTCTGTTTTCCGGATTCAGCGTAGTCTCCCAGAGCTGCTCTGCATCCATCTCTCCCAGACCCTTGAACCGCTGGAGAATAAATTCCCCCTTATGAGTTTTGCGGTATTTCTCAAGCGCCTTCTCATCATAAAGGTATTCCTCCTCCCCTTTTTTGGGAATCACTTTATAAAGGGGCGGCATGGCAATATAGACATGGCCGTTATTTATGAGATCCGGCATAAAGCGGTAAAGGAAAGTAAGAAGCAGCGTGTCAATATGGCTTCCGTCCACATCCGCATCCGTCATGAGGATAATCTTGTGATAGCGGAGCTTTGTTATGTCAAAATCGTTTCCGTATCCTTCCGAAAAACCGCAGCCGAAGGCGTTAATCATGGTTTTGATCTCCGCGTTGGCGAGAACCTTGTCCATGGACGCCTTCTCCACGTTTAAGATCTTTCCGCGGATGGGAAGAATCGCCTGATAGCGCCTGTTTCTGCCCATCTTGGCAGAGCCGCCGGCGGAGTCTCCCTCAACAATGAAAATCTCGCACTTTTCGGCCTCGCGGCTCTCGCAGTTTGCAAGCTTTCCGTTGCTGTCAAAGGAGAACTTTGATTTGGTCAGCATATTGGTTTTGGCTTTTTCCTCCGCCCTGCGGATTTTGGCCGATTTCTCCGCGCAGCCGATGATCGCCTTTAAAATCTCCACATTGCGGTCAAAAAAGAGCTGAAGCTCATCCCCCGTCACATTGAATACGGCCTTTGTGGCGTCAGCGCTGGCCAGCTTTGTCTTTGTCTGGCCCTCGAAAATGGGATCCGGGTGCTTGACAGCCACCACAGCCGTCATTCCGTTTCTCGTGTCAGCACCGGTAAAGTTGGAATCTTTCTCCTTAAGAATCCCCAGTTCCCTCGCATAGCTGTTGATGAGCTGGGTAAAGCGTGTCTTAAATCCAACCAGGTGGGTACCGCCCTCCTGGGTAAAGATATTATTGCAGAAGCCCAGCACATTTTCCTCAAAAGCGTCCACAAACTGAAGGGCAATCTCCACCTCTACCTGCTCCGAGACACCCTTAAAATAAATGGGATCGTGAATGGGAGTCTTGGTACTGTTAAGCTCTTTTACATAAGCCAGAATTCCCTCCGGCTCGGAGTAGGTAATCTGCTCCTGTTCGCCCTCTCTTTTATTCTCATAGTAAATAGTAAGCTGCGGATTCAGATACGCCGTCTCATGAAGGCGGCTTTTCAGCCATTCCGCCTTGAAACGCGTTTTCTCAAATATCTCTCCGTCAGGAAGAAAATTGATTCTGGTTCCGGTTTCTTTCGTCTTTCCCACTACAGGCAGAAGACCGTTTACCAGTTCTACCGTGGGAATACCGCGCCGGTAGGCGTCATGGTGGATCTGCCCGTTTTTATACACAGTCACATCCATATGCTCGGACAGAGCATTTACAACGGAAGAACCAACCCCGTGAAGACCGCCGCTTGTCTTGTAGGCATTGTTGTCAAACTTTCCGCCTGCATGAAGCGTGGAGAGAACAATTCTCTCCGCCGGCACTCCCTTTTTGTGCATCTCCACCGGAATTCCCCGGCCATTGTCCCGGACTGTACAGGAACCGTCCGCCTCGAGCGTAACCCAGATCTCGCTGCAGGCTCCCGCCAGATGCTCATCCACTGAATTGTCCACTATCTCATATATCAGATGGTTAAGCCCCTTCGTGCCTACACCTCCAATGTACATACCCGGGCGCTTGCGGACCGCCTCAAGACCCTCCAGGACCGTGATACTGTCCGCATTGTACTGCGTTTTTTCCATATATTACATTCCTCCAGACTATTTAAAAGACAGGTTCCGGCGGCAAAGCCGGATCTCCCCGAAAAGGGGATTTATATTCTCCCCGCAGAAGAGAATCGTGCGCCGAATCTTACCCCAGCGCGACGTCAAGAATCATCATAATGACAAAACCGGCTGCAAAGCCGATGGTTCCTATATTGGAGTGACTTCCCTCCGACGCCTCCGGTATCAGTTCCTCCACCACAACGTATATCATGGCTCCGGCGGCAAATGCCAGAAGAACAGGCAGCGCCGGTTCCAGAACCCGGTAGGCCAGAATCGTGCAGAGCGCACCGATCGGCTCCACAATTCCGGACAGCATTCCCATGAAAAATGCCTTCCCGCGGCTGCTCCCCGATTCGCTTTTAAGAGGCAGCGAAATAATCGCCCCCTCAGGGAAATTCTGAATGGCGATTCCAATGGAGAGCGCCAGAGCCCCCGCCAGGGTAATACCTCCGCTCTCAGCCAAAAGACCCGCAAGCACTACTCCCACCGCCATGCCTTCCGGTATATTGTGAAGGGTAACGGCGAGCACCAGCATCGTGGTTTTCTTAAGGCTGCACATCCGGCCCTCCGGCTTATCACTTCCCAGATGAAGATGGGGAATCAGCAGATCCATAAGAAGAAGGAAAAAAATCCCCAGAAGGAATCCGGCGGCAGCCGGAATAAAGGCCAGACGCCCCATATCAGCTGACATATCCATGGCAGGAATCAGAAGCGACCATACAGAGGCCGCCACCATTACCCCGGAAGCAAAGCCCAGAAGAGCTTTCTGCACAGACGGCTTCAGCTGACTTTTAAGAAAAAATACGCAGGCAGCACCCGCCGTCGTTCCGACAAAGGGAATCATAACACCCAGAAATACATTCAGATTCATCGTTTACCGTCCTCTCTCATATCATCCTGTTTGACAGCCGGCATTCTGTCCGGCCACTTATTAAGTCTCTGTTTCAGGGCAGCTCACGCTTGTTAGTATAACACACTATGAACTTCTTTGCACTTCAGATTTTAAAAAAAGGGGTTGTCGGTTAATACCGAATTTTAATCCCTAACACGCAGGAAAGAGACAATCCCAGAGAATTCGGAT
>CALWSF010000056.1 GCA_944384125.1 uncultured Lachnospiraceae bacterium | reverse complement strand
TATCTAATACAATAGAAAGGGGAGACCGCTTATATCCCCATACCTGAAGGAAGGGGTTTTACGCCACTATTTGATAATCATTTGGGCGCTGTCGTTCCCAGCGGCGGGCGGTTGACTTCTCTCTATTTTCGATAGAGGGGAGGTGCATTTCCCAAATCCCGGACGGGAGGAGGTGATGCAGCATTGCGGTACAAGATTGTAAAAATCTTTTTGTGTGCGGTCTTTTGGCTGTACATATTGACCATAAATGCGAAATGACTGCCCCCGACCAAGGTTAAGCAGTCATTTCATAAGCGTTAACTGAGGTCAGCTGCACGTCGCAGCGCCCCTTTGTATTGATATTATATCATGTCAAATTTTAAAATACAAGCTTAGTACAAGAAGTACAAAAGGTATAAGAGGTACAAGAAGTTTCGAAACAAGTAAACGTAATCAAAAAAACGCCGACATGAAATTCATGTCGGCGTTTGCTTTTACTTGTGCTTACCAGTTGGTGGGGTTTTGTGAAACTGCCATGGAATGATAAATGCCACCATCAACTTTAATATCCAAATCATAGATAGGGCCAAATGTACCAAGCGTCGTCCCACTTACATTTGAATACTTATTTCCTTGGGCATCTATCCAATAAGCTTCTACCCAGATTTGACCTTTGTAACTTCCGATATGAAACGGATCAAGCGTCATATCAAATGGGAGCATCAGTTCATACTCCCCATTCTCATCAGTCGTAGCCGTGCCGATAAGCTGGGAGCCTTCCTCATCTGCGTAGAACTCTAACTGTGCACCTGCAATCAGAGTCATACCCTTATAGACTTCTCCATAAACCTTCACATCCTGAACATTCTCGCCCTCTGGCCGCACGATCGGCTGGTCGATGGCCGGGCTGAAAACGTGGCCATTGGCATTCGGTTCCAAAACCGGGGGTTCCTCTGTCGGCTGCTCCTGCTCCCCTTCGTCCTCGGCTGCGCCGGTGGTTGTCAGGGTGATCGTCTGCGTTGCCGCATCCCAGCCGACCTCGATGTCCAGGGCTGCACATACGTCACGCAGCTTGAAATAGTTATAGTCGTTGATCTCGTAGGCGTCGAAGTCCTGTGCCGTGCCATCCAGGGAAACCGCGCTGTTGGTTTCCTTGGCCGTTGCATTCTCCATGCTTGCCGGCGGTTCCAGCTCGCCGCCTGCGGGCGTATAAGCTGTGCTGCTGGTCAGGCTGATCGCATTCGCTGCTGCATCCCAACCGACTGCAAACTGCTTGGCAGAACCGTTTACTGCCGCTGCGATATCGCGCAGCTTGAAATAGTTGTAGTCATTGATCTCGTAGGCCGTGAAGGAAATCTCCTTGCCGTCCACCAACACTTTGCTGGTGGTTGCTTTCGCGGTCTGATCGACGGCTCCGGCCGTCATCCCGGCCGCCAGAGCAAATGCCAGCGCTGTGCTTACAATCAGTTTTCCCTTTTTCATCTGATGTCCCTCCCTGCTACATCTTGTGTCTGTTGTACCTGTTGTACATCGTGTGTGTATTGTACTTTATGCTTCTGGTTCTCGGCCGCGCGGAGCTGCTCACCCAAAACGGAATAGAGAACCCCCGGAGTTGCGACCTCCGGGGGTTTTGTATCCTATGGATACTCTCATCATTTTGCCTACTGATAGAATAGCACAGATTATTGACTGTTTCAAGTATAGTTATGAGGATTACAACCTCCCTGTTGCATCTTGTGTCTATTGTACCTGTTATACATCATGTGCGTCTTGTGCTTCATGTTTCTGGTTCTCGGCTGCGCGGAGCTGCTCGCTCATCCGCGATCGCAATTCCAACAGTGAAGGCGCATAGTTGCACAGTAATAGCTTTCTTGTTATACTAAATGAGCTACCGCCCCCACACCAGGTAGAGGAAGGGGGTGTGCCAACATGGATGTACTTCTATCGTTTTTGCTCTCTATCGTGGCAAGTGTATTCGCCTACTACATTTGCAAATGGCTGGATGGAGAAGAATAGTTGGTAGCCAGCCTTGGGCCTAAGCCACCTACCCAAAACGGAATAGAAAACCCCTGGTGCGGCTACACCAGGGGTTTTTGCGTGCCAACAAGGACACTACTATCGTTTTGCCTACTGATATAATAGCATAGATCAGCGGCTATTGCAAGTATAGCCACATGGCGAAAGATTCATGCGGGATCTTTATGAGGATTACAATCTCCTTGTTATATCTTGTGCCTGTTATACCTATTATACATCATGTGCGTCTTGTACTTCGTGTTTCTGGTTCTCGGCCGCGCGGAGCTGCTTACCCAAAACGGAATAGAAACGCCCCGGAGGTTCCAGCTCCGGGGCGTTTCGCTGTATCCAGTGGGATACATCCTATCTTTGCCTACTGATATAATAGCATGAATCAGCGGCTATTACAAGTAAGCCACATGATGAAACATTATTCGTCTACCTTTCATCGACCAGAGCTATCGTCGTTCCTACGATATTCATCGATAATAAGGTTGACAAATGCCGTTGCCGAAAGGCCGCGACGACGACTCTCATACGTAATATACGAGTGATTCTGATCTGAGAACGCCATGTTGATGCGGCGCAGCTTTTGCCCCTTCTTGCCCTGGGTGCTGCCCAGCTCCCGACCGGGCATCATCTCTTGTACTTGGTGTACTTCTTGTGCCACATGCACAGGAGGTACAATATCTTTTCCCGGCACTTCATATGCTTCGTGTACCTCGTGTGTATCGTGTGTATGAGGCTGATCTTGTACTTGTTGTGTGGGATGGGAACTAAAGTTGTCGAATAATCCCTCATCAGCTCCAAAGGAACTGGAACGTTTTCTAGCCATAAATTTTATTCTCCCTTCAAAAGCTCATCGACAAAATGCTCATAGTCTGCGGCAGTAGTGCAATTTTTCTGGTATTGAATCAACATTAGGCGCTTGGCTTGCGCTTCACGCGCGCGGATGCTCTCACGGATTTTAGTATGGAACAGGCGAGTGTCCAAATGATCTACTACTCGTTCCAGAGATTCCTTGACTTCCTTGCTCAAATTGGTACGGCGGTCGTATTTAACTAGCAGCAGTCCGGCGATTTTCAGATTAGGATTTTGCCGACGCTTGATAGCCTGGATCATCTCATGGAGCTGGGAAAGACCTTGCAGGGCATAGCGGTCAGCTGTGATCGGGATGATGACCTCATCGCAGGCGATCAGACAGCTTTTGAGCATGGCGTCAATGGACGGGTTGGTATCGATCACTACATAGTCGTAACCCTTCAAGTTTTGGAGGGCGTCCTGCAAGCGGTACAGCCCTTCGACGTCATCGTATAAAATTTTATCGGCTTTGCGCAGCAGGGGGTCGGATGCCACAATATCGCCGCAGAGCGTGGCCTGGATAGCGTCGGCCAAAGGAATGCGATCATCGTCCAGCAATACATCATACAGGGTTGGAACGCCCTCGATGTCGGCGCGGTAGGTATCTGAGCTGTTACCTTGTTTGTCTGCATCAATGAATAAGGTGCGATAGCCTCTTTCTGCTAGGATGGATGCCAGGGCGGTAGCAGTTGTGGTTTTGCCGATGCCTCCCTTTTGATTTGCGATCACATATACTTTCATGATTTCTCCTTTTTGTACATATTGTACTTCATATACTTATTATACTTCTTGTGTATGTTGTGCGTCAAGAAAAGTTTGCACATATGATTCGACAAAGCCTTGTACTTCTTATGCTTCATGTGCAAACTTTGTGTACTTCATGTGTATCACACTCACGAGGATGCGTTACGGTGCATCTTCCAGCCAGCCGCAGCGACCGTTACAGGGAGAGGGGCAGGCAATACAGCATTTATAAGGTGCATTACAATACTGAGCAGCACCGCATAGGCCCGATTTACTCAAGCCAGTGACACATGCTTTGGATTGGGTGGCCTGCTCCATCTTTTTAGCCAACGCCCGTAGCGACGCACCTTCCGGGTTTCCGAATAGCAGCTCTTGTGGGTGAATACCAATGTAGTCCGCGATGCGGAACACGGTATCGATATCAATCGAATACTGCATCTCCGGGGCATCCTCCCAAATCCATGCTGAGCGCAAGGATCTGAGTGAATCGGGAAGATCATTTGATTGATGTACGCCATACATTGCCAGTGTGTACTGTAAGTGACGGCGTAGCTCACCGAGCGGCGACGCCTCAAAAGAGGTAATGGTCTGTTGATTTTTGGTTTTCATATGTCTACCCTCCCAAACAGACAAATTTATACTTCTTGTTCTTCTTATACTTGTTGTACTTCGTGTACCTATTATACATCGTATACTTCGTGTGTGTCAATAGAGGTGGGAGTATTTTACGAGAAAAATCTTGTACTTCTTATACTTCGTGTACATCGTGTGCAATAATAAAAGACCTTCTGTATAACGCAGAAGGTCTTTGTATTTTGTGGCTACAAATTTAAAGAGACGATTTTTGTAGTTGTGTCCATTCCTTTTTATATCGGTAATAGGTCGGTTTGGTAAGTCCAAGCTGCCGTATGCAGTCAGTCGGACGCATTTGGCCTGCCTGTACCTTTTCATACGCTTCGCCAAAGGTAGCAAGATCCAGCCTACGCGGTCGGCCATACCGTGCCCAATCGCCGCGAGCCTTCATTGCTTCGATGCCTTCCCGCTGGCGTTTTTCCCGTTTTTCCATTTCGGCCTGGGCAAACACGGCATACATTTCAATCAGCATCTGATTGACCGTCTGCAAGATGAGGTTGGCCATCTGGTCATCAAGCGCCGAATCGTCCAATAGGGTGGTCGGGATTTCCAAAATCATCACCCGCACCCCGCGCTCTTGAAAATACCGCAGCTCTTTTAAGGTATCTTCCTTGTTGCGGCCTAGGCGGTCGAGCTCGGATAAAATGAGCACATCTCCCGGCAGCAGGCGGCGGCGCATAAACCGGTATTCCGGCCGGTCGAAGTGGCGGCCGGTCTGCTGGTCGGTATATAGGTCGGCCAGCTCCCAACCCCGCGCGGCGCAAAACTCCCGAATCGCCCGGACGCCGCGATCCAGGTGCTGCTCAGTGGTGCTGGTGCGGTGATAACCATAAACTGCCATGCGAAATCCCCCTTTGCTGGATTTATTGTACGGCAAAGGTATCAAAATGTAAAGATAAGAAATAAGCTATCTTAAAAAGAATAATGTATAGATTTTGATATTTTTATAAGAGGAAAAGTCTTATATATTAAAATGTATACATTTTGATACTGGAAACACGAACCCCCTGGTGTTGCAGTACCAGAGGGTTTTATTATTATTCAAAATATATAATATACTCTATTGGCATATACTCTATTGGGTTATATAATAAAAATATAGAAAACTCTATACTAAGGAGGCATAAACCGTGAACAGTAAAATCTTTGCCACCCTATGGCTTGATGCGCTTGAAGTGAATGACCGGGATACATTTGCATCTGACTGGGCGCTGTCTTCTATATGGGAAGACGAAGCAGGCAATGATGAAATCATTCGCCGTACTGAACTGTGCTGAAAAATTTGGGACGCTGGCGGGCGATAATCGCGCATACCCCGCAAGGGGTATATGGGGCCTGGAATGGACATTGCCGGTTCAATCCCGGCAGCCCTAACATGATAAAGTGATAAGCCGCCCATTAGGACGGCTTATCTGATAGCAATGCGCGTGGATCAATGCCGAGCGCATCAGCCACGGCGAAAAGGTTTTTTGCGGCCATATCGCCGGGGTGGACTTCACCGGCTTCCAGGCGTTGAATCTGTCTTATTTGCATTCCACAGGCATCTGCAAGCGACTGCTGGGTAAACCCGGCGGCCTTTCGAATCTCTTTGATATTCATCGAATCACCTTAATTCATTCGTTATTTTCCAGCCAGGCATTTGCCTTATCGGTAAGCTCGCGGACGATCGCGTCGAAAACCGGATCGCCGGGGACTTCGTGGTCGTAGATGTCTTCTACGGAAAAATCTTCGCTCTCCCACTGCTCGGCAGTAAATCCGTAGGATTCGGGATAAACGTGCGCGATAAAGCTTTCGTCGGCACTTTGCACATTTGGGACGATCTCTCCGCAATCGGTGATATGAAGATAGTAGTCGGCACGGTCACTTTCGAATTCGATGCTCTGATTCTCAACCAGGGCCTTGCGTACGGTATCCTCGGAAAGACGAGCATAATTGGTATTCTTTTTCATTTTCATTTCCTCCTTGTCGGTGTCCTGTCCTTTGCTGTGATTACATTATACGACTTCTGAGTCATATTGTCAATACTATAATGTGACTCATAAGTCACAAAAAAACAAAGCGGATTTTTGTGCAATTTGGTTCATTGGCGCAATGGCAGCGCTGGCGGCGAAATCTGCGACAATGAAGGGCAGGGTGATGTTTTTCATTGTTCCTGTGGTTGGACTGGGAAAATAGACGAACACAAAAAGGAATGACTATGTATCTTGACATATACTCTGATAGGTAATACGATAAAAGCGTAAATAGAGAAAAGAACGCTTCTTATTGTAAAAGGAGAAAATATAATGACATATGCGACTTATTCTGAGTTTGTTCGGTCTGCCGATGAACTGCCGTTTGATATTTTCCGTGCACGCTGGCTACTAATGCCAGAGTGCGATAACATCAAGGAATTCGATCCTGACGACCTTGATCATAGTACAAATGTGCTGCATGATTTATACGACGAGATCAGACGTCCGATTGGCTCGCTGCGTGCAATCTCTGGTCTTTCTCAAAAGAAATTTGCCGATCGCTTTGCTATCCCATGCCGAACCGTGCAAAACTGGGAAGCACGTGGAGGCTGCCCGATCTATCTTAGATTGTTAATACGACAATCCCTTGGACTTCCATCCTTGGAAGAATTGCTTGGTGTAGAACCATGAAACTATTAAAGGAATGATAGAAATGCTGCATAATATATATCAGGAATCTGAGTTAAAAACCAATGAAATCGGTAAAAGAATTAAGGCAGCGCGCAAGGCAGCACATTTAAGCCAATCAGAACTAGCCCAACGTCTAAACAAGACAATGCGTACGGTTCAAAAATACGAAAGCGGTGAAATCGAGCCGTCCATTGGGATGATTACTTCCATCGCAAATATTTTAAATACATCTCCAGAAAAACTGATGGGCTATCAGGACGCTGACGCTGAAATGGGAAGTCTTTCGGATTTCATTTCAGTGCTTTATAGATTGAATAAGAAAGAAAATATCCGTTTTGAAATCGATGTACAGCGTACACCTCACAGTAAGGAATGGTCCTGTTCTATAAAATTTAAGGGAAATGACCCCATGGCCAATGCAAACAATCCTTTGTGTTTGTTTCTGGAAGACTTCCAAGATATGCGTCAGAAGCTAGAAGCATCGTATATTGATTATGAGGTGTTTAATCAATGGATTAAACGAGCCCAGGCTTATTCGGAAGATGTCAAATTATAAGACAAGGCCCCGCACAGAATTATAGATTCTGCACCGGGCCTTAGTAGTATGATCTGGGTAAATCGTAAAAAACTTGTGACATGACAAGGACGATATGGTATAATAAATTTTGCCAGTAAACAGCGAAAAAAGGTTGTTCCTCCCGGAAGGGAGGGGATACATATGACAGTGTTAGAAGTGCTTGCACTTTTAAACCTGATCTGTGCGATCGTCTTTGGTATCCTCGGATATATAAAGAAATAACCGCCCCCAGTTAAGAGAGCGGCGTTTCATCGACTGAAAATCGAAACAGGAACGACCGCCTCTAGCCCAGGCCGCCGTTTACTGGTATTTATTATACTCAAAACCCCCGTATTTGTCAAGTATGAGTCGATTCAAAGAAAGCAGAGGATGAGGATGAAAAAATCAGCCAATACCATACGGGCCTGCCATTTTCGCAAACGCAATGGGCAGTATATTCTCAACCCCAAGGCGTGTTATTGCTGGCATATCCCCAAGGCGCTGCGCCGCTCCCGTATCAAACCCGGCGATCTGGTCATGGTACGTGTTCACGACCATAGGGAAGTGGTGCTGGTGATGGAAGTGTTCCGCGAGGAGATCGAAGAAACCAACCGTACCTATAAACCGGTGCTGTGTAAGCTAAAAAAGAACTTCTTAAAAAAGTTGTAAAAGTCGATAAAAGAGGCAAGAAGGGATTCAAATGGAATACTCGAAAATCTGTGACTGGTGGAAAAATCAGCGAATACAAAATGCAAATGAGCTGTCCGCTATATTAAGTTCATACGGTATCCATTTTGCCTATCACTCTGGAAAAATCGAAAACGATAGCATCACCTACTATGATACACGAGAGATTTTTACCAACGATACCGTAACGAGTTATACAGGGGATTTGCGAACATTATTTGAAATCCGCAATTCAAAAGAGGCATTTGAGGCAATTTTAACGGCTTTCGATCAAAGAATGCCTTTGACCGAAGATTTTGTAAAGCAGATACAAAAGCGACTGACCAAAAACACCTATGATACCAGAAGATATCAACTCGGGGAGCGTCCAGGTGAATATAAGCATAGAGATTATGTAACAGGCCGAGATGAAACCGGTGCTCCGGCTTCTGATGTGGCCGAAGAAATGGATGAACTGCTAGATGAATTGCAGGACGTAGACAATAAAAACGCCCTGATGGCAGCGGCCTATTTTCATGCAAAGTTTGAGAACATTCATCCGTTTGCCGATGGAAATGGCCGCACCGGTCGATTGCTGATGAATTACTTTTTGATCCTGCATGAGCATCCGCCCATCGTCATACATGAGCAAGATCGAAAATCTTATTATGCAGCCTTGGAAGCGTTTGATCGGGAACAGGAGCTTTCTCCTTTAGTTTCTTATCTTCAGAGGCAGCTTGAGAAAACCTGGACCCCGTCTTTAGAGCGTTCAAAACCTGAGAAGAAGCGAATGGCTGATATCCTCAAAGAAGCTTCACTTTCTGCAAGTCAGCCACACGACTACTCCCGATCCAAAGACAAAAATACGGAACGCTAACTTTACTTCATGTGCATACTTCTTATACATCTTGTACATTATATGCTTCATGTGCAAATAACGCCCGACACAGAATTATCAGGTTCTGTGTCGGGCGTTTTCTGTTCTGTGATGTAGATCTGGCGACAAACGCTGCCATTGCGCCAAGGAACCATATTGCACAAAAAACACCAATTATTTTTGTGACTTTAATGTCATGTTACCATATTGACAATATGACTTATATGTCGTATACTGTAATCACAGTAAACAACACGGACAATAACAAGGAGGAACAAAAAATGAAAAAGCTGTATGATACCATGACCGAAACCGCGGGTTTTATTTACTACATCGACGATGACGGTAACTACCGTTTCGCTGATTTCGCATCCGACGTGGCGCTTTCGGCACCGATCGACCCTGAAAAGGTCGTATGGGACGAGAACAACGGCTGGCAGTTCAATGACGGCACCGACCTCCCTTGGGCTGAATGATCGCAGGTGATCCGATGAATATAAAAGAGATTCGCAAGGCTGCTGGTTTTACCCAGCAGTCGCTGGCATGTGCATGTAATATGCAAATCAGGCAGATTCAACGTCTGGAAGCCGGTGAGGTTTCGCCGGGTGATATGGCAGCTAAAAACCTGTTTGCGGTTGCCGATGCACTCGGAGTTGATCCTAGAACACTCCTCTACGATTCTCAAAAAAAATGAATAGAGTTTGTATTGTATCCGGCTCTTTAGAGTGAATCCTATAATGCTTGTCCGGCGAGGTGATAAGAAATGAGTGAGCCGCTGATTGGCCGCAGATTCGGCCGGCTCGTCGTGATCGATGAGTTCAGGTCTGAAAAATGGCCCATGTGCCGCTGCCAATGTGATTGTGGCACAATCAAAGACATCCGCCGGTATTCCTTGCTCAGCGGAAACACAAGCTCCTGCGGCTGCAGCCGCCGTAAGGATATAACAGGCAGCCGGTTCGGCAGGCTCGTAGCAGTGGAATATCTGGGGCGAAAATCCGGCAAAACGCTGTGGCGCTGTAAGTGCGATTGCGGCCGCGAAACAATCACAGATTATGCAAGCCTGCAAAGCGGAAACACAATTTCCTGCGGCTGCGCAGTCAATCCGGCTCTCATGCTGTCAGATCGTGTGGATGGCACACGGCTCGGCGCAATCAGACACCCCGAGAGAAAACATAATTCCAGCGGGGTGACCGGTGTCAGCTGGAACCGTCGCCGGAAAAAATGGGAAGCATACATAGCGTTTCAGGGGGTACAACACCATCTCGGATTGTATGACGATCTCGAAGACGCCGCCCAAGCCCGCGCCGCAGCGGAGGAAAAATATTTTAAGCCGCTCATAAAAAAATACAAATAGTGCCCAGGCCGCCCATCACAGGGCGGCTTTTCCTTCTCTCGCGCAATCATACCAAAGGAGGGTATCATTTATCCCAACACGTCAGACACGAAAAAAATACATGGATCGATACAACGCAGAGCATCACCGAAATCAGCAGAACGCCCGACACAGAACCTTATAATTCTGTGTCGGGCGTTGTCTATTTAAAAAATATTTTTAATGTGAACTCAGCCATTCCTGAAACTGTTCTAATGTAATACGTTCAGCAATACAATCATCTCGCTTTTTACGCGCCTCTGCGGACCACAAGGTGAATGCTTCCTTGGTCATACGGTTGGCTCTCATACGGGAATTGAGTGTCTTATATACCTTCATATAGGCTTTCCTTGCTGGATGCTGAGCACGAGTGCTGTTATATAACCGGGCTGCACCAATATTCATGCAGGTTCGCAATGTGCGGGAATTTTCAACAATGCGCGTGCAATATTCACGTTTAGATTTTCCCATGACTGCGAAATAGCGGCCACAGTTTTTGCAGATTTTAAATCTTACATCCTCCTGTAAAAACAGAGAAAGGAAATAATCTCCGATTTCTATTGGTGTTTGAGGATAAAATACCCGTGTAAGTGCATAATCGTGGTCTTTCCACATCGGATTCTGGAGAAAATCACACGGCATAGGCAGTGCACCAGAAAAATCACATAAATATTCTCTGGGAACAATTTCAGGTTTCATCGTAAGGGATGAAAAGCACCCATCATCTTGCAAAGCCTGATCCATGAAATTTTCAAGAGCAGTGGTTTTTATGCTTTTGGCATTTAAATATCTGCTTACTTGCTCTTTCAATGTATTTTGTAGCGTATTGAATTGTTCAGCTAAATGATAGAAGCAGTTAAAATCAACATCGATATCCTGTTGGTATTGTTGATAAATCTTTGAAAATAACTGTTCAACCAATAAGAAAAATGGGTGTTTACAACTAATTTCACTAAGATATTTTCCCCACATCGCCCATTCTGCTTCGGAAATCGGATGTTTTGCTTCATGCAGAAAATAGTCAGAAACTTCGGCCAGATCGGAGGCAATACGGTCCACCGGTTGATCGAGATACAGCATCACGAGTTCACCAATTGCATGTTCGTGATGGCTCAATACGCGCCTATGTTGATGATCCTGTTCCTCAATCCACTCCCAAATTTCACGTTTTTCTACACGATATATGCGCATATAAGAGGTATACATAACTTTACTCATCGAAATCCGGATACAATTCCAGTGCAGCAAACTCGTCATCGGTCATGGACCGGAGTTTGGAAAGAGCGCTGTCCGTCAGCTCCCGCAGTTCGGGTTCCTCATGAGAAAGCTGGCCACGCATTTTGGCCAAAGCCTCGATAACCTCGATACGGTTGCCGGACTTATTATAAATACACAATAAGTTCGTTTCTTCAAATGTCAGGATATTATTCATCGCTTAATGCTCCTTCCTTGGTGATTGGATAAGTATATCGCCATAAATCATATTGTGTTTGGGAAATTTTATCGGACTCCAACATGGCAGCAATTTGCCGCCATGAACAGAGCATTTCATGAAGCCGGGCAGCATCCTCGTTTTTGCTCGCATCTACCTTTAAGCAGACTTCCCCATTCACTTCGCTGATCTTGAGTCCATAGGCGCTTTCCAGGATAAATAACGTGTGCATTATTCCTGCATAGGAGTTTATGTCCGGCGCCAGTGCTGTTGGAGAAACCTGTAATACTTCGGCAATCTTATCCAACCGATTCTTTTTAGGAGCACGGTAATTAGTTTCATACTGAGCAATCCGATTATCCGCTGCCTTTTCTTCAAAACCGATAGAAAGGCCAAGATCTTTTTGTTTCATTCCTCGAAATTTACGGAAAAACCGGATTCGCTCTCCAATACTTATGGTACTCATGGTATTCATCCTATTCTTAAATACAATTTTGATTATCTCTCCATATCCGATCGATTATGCTGCATAGAGGCGGAAGGAGAAATTTGTTGGGCGTGTCTCGCAGCCGCAGCGATTTGTTCAGCCATTGATTTAGGCGGTATGAAATTGTGAATTTCAGAAAAACCAATAGAATTGCAATAATAGAATGAGACAATACCGTTTTGCTTAATAGCAACAATATCGCTGACACTCATAGATGGACTATGGTAATCTACCGGTTTTTGAAGATTGAACTGCTCATACAATTTCTCCACTTTTTCCATTATACTGCCGGAACCGTCCAGAGGGGAAGTATAAATCAGGTCATAGTTACTACGATCCACAGAAAGATTGTGGGATTTCAGCCAATCCAGATTCATATATCGCACATTCAAGGGGTCATCGTGACCCACCTGATAGATAGCAAAACAATCGCCCTGATGGTCAAGAAATGCCTGCTCCCGTTCCTCCTGATGGTTCATACGATCCTTGATCAAATCATGAAATTCTGAGCTTTGCTCCCATTCCTCACAGGATACAGCAAAAATGCCGTCATGAGCGTCCAGATCGGTGGTGTCAAAGGCCATCTCAGGGGTGCCATCCTGGATGATGTAAACGGTTAGGTCGCGCTCCATCAGCTCGTAGGCTCGCTCTTTGGAGAGGGGCAGAAGATCGCCGTCCAAGTAGCCACACTTCTCCAGATCATTCTGGGTCAGCGTCGGGTCTGGCATGGGATATGTGTCCAATGCCTGCTCCTGAACATCTGGCAACTGGGCGGAAGCGCCGGGTTCGGCGGCCTGCCCTAGTTGCTCGGCGGTGGAATGGTCAGGGAAATACGGGTTCTCCCACAGATCGAACGCCATATCAACGGGGGCATTGCGGTAGTTGCCCTGCTCATCTTTCTGGAAAAGCCGAACACGGTCAAATCCCAGGTCCTCGTTCATGCGGAGAAGCACTTCCATTACTTCCGGGCTTTGATGGAGCGCATCCATACGGGTAAAATCATCCACCAGATAATTCTGACCCTGCCGCACATGAAGCAGATCAGCGGCGCTGGGGGGTTGTTCGCGCTGGATACCAAAGGTCAGCCGAGGGAATGGGGAGTCGGTTTGCGGATTGATCGCAATCTCGCTGTTATACTCCTGGGGCCGGAGTTCCCGGAATCGGGCAAGGGCCTGTTCATAGCTGTCATAAAACTCAATGGGGGTGCGGGGTTTATCGCCGCCCGCAGCAGAGTTCCATGTCATAATGTCAGGAATGATGTAGCAGTGCCAGCGGCCAAGCTCGGCGGCCAACTGCTCTTTGACTTGTGCTGCATTGACATCTCCGCTGTTGAGCCGTCCTGCAAGCTCCGTGCATTTTTCTGTCCGTCCAGCTCCCAGCACATCGCCAGAGATCTCGTTTTTCCCTTGAACGGTATATGCCTGGATCACGCTTCGATCCAGTTCATTGACAGAATGCTCGTTCGGAAGTACACGGTACTCCACCACCGGCTCAGCTGGGGCAGGCTGTTCCGGCTCCGACGCGGCGGTCAGGTCAATGCCGCGCTCCTTGCAGATTTCCTTGTAGTTGCGCTCAATGTCGTTAATCAGCTCACCGGAAGTCTTATTGATGGTTTCCAGGCTGGCCCGCAGCTCCTTCAACTCCTTGTCCTTGGACCAGGAAGCGATGTAGCCGAAGCTGTTCTCGCTGGTCTGGATACCGAAATACTGACAGACCGCATAGGAAATACTCTCGGCCTCTACTTCCTCGGTGTTGCGGTTCTTGGCGGCTTGTTTCACCGCCGTCAGATCTTCCTCCACTTCCAACCGCCACTCAAACCGATTCTCGTCCACATAGCGCCAGCCTTCCTCGGCAGCGGCCTGTTCTGCTTCCACCTGGGTGGCAAAGTCCAGGCGGAAGTCACGCTTGGTGCCGCCCTCGCTCACCATAACGATCTTCCAGGTTGGCTCCGGCTTATGTTTTTTCGGGTCGTGGAGCTTGCTGTGTGCAATCTCATGGACAGCAGCGGAAATAGTCTGCACCTCGCTCATGCCTTCCCGGAGGGCGATCCGCTGCTGTTCGGGGGAGAAATACCCGTCCATATTGGCGGCTATCGGCTCAAACTCGATAGGGACTGGGGCGGAACGCCGCAGGGCCTCCAGAAATGCTTCATAGTGCGGCACTGTACCGGACAGGCTGGAGGCCAGCTCCGGCAGGGGCTTGCCGTCTGTCTGGCTCACATCGAACACCTTGACCGGACGGAACATGGGGATTTCGATTTCTTTTTCCTCCATGACCGGCTTGCCATCTGCATCCAGGATGGGGGCTTGGGTGTCCGGATCGAGTTTCATTTCCTCGACCTTTTTTTTGTAGGGGGTGGGGGCGATAATGGTGATACCATGCTCGCCCTTTTTCACGTGACGTTCAAACTGGTTCTTCCATTTTTGAAAGCCAGCGACCAGTGTGGCATCTGGTCGCTGCATATAGATGAGCATAGTGTTATTAACGGAATAGCGATGGAACCGGGACATCACGGACAGATAGTGCATATATTTCTCACTCTCAAACAGTTCCTTGATGCCTTGTTCGATGCTCTCTGTAATTTGGCGTAGACGGTCTTGATTAGTTGATTGTGCCATTAGCGGATCTCCTCATCATGTTGTCTCGGATTTTTACTTGGTTTTCTGGGTGGCATAGGTTGTTTTAAAAATTCACGTAATGATAGCGGTTTTTCATCCTTCGCTTTTGTGTCGGCACCATCGCCAATGTTCAGCAAGGAAGTCAACTCTACCAACCGAGCAGACTTTATTTGTAGATCATTCTCAAAGGGGAACGGCTTGCCCACTTCTTCTTTGGCGGCGGCCTGTTGCTGATACAGATTGTCCAATTGGGACTTGACCGCTTCTAAACGCTGAGACATTTGAGCGAGTGCATTGTCGATACGGGTTAGGTTGCCGCGTGGATTTGTACCTAGAGTTACCAAATGTTTCATGTGTCCTTTCAATAGGAGGGTATATTCCTGTTGCCAGGCTGAAAACTCCACGGACATGGTAAAGCCCCGGTAGGTGCCAATCTGTACTGGATCGGAGCCTTTGACCTCCTTGCAGGCGTCCAGCAGGGCGGCACCGGCGTTCTCTTTGTCGGTCAGGGTATCACCCCGGATTTCCATACCGGCAAAGCCATCCTCTGGGTGAGGGTGAGCGGCCAGGGTCTCCAGGTCTGCTTCAAAGCCTTGGATAAAACTCTTATGCTTTTTGATCTCCTGCGGGAAGTATTGTAGTAGCTGATCCTCCAGATGATATTGCTTGCTCTGATGGTCAGCCTTCATCAATTTTAGACGAGATACTTCCACATCCAGGTCCATACGCTCTTTAATACGAGGGTCTCCGGCGCACAAGGCTTTAATCTCGGCAAAGGATAACGCTGTTTCATCTAAATCGTCGCAGCTCCGCACCGGTGACTTGGAAGTCATAATCTGGCTAATGAATTTCTGCTTGTTCTCGACGGTTTGCCACAGGTAGGCATCGAAAGTTCCCTCAGTCACATAGCGGTACACATGGACCAGGGGATTTTGGTTGCCCTGGCGCTCGATACGACCCTTGCGCTGGGCAAGGTCTCCCGGCCGCCACGGGCAGTCCAGGTCATGGAGCGCCACAAGCCGGTCTTGCACATTGGTGCCAGCACCCATCTTGGCGGTGCTGCCCAGCAAAACACGCACTTGGCCAGAGCGTACTTTGGCAAACAATTCCTTTTTTCGGGCTTCCGTGTTGGCCTCATGGATAAAGGCAATCTGGTTGGCGGGTATTCCCTGGGCGATGAGCTTTTGACGAATATCATCATAGACGGTAAATACCGGCTCCGGCTCGTCCAGTGGCACGGCCTGTTCCAGAGCGTGAAGAGTGGGATTGTCCAGTGTTTTGGCCGCTTTTTTGGAGGGGGTTATCTGGGGGGTGGAAATATCGCAAAATACCAGCTGGGTCAGCTTGTCGGCATCGCCATCCCGCCAAATCTGCATGATATTATCTACGCAGCGATTGACCTTGGTGCCGGGTTCGTCCGGCAGCAGCGGATTGATAATACGCTGATCCAGGCCAAGTTTACGCCCATCGCTGGTAATTTTGAGCATATTGTCCTGGGACGGGTCAACAGAGCCGCTGTGTACCTTGGACGCACGTTCCGAGAGAACTTGCACCATTTCTTTCTGGTGTTCCGTGGGATTGGCCACGATGTTGTGGTATTCCACCTCCGGGGTAGGCAGGTTCAGCTGATCGGCGGTCTTGATGTCCGCCACTTCTTTGAACAGGTTCATCAGCTCCGGGAGGTTGAAAAATTTGCTGAATCTCATTCTTGCCCGGTAGCCGGTGCCTTCCGGTGCCAGCTCCAGCGCTGTGACGGTTTCCCCGAAGCGGCTGGCCCAGCAGTCGAAGTGGGTCATGTTCAGCTCTTGCAGGCGGTCATACTGGAGATACCGCTGCATGGTGTAAAGTTCGGTCATGCTGTTCGATACGGGGGTGCCGGTGGCGAAAATCACACCACGGTTTCCGGT
>CALWSF010000055.1 GCA_944384125.1 uncultured Lachnospiraceae bacterium | reverse complement strand
GTCGAAATCATTATACCTCAAGGAGCCAATACTCTTTTCATTTATTTTTTATCAACTGACTATTTCTTTACTCCAACATAAATCTGTTTTCTCAAATAGATTATTCCCCGTTTTTCAGTTTTTCTTCCAGCAGAACATTGACTTTGCCGGGATTTGCCTTCCCCTTCATCTCCTTCATAACCTGCCCCACAAGGAATCCCAGAACCTTCGTCTTTCCGGCATGATATTCTTCCACTGTTTTTGGATTTTCATTCAGAATCTTCTCCGCCGCAGCCTCAAGGGCGCCCTCATCATTTACCATAAGAAGCCCCTGTTCTTTTACATAAGTTACCGGGTCAATATCCTCATCAAAAATCTTCTCAAAAACGGTCTTTGCCGTATTTCCGTTTATTTCTCCTCTCTCCTGAAGTCCTATAAGTGCTGCCAGGTTTCCGGGAGAAAAAGAAAGCTTATCCGCATCCATTTCCCGTTCCTTAAGAAGGCGGCTTACCTCTCCGATAAACCAGTTGGCAGCTTTTTTCGGGTTGCCGCAGGCAGCTGTTGTCTCTTCAAACAATGCTGCCATTTTTGATGACTCCGCAATAATGCAGCTGTCGTACTCTGAAAGTCCCAGCTCTTTCTGATAGCGCCTTACCTTTTCCGGCTGAAGTTCAGGAAGCGAAACCCGGATTTTTTCCAGCCACTCAGAACTTATCTTTACAGGAGGCAGATCAGGATCCGGAAAATACCGGTAATCCTTTGCGTCCTCCTTGGAACGCATGGCGTAGGAATATTCCTTATTGTCATCCCAGCGTCTCGTCTCCTGAATGACCTTTTTTCCTTCTTCCAGAAGCTCAATCTGCCTCTTTTTCTCCCCCTCAATGGCACGGGCAATGGCCTTGAAGGAATTTAAGTTTTTCATCTCTGTTCTCGTTCCGAAAACATCGCTTCCCGCCTCGCGCACTGAAAGATTCACATCGGCCCGCATAGACCCTTCCTGAAGCTTGCAGTCGGACGCTCCCAGATACTGGACCAGCAGACGCAGCCGCTCAAGATACGCAATTACCTCATCCGCATTTCTCATATCCGGCTCGGATACAATCTCAATAAGCGGCACGCCGCTTCGATTGTAATCCACCAGAGAACAGTCATCCCACTCGTCATGAATCAGTTTGCCTGCATCTTCTTCCATGTGGATCTCATGGATCCGGATTTTTTTCTCCCCTGCAGGGGTGTCAATTGTAATATACCCGTCATGACAGATTGGCAGATACAGCTGAGAGATCTGATAGTTCTGGGGATTGTCCGGATAAAAATAGTTTTTTCTGTCAAACCGGCAGAACTGATTGATGCTGCAGTTTGCCGCCAGACCGACAGAGAGAGCCAGTTCCACCACCTTTTTATTCAGAACGGGCAGAGCACCGGGCATTCCCGTACATACGGGGCATGTATGAGTATTGGGCGGCGCCCCGAATTCGGTCGAACAACCGCAGAATATCTTTGTTTTTGTTGCAAGTTCCACATGGACCTCCAGGCCGATAACTGTCTCATATTCTTTTCTCATACCCCAAGTACCTCCCTTTTCTCAGAATCCGAACTGTTTTTTGCCGCAAAGGGAAGCTGCCATCTTCCGCGGATTTTTTCGCAGGCAGACGCTGCTTTAAAAAGGTTATCCTCCCGGAAGCAGTCCCCCAGAAGCTGGAGACCGATGGGAAGACCCTGGCTGTCCGTTCCCCACGGAACACTAAGTCCCGGAATTCCCGCCAGATTTGCAGAAACCGTATATATATCTCCCAGATACATTTTCAGCGGATCACAGAGGCTGTCGCCAAGAAGCGGCGCTGTGGACGGAGCCGCCGGTCCCAGTATAATATCATACCGGGAAAATGCCTGATCAAATGCCTGTTTAATAAGCGCCTTGGTCCGGAGCGCCTTCAGATAGTAGGCGTCATAATAACCGGAGCTTAAGACAAAAGAGCCCAGCATGATGCGCCGCTTTACCTCTTCTCCGAATCCCTCCGAACGGCTCTTTTTATACATTTCGTGGAGATCCTCACAGTCCGCTGCCCGATATCCGTATTTTACCCCGTCAAATCTGGCCAGGTTTGAGCTGGCCTCCGCCGATGCGATCACGTAGTAAGCCGGAATCGCGTACTCGACCATGCCGAGATTAAAATATTCCACAATGGCCCCGCACTCCTTAAGAGCCTCGGCTCCGGCTGTCACTGCCTGCCTTACGCTGTCATCGAGTCCCTCTCCCAGATAATCCTGCGGAATGCCGATTTTCATTCCTCTGACATCGCCTGTTAGAGCCTCTGAAAAAGAATACTTATCCCGCGCCATACTGGTGCTGTCTTTTTCATCGTACCCTGCGATTATATCCAGAACGGCCGCGCAGTCTGCCGTATCTCTTCCGACAGGACCAATCTGATCCAGGGATGAACCGTAGGCAATAAGCCCCCACCTGGAAACGGTTCCGTAAGTAGGCTTTATACCTGTTACCCCGCAGAAAGAACTGGGCTGGCGAATGGATCCGCCCGTATCAGAGCCGAGAGCAAAAAATGCCTCTCCCGCCGCCACCGCTGCACAGGATCCGCCAGAAGAACCACCGGGCACGTGAGCCGTATTCCAGGGGTTTCTGGTAGGGCCGTACCAGGATGTCTCCGTTGTGCTTCCCATGGCAAATTCATCCATATTTGTTTTTCCCAGAATAATTACTCCTGCCTTCTCAAGCTTCTTTACAGCTTCAGCTGAATAGGGCGGTATAAAACCGGAGAGAATCCGGGAGCTGCAGGTCGTCCTCATTCCCTCCGTACAGATATTATCCTTTACCGCCGCGGGAACACCCGCAAGCGGTCCTTCAAGCTCTCCTCTGTCAATAGCCTTCTGTACTCTGTCTGCCTGAGCAAGCGCCTTTTCCTCCTCGACGGTTACATAGGCATGAATCTTTTCTTCATTTTTATGAATCTGTCCCAGCGCTGCCTGCACTGCTTCCCTGACGGACACGCGGTGCTTTTTTATTTCCTGCCCCAGCTTCAGGGCTGTAAGCTCATATATCTCCATCGTTATGTCCTCCTATTCCACCGTTCTCGGAACTTTATACTGTTTCTCCTTCTGACTGGGCGCATTTTCAAGCATTGCCTCTGAGCTGTCCCCGTTCGTGATTTCATCCTCCCGGAATATATTGGAAACGGGAAAAATATGCGTCATAGGCTCCGTCTGTGTGGTGTCCAGCTCATCCAGCATATCTATATAAGAAAGCATCCTGTTCATATCTTCCTTTGCTTTTTCTCTCTCTTCCGGTGTCAGTGAGAGCTTCGCAAGTATTCCCACATAATCAATCATCTCATCATCTATTTTTACTGACATATCATTTTCTCCTTTCCGGCATGGTTCTACGGCACAAGTCTCCCGAGATCCCTCGGGAACAGACAGGTCTCCCTGACATTTTCCTCGCCCAGAAGCTGAGCTGTCATTCGCTCAAGCCCGATTCCCAGACCGCCGTGGGGCGGCATTCCGTGTCTGAAGGCACTCAGATAATCTTCCATACCCTCTGTGCTCATTCCCCGTTTTTCAATCTTTTTCATAAGTTCAGGATAGGAATGGATCCTCTGTCCTCCCGTCGTTACCTCCAGTCCGCGAAACAGAAGATCAAAACTCTTTGTCACAGAAACATCATCCGGATCATCCATGGCATAAAACGGACGTTTTTTGGAAGGGTAATGGGTAACGAACACAAAATCTGCCCCGTATTCCTCTTTAAAATATCTTCCGATTCTCTGCTCTTCCTCCGGATCCAGATCATAGGGGTTGCGGATTGGAGTCCCGTATTTTTCGGACACAAGTTTCTTTGCCTGCGCAAAGGGGACGGAAGGGATTCTGTCCGCCGAAGGAAGCTCCACCTTTAAAAGCTCCAGCTCTTTTTCGTAGTCCCTTTTTAACAGAGATATCATATACTGGAGAAATCCCGTCTCCATCCCGCAGATATCCGTAAAGTCATCAATGTATGCCATCTCAAAATCAAGGCTGGTGTATTCATTCAGATGGCGCTTTGTGTTATGCTTCTCTGCACGGAACACGGGACCGACTTCCATCACACGGTCAAAGACAGCGGTCATCATCTGCTTGTAAAACTGGGGACTCTGTGCCAGCACGGCAGGATGATGAAAATATTCAAGCCTGAAAAGGTTGGCTCCTCCCTCAGCCGCCCTGGCTCCGATTTTGGGAGAATGTATCTCTGTAAATCCCTCTTTCTGCAGAT
Organism: uncultured Lachnospiraceae bacterium; assembly: GCA_944384125.1. Classification (GTDB taxonomy): domain Bacteria; phylum Bacillota; class Clostridia; order Lachnospirales; family Lachnospiraceae; genus Otoolea. Next base: position 12,992 of record CALWSF010000055.1, on the reverse strand, counting down.
ATTCGCGAAAAGCCCGGACAATGCCTTCCTGTATCCTGAATTTTGCCCGCTCTCTTAAGTTCCGCAGTGTGAGGGGCCGCATATCCAGCCTCGCCTCCAGGGAAGCGCCCATTTTCCATTTTGACACGGCAACAGGCATCGGCTCCTGCGGCTCTGAGAGAATCCGGACACCCTCAAGCCTTATCTCGATTCCGTGGGGAGCTCTCTCCTCCTTCTTAAGTACTCCCCAGACCTCAATAAACGTTTCTTCCCTAATCCCGGAAAAATCGGCCTGTGTTATTCCCTTTTCAAACACGGTCTGAATGATTCCGTCTCTCCTGCGGAGAATGAGAAAAGCAATATCTCCCATGTTCCGTATGCTGTGGACGGCACCATTTACCCGAACCTCTTTTCCCTCCATATCTTCTCTGATAAGATCTGAAAGCTCCAGTGTTTTTTTCTCTTTCTTTCCTGTCACAAAATCCATAAGCTTACCTTCCTTTCCTCTGAATCCGGCGTTTCCCGGCTTTTTATCCGAAATAAAAAGGAAAATAAAAAAGTCCCGGAACGCCATACTGACATTCCGGGACGGGATATTCCCGCGGTACCACCCGCATTCAAAGAGAAATATGACGGATGAACCCGCTTTTTCTCTTCACTCTCATTCCCGCTTAACGCGCGGACACGTGAATGCCTACCCTCACTGTTAAAAAGCTTGCTCGGCATCCCGGCTCCGGAGTGTTCCCTTTTGTTCTGCCCTGCCCTGACACGGCTCTCAGCCGGCGACCGCGTCTTTCTGTCGGACTCATCAGAACAGAGTCTCCTTCACAGCCTTTTCCTGCAGGATTATCAGATCCTGCACCTGCAGAAGGAAATGTTCCCGGTGTCAAATTTTGACAAAAGGATCAAAAAAGGGCAGAGAAGCACTGAATCATCAGCGGCTCCTTTGCCCATCCCTCTTACAGATTAAATTTTATGGTCACACTATAAACTATTTTTTTTGATTTGTAAAGGACTTTTTTTCAGAAATTTTTCCGGAAAGATTTCGCCCGGAAAGTCGCATGCAAAATTTCCTTCCAAAATTCTTTAAGAATTTGTTAAATACGTTGACATTGTATTCTGGTTGCATATAATTTATCTGTATAAATATTTTTTTCACGAGAGAAAACCAAACGGAGGAAAATGTATGTGTGGAATTGTTGGCTATATCGGCGATGAGCAGGCCGCTCCTATCCTGCTCAATGGACTTACAAAACTGGAGTACCGCGGTTATGACTCCGCAGGAATTGCCGTTTTTGACGGCAGCGAGATCCGGATGGAAAAGGTTTCCGGACGTCTTCAGCGTTTGAAGGAGGCAACGGACAACGGAAAAGCTCTTCCCGGAATGGTCGGTATCGGTCACACCAGATGGGCAACTCACGGATGCCCCTCAGACACAAACGCCCATCCGCATTTTAATAAAGAGCATTCCATTATAGTAGTGCATAACGGAATTATTGAAAATTTCACTAAACTGAAACTGCATCTGGAAAACCGCGGCTATCAGTTTGTATCGGAAACGGACACGGAGGTCCTGGCCCATCTTCTTGATTACTATTACAAACGCACCCGCAATCCGCTGGCTGCTCTGACAAAAGTTATGCAGAAGGTTGAGGGTTCCTATGCTCTCGGAATCCTGTTCCGCGATCATCCCGATTCCATCTATTCTGCAAGAAAAGACAGTCCGCTTATCGTCGGCCAGAGCGAACGCGGAAATTTCATCGCCTCCGATGTTCCTGCCATTCTTCAGTATACAAGAGAAGTATTTTACATGGAGAATGAAGAGATTGCGGTTCTTACCAGAGATGACATCAAATTTTATAATGTGGATGAGGAGCCTGTGGAAAAAACGGCAACTCATATCGAGTGGGATGTGAATGCAGCCGAAAAAGGCGGCTATGAACATTTCCTTCTCAAGGAAATTTACGAGCAGCCCCGCGCTATCCGCGACACGGTAAATCCCCGCATCAAAGACGGACAGATCGAGATCGAGGAGCTTCAGATGACAGACGAGGAGATAAAGGGCATTGATAAAATCATGATCGTTGCCTGCGGCTCCGCTTACCACACCGGCGTCATGGCGAAATACGTTTTTGAGGGAATGGCCCGTGTTCCGGTTGAGGTTGATCTGGCTTCCGAATACCGTTACCGCGATCCTATTTTCGGACGCAATACACTCGTCATCGTAGTCAGCCAGTCCGGCGAGACTGCCGATTCCCTGGCAGCGCTCCGTGAATCCCAGGCTCACGGCCAGAAGGTTCTCGGCATTGTCAATGTGGTCGGAAGCTCTATCGCCCGTGAGGCCGACAGTGTTATGTACACCTGGGCAGGTCCGGAGATCTCCGTTGCCACAACGAAAGCCTACAGTGCACAGCTGGCCGCATTCTATCTGCTGGCGCTGAAATTCGGCAGAGTCCGGAAAACCATCTCCGATTCTGATTATGAGGCATATATATCCGATCTTCAGAAGCTTCCGGAGCAGATGGAGGAAATCCTGAAGGATCGTCAGCCCATTCAGCGTTTTGCCAACCGCTATCTGGCTGCTGAGCATATTTTCTTCATCGGCCGCGGAATTGACTATGCTATTTCGCTGGAGGGCTCCCTGAAGCTCAAGGAGATCTCCTACATCCACTCAGAGGCATACGCTGCCGGAGAACTGAAGCACGGTACGATTTCCCTTATTGAGGACGGAACCCTGGTTGTTGCAGTTGCCACTCAGGAAAAGCTTTACCCGAAGACAGTCAGCAATATTGTGGAGGTCAAGACGAGAGGCGCATTTGTCATGGCGCTTACCAATGAGGATAACAAAGATATCGAGAAGGTATCTGACTTTACCTTCTACATTCCCAAAACAAACCGCTACTTTGCAGGCTCCCTGGCTGTCCTGCCGCTCCAGCTCTTTGCATACTATGTATCTCTGGGCCGTGGTCTGGATGTTGATAAGCCAAGAAACCTGGCAAAATCTGTGACAGTGGAATAAAAAATTATTGACAAACGGAAAGTTTTGTGTATACTATACTACCATAAAAGAAAGCAAAGGCGCTTCGGATGAGTCCGAAGTGCCTTTTTTGCATTCTGGACATTCTGGAGCTTATCCTGAAAGGAGACATGAATTATGAAAAAAAATATTCCCGAGCTGTATGGAAGTCTTGTATTCAATGACAAAATCATGAAAAGCAAACTCCCTGTCGACGTTTACAGAGCACTGCGCAAAACCATTGAGACAGGCAGCCATCTGGAACTTGATGTAGCCAATGCAGTCGCTGTCGCCATGAAAGAATGGGCCGTTGAAAACGGTGCAACTCACTTTACCCACTGGTTCCAGCCCATGACCGGAATAACGGCAGAAAAGCATGACAGCTTTATAAATCCTGTGGGAAACGGCGAAATTATCATGGATTTTTCAGGAAAAGAGCTGGTAAAGGGCGAACCCGACGCCTCCAGTTTTCCATCCGGCGGTCTCAGAGCAACTTTTGAGGCGAGGGGATATACCGCATGGGATCCCACCTCTCCCGCTTTTATAAAAGATGACACTCTCTGCATCCCGACTGCCTTCTGCTCTTACAGCGGAGAAGCACTGGATACAAAAACGCCTCTCCTGCGTTCCATGGAGGCCGTCAGCCGCGAGGCGCTGCGGGTTTTAAGGCTTTTTGGCAATGAGGATGTGACCCGCGTCTTTTCCACCGTCGGTCCCGAGCAGGAATATTTTCTCGTGGACAAGAAATTATTCGACGCGAGAGACGATCTTAAATTCTGCGGCAGAACTCTTTTCGGCGCTCCTGCCCCCAAGGGTCAGGAAATGGACGATCATTATTTCGGAGCCCTTCGCCCCCGCGTATCCGCTTTTATGAAAGAGCTTGATGAAGAGCTGTGGAAACTGGGAATCCCGGCCAAAACAAAACACAACGAGGTCGCACCGGCACAGCATGAGCTGGCCACAGTTTACACTACAACCAATGTGGCAGTGGACAACAATCAGCTTACCATGGAGCTTATGAAGCGTGTCGCAGAGAGGCATGACCTTGTCTGCCTGCTTCATGAAAAGCCTTTTGAGGGAATCAACGGAAGCGGAAAACATAACAACTGGTCTCTCGCCACTGACACAGGAAAGAATCTTCTTGACCCCGACCGTGACCCGGCAAAAAATCTGCAGTTCCTCCTCTTCCTTTTCGCAACAATAAAAGCGGTGGATGTATATGGAGATCTTCTCCGCGTATCTGTGGCAACTGCCGGAAATGACCACCGCCTTGGCGGAAATGAGGCGCCGCCCGCCATCGTTTCCATGTTTATCGGCGATGATCTGGCAGCTGTTCTGGATATCGTGGAAAATGATCTGGAGTCAAAAGCATCCGAAAAAGTGACCATGACAGCAGGCGCCCGGGTACTCCCTCATTTTGTAAAGGACTCCACCGACAGAAACCGCACCTCTCCATTTGCCTTCACAGGCAATAAATTTGAATTCCGCATGCCCGGGTCCTCCCACTCCGTAGCCGAGCCGAATATCGTACTTAATACTGCCGTTGCGGAAGTTCTGGGACAGTTTGCCGACCGCCTGGAAGGACTTTCCGGAAAAGAGCTGGAAACTGAAATTCACACTCTTTTAAAAGAAGTAATCCGGGAACACCGCCGTATTATCTTTAATGGAAACGGTTATACGGATGAGTGGGTCGAAGAGGCGCACCGCCGGGGACTTTTCGACCTTCCCAGCTGTGCCGAGGCTTTTCCGCAGCTTATAGCTGAAAAAAATGTTTCACTCTTTACTAAACATGGTGTCTACACGAAAGAGGAGCTTTACGCACGCCACGAAATCAAGGAAGAAAATTATATCAAAACCATTAATATAGAAGCAAGAACCATGCTTTCCATGGTAAATAAGCACGTTCTGCCGTCCATTCTTTCCTATATGAAAGAGCTTGCAGACACGGCTGCAAAAACAAAAGCTCTGCTTCCCGATGTACCGCTGACCGCACAGGAAGAACTGCTGAAACATATTACAGAACTTTATTCTGAGATTTACAAAAAAACAGAAGCTCTTCTGTCTTCTGTCTCTGACGCGGATAAAATTGAGTCAGATGCAGAAAAAGTTATATTTTCACATAATGTCCTTCTCAATGAGATGACAGAACTCAGAAAAAGCATTGATGAAACGGAGCCTCTCATTCCGGACAGTTTCCTGTCCTATCCCACTTATGACAAGCTTCTGTTCTCGGTCTGATAAAGGAGAATCAACATCATGAGTTTTACACTGCAAACAGGAGTCCGGGAAGAATGCGGCGTGTTCGGAATTTATAACTGCGAAAAAGAAAATGTTGCCCGTGATATCTGTTATGGCCTGACTGCTCTTCAGCACAGAGGCCAGGAGGCCTGCGGCATTGCTGTCGTGGACACGGATGGACCTCTGGGTCAGGCCGGCTGCCGGAAAGGACTGGGCCTTGTAAATGAAGTATTCCATGAAGAAAATACAGATCAGCTTCAGGGAAACCTGGGGATCGGCCATGTGAGATATTCCACAACCGGCTCTCCTACCGCAGAAAATATACAGCCTCTCGTTCTTAAATACCACAAAGGCGTTCTCTGCCTGGCACATAACGGCAACCTGATCAATACTCAGAGTCTTCGGAGAAAGCTCCAGGAAACCGGAGCCGTATTTCAGACTACCATGGATTCTGAAGTCATCTCTCTTCTCATTGCAAGAGAAAGACTTCAGACCTCCTCTGTGGAGGAGGCAATCCGGCGCACAGCTGCTCAGATCAGGGGAGCATACGCTCTGGTAATTCTAAGTCCGCGAAAGCTTATCGGAGTGCGTGATCCTCTGGGGCTCCGGCCTCTGTGTCTGGGTAAAAAAGGAAAGAGCTGGATTCTGGCTTCTGAAAGCTGTGCCATAAACGCTGTGGGCGGAGAATTTATCCGTGACATTGAACCGGGAGAAATTATTACCATCACAGGGAGTGATATGCATTCCCGGAATATTTTTCAGAAAAAGACACAGGACGGAACGGCTGTGAAGCCGCCTGCCTGCGCCCACTGTATTTTCGAGTATATATATTTTGCCCGTCTGGACAGCTATATTGACGGAATCAGCGTCTATGAGGCCCGCCTTAAAGGCGGAGCTGCACTGGCCCGCACCTTTCCCGTCCCGGCAGATGTGGTAACAGGTGTTCCTGACTCCGGCCTGGTGGCAGCCATGGGCTACGCCAGGGAAGCCGGGATTCCATTTTCTCTTCTGTTTCATAAAAACAGTTATGTGGGAAGAACATTTATAAAACCCACTCAGAAAGAACGGGAAAACAGTGTACGGATGAAATTAAGCGTCATTGAACCGGCGGTAAAAGGAAAACGAATCATACTGGTGGACGATTCAATCGTCAGGGGAACCACCATCCGAAATCTCATAGGGATGCTCAAAAAGGCCGGTGCCCGTGAAGTACATGTCCGCATCAGCTCGCCGCCATTTCTGTATCCCTGCTATTTCGGAACCGATGTTCCCTCCAACCGGCAGCTTATTGCCTCCAGCCGCTCTTCTGCTGAAATACAGCAGGAAATCGGCGCAGACAGCCTGGCTTATATGCCTGTCTTTGCTCTCAGCGAAATGGTTGGCCGCCTTTCCATCTGCACAGCATGTTTTACCGGTTCTTACCCGATGGATATCTCATCTGAAATAACACAAGACAGATAATCAGCTCTTCTGCGGCTTTAAAGAACGATATCAGAATAAATCCTATATTATCAGTATTTTTATCCGGAAATAAAAACACCCTGAAACAGCGAATCACATAATTCACTGCTTCAGGGAATTTCCTCACATAATATGACGGCACGGGACTGAGCGGCCTTTCTATTTGTTTTCAGCTTTCAAAGCCTTCAGCTCATCAAAAACAACGTCATTCAAAACTTTAATATACGTACCTTTCATACCGGAAGACCGGGACTCAATAACACCGGCACTCTCAAACTTGCGGAGCGCATTTACAATTACAGAACGGGTAATCCCCACTCTGTCCGCAATCTTGCTGGCAACCAGAATACCCTCGTTGCCCTCCAGCTCATCAAATATATGAGTAATCGCTTCCAGTTCTGAAAACGAGAGCGTGCTGATGGCTGACTTGACAATCTGAATTTTCCTCGTCTCCTCAGCATTCTCCTCGTTGACGGAACGCATCATCTCAAGGCCTACAACCGTTGTGCCATACTCACTCAGAATAATATCGTCGATATCATACTGGGCATCCGATTTATAGATAAACAAGGTTCCCAGCCTCTCGCCCGAAATATCAATTGGTGTAATGATAGCCTGGTATTTTTTGACATTTTCCTCCGCAAATCCGAGGGTCGCAAGGTTTACATTCTCCTTGGTCGACAAAACACTCAAAAGACGCTCATTGAGCATGCGGTCAACAAATCCGCCTACCTGATCTTCAATCAGCTCTTCTATCTCATCGATCCCGGGATGAATCGCAACGCCCAGCACTTTGCCCTTTTTGCTGATTACCAGAATATTAGACTCCAGGATATCGCTGAGGACTTCACAAATATCATTGAACACAACCTTATGAGAATGATTGTTATGCAATAATTTGTTGATCTTTCGAGTTTTATCCAACAACTGAACGCTCATTTACCAGTTACCTCCTTTGCTATTTTTCTGTATTTTAAAATCTTTTACATCCTTTATGAATTGTAACACGATTTTGAAAGAATAGCAAGAGTTTTTCTGTATTTTTCATTTTTTTTAATAATTAATATCATTTTTGCAGACTTTTCACAAATCCACACGCTTCATTGGAACAAAGCAGCTTGTTTCCTTTCTCCAGCATCATTTGTCCGCATTTTGGACACTTTTCTGTTGACGGTTTCTGCCAGCTCATAAAATCGCATTCCGGATTATTTTCACATCCATAGTAGCGGCGGCCCTTTTTAGATTTCCGAATAACAATATCCTTTCCGCATTTGGGACAGGGCACACCTATTTTTTCCAGATACGGTTTCGTATTCTTGCATTCCGGAAAGCCCGGGCAAGCCAGAAATTTTCCGTGGGGGCCGTACTTGATAACCATATTCCGACCGCAGACCTCGCAGATCTCATCCGTAACCTCGTCTGCAATCTTCACAGAATCAAGTTTGGATTCCGCCTCCTTTACGGCCTGTGTCAGATCCGGATAAAAATTCTCCACCACCGTCTTCCAGGACACGCTCCCGTCTCCGATTCTGTCCAGGAGATATTCCATATTGGCAGTAAAATTCAGATCTACAATAGGCGGAAACGCTTTTTTCATCATACGGTTTACCACTTCGCCCAGTTCCGTCACATAGAGGTTTTTATTCTCTTTTGCCACATATCTTCTCGCAATGATAGTCGTAATCGTCGGCGCATACGTACTGGGACGGCCAATCCCCTGCTCCTCCAGAGCCTTGACAAGAGACGCCTCCGTATAATGAGCCGGGGGCTGAGTAAAGTGCTGGCTGCTCTCCAGTTCAACAAAGTCCAGCGCCATTCCCTTTTCAAGCGTCTCTGTGAGCGTGTGCCCATCCTCTCTGTCTTCTTCCTGCGTATAGACGGACATGAAACCCTCAAATTTTATTCTTGACGCAGAAAGCGTAAAAATGTGTCTTCCGGCTGTTACCTTTACAGACGTGGTCTCATATACTGCCGGGCGCATACGGCTGGCAGTAAAACGCTTCCAGATAAGCTGATACAGCCGGAACTGGTCTCTTGAGAGCTGATCTTTTACGATTACCGGCGTAAGTGTGATATCTGTAGGGCGGATTGCCTCGTGGGCATCCTGAATCTTTCCCTCGGTTTTCCGCGCCGGAGTCTCAGTGCTTACATAGTTTTCCCCGAACTGATCTCCGATATATTTTCTTGCCGCTGTGTCAGCCTCCTCTGCAACACGCGTTGAATCCGTACGCAGATATGTTATAAGACCAATGGTTCCCCGTCCTTTGATATCCACACCCTCATAGAGCTGCTGAGCCAGACGCATCGTCTTCTGCGTTGAAAAATTCAGTGTCTTCGATGCCTCCTGCTGCAGTGTACTGGTTGTGAAAGGAATCGGGGCCTTCTTAATTCGCTCGCCGATTTTTACATCGCTTACCTCATAGGTGCATCCGTCAAGCTCTGATGTAATCTGCTCAATCTCTTCCTTTGTCCGGATGGATTTCTTTCCGTCCGAATCTCCATAATAGTGTGCTGTCAGTTTTTTTCTGGAACCGTGAACTCTGAGCTGGGCATCAAGTGTCCAGTACTCCTCGGGAATAAAGGAATTTATCTCATCTTCCCGATCACAGATCATACGCAGCGCAACAGACTGTACCCGGCCGGCACTGAGCCCCCGCTTTACCTTGGCCCAGAGAAGAGGGCTTATCATATAGCCCACCATACGATCCACCATGCGTCTGGCCTGCTGAGCATCCACCAGATTCATATCTATGGCTCTTGGCTCCTTTAAAGAGGCTTTGACGGCATTTTTCGTTATCTCATTAAAACTGATGCGGTAAACCTTTTTATCCTTTGCCTCATCCAGTTTAAGGGCTTTTACCAGATGCCAGGAGATTGCCTCTCCCTCCCGGTCCGGGTCGGTTGCCAGATAAATTTTATCCGCCTTTTTTACTTCCTTGCGAAGTCTGGCAAGAACATCTCCTTTGCCGCGTATTGTAATATATTTCGGCTCATAGCCGTGTTCCACGTCAATTCCCAGCTGACTCTTGGGCAAATCCCGCACATGTCCGCCTGACGCATCTACCTCATAGTTTGAACCGAGAAATTTTTTTATCGTCTTGACTTTTGCAGGCGACTCTACAATTACCAGATTTTTTGACATTACAAACTCCTACTCCAACTTCCTGACGTAATATTGATTAATCGGCTGGACGGCCCAGCCATCTAATTCAAGATGCAGCAGAGCTGTCATACATTCCCCGTACGGCAGCCCACACTGTCTGATAATTTCTTCTGTATGTTTTGGTTGTGAATCTAGGCAACTATACACCATTTTTTCCGCCTTTGCAAGTGCATTTACTGATTTTCGTATTTTTTTTAAAGAGTTTTTACATTTTATTTGAAAAAAATCCAGAATATCCTCCGGTTCTGTCACGATTCCGGCACCCTGGAAAATCAGCCGGTTGCAGCCGGCACTTAAAGGATCCGTCCGCCTTCCCGGCAGAGCCATTACCTCACGTCCCTGTTCCATTGCCAGATCCGCCGTGATAAGAGAACCACTTCTTTTCCGGGCTTCCACCACCACCGTCATATCAGAAAGGCCGCTTATAATACGGTTTCTGACAGGAAAATGGGCGGGAAGAGGTAAAGTTCCGGGACCGTATTCCGAAATAACGCCTCCCGTTTCCGGCAATTTCTCATATAGCTTTCTCCCTGTTTCCGGGTAGCAGAGGTTTATGCCGCATCCCAGCACGGCATATGTGTCTCCGCCGGCGCAGACGGCCCCCTCGTGAGCGGCCAGATCAATTCCGAGTGCAAGGCCGCTTACAACCTGAACACCGTTTTCTGCCAGCAGCTTCCCTATGTATTCCGCCTCCTGCCTGCCGTAGGGTGTACAGCTTCTTGCCCCGACCACGGCAACGCTTGGACGTTCATCATCAGGAAGCTTTCCTTTTACAAAAAGCCACATCGGCATATCATAGATATTCTTCAGACGCTCCGGATATTCAGCTTCTCCATATAAAATAAAATCTGTCCCGTTCTTTTTTAAATCCTCATACTCACGCGCCCGCGTATCCAGCTCTCCGCGCGCAGCCAGAAGAGAGACGGAAACAGAAGGACGGAGAAAATCAAGCCTCTCCTGTTCCTCTTTCTTCATATTATATATTGCTTCAAAACTGCCCGCATATTCAAACAGTTTTTTTGCTGTTACCGCACCGATTCCCTTAACCTGGCTGAGCCAGTAGGCAAATATCTTCTCTCTTTTCTGTTCCTGATTTTTCATTCTATTTTCCCCACTTTCCTACATCCAGTATTTTGTCTCAAAACTTCGGAATGCGGCAGCTTCCGCCAGCTGAACCGCCGTAATTTTCTCTTTTCCGTCCAAATCCGCAAGTGTCCGCGCTACTTTCAGAAGTTTTCCGTAGCCCCGGGCACTGAGTCCCATTTTCCTTCCTATCCGGTCAAGAAACTGCCTGTCCGATGCAGAAAGACAGCAGTACTTTTCAATCTGCTTTCTTCCCATCTCGCCATTGACTGAAATTGTTTCGTCCCTGAATCGCTCCCTTTGTCTGTGACGGGCCTCCACAACCCTTTTTCTCATGGATGCGGAGCTTTCTCCTTTTTTCCCCATCCAGGCTCCCATATCCTGCCTCGGAACCTCCACCCCGATATCAATCCGGTCAAGAAACGGACCAGAAACACGGCTCAGATACCTCTGTCTCTGCTGCGGCGTGCATCTGCAGCGTCCCAAATCCGGATAAAACCCGCATTTGCAGGGATTCATTGCGGCAGCAATAATTGCATTGGCCGGAAAGGTTACCGTTTTGTTCATACGGGTAATTGTGATTATTCCCTCTTCCATTGGCTGTCTCAGCAGATCCAGAACCTGCGGCTGAAATTCTGCCAGTTCATCCAAAAACAGGATCCCCTCCGATGCCAGAGATATTTCCCCGGGCCGGGGTTCACTCCCTCCTCCGGTCATAGCCCGGGCTGTTGTTCCGTGATGGGGACTGCGAAATGGTCTTTTTTGAAGGAGCGGCGCTCCGCTTCCGAGAAGACCGCATATACTGTAAACCTTTGAAACCTCCAGGCTCTCCTCCATCGTAAGCGGCGGCATGATAGACGGCAGACATCTGGCCGCCATGGTTTTTCCCGTTCCGGCCGGACCAATATAAAGAATATTATGTTTTCCGGCCGCCGCCGCTTCGGATGCACGGCGCACTGTGGGAAGACCGGCCAGTTCTTCAAAATCATCCTCAAATTCTTCTTCCGGACTGCCGGCAAAAGGCAGTGTTACAGATTTCCTTTTACCGGCAGTTTCAGGATGTCTCAGATAGTCTGCCAGATTACTCAGATCCCTTACTCCGACTATCTTCGCACCTTCAACAGCCGCCCCCTCCTCAACATTTTCTTCAGGAAGATAAATTCTCTCCATTCCCGCTCTGACTGCACTGTAAACACGGGGAAGAACGCCGGAAACGGCTTTTATCATACCGTCCAGTCCCAGCTCGCCGATAAATACACACTTTTTAAGATATCCCGGCTCAAAAGGCGCCTCCCCCATGCAGATAAGAACAGACGCAGCAATTGCCAGATCATAGGCAGTTCCCCCCTTCCTGACTCCGGCCGGCGACAGATTGACCGTAATACGCCTGGGCGGGAGACGAAAGCCCGAGTTCCGAAACGAAGTTCTGATCCTCTCCTGCGCCTCTCTTACCTCCTCTGACAAATATCCAACCATGATAAAAGCAGGCAGACCGTCACTGATATCTGCCTCCACTTCCACAGGAAAACCTTCAACCCCATGAAGCCCAAAACTATTTACTTTGCTGAACATACACTGCCCCTTTCTCTGAAAATAAAACAGACATAAATGAACATCAGAAATGAATAAGAAGTGAATTTATATGACCCATCAGTGACAGATAACTGCTGATAATTCATAATAAAAAAGAAAACTGTGATGAAAATAAAACCGGAAATATCACTCAGAACAAGTAAGAACAGATTATGAAAAAAGATTCTTTAAAGAAATTGCAAAAGATGCGGCAGACACATACCTGTCTGTAAATAGAATAACAAAATGAAAGGAAATTTGCAAGGAAAAGAAAAACGCCCGTCCGGAATTTTAAAGTAACAGTTCGGCCATGCGAAGATTTGGACAGGAACATGCGTTGAAAACGTGTTTTCATAAGAATTTTCCTGTCCAAATCTTCATATGGCAGACGCCGGACGGGGGCTGTCGGTTAATACCGAATTTTAATCCCTAACACGCAGGAAAGAGACAATCCCAGAGAATTCGGATTTTTCTAGGAAC
>CALWSF010000054.1 GCA_944384125.1 uncultured Lachnospiraceae bacterium | reverse complement strand
ATTTAGGAAAAAATTTAAATCAGAATAGAAAAGTGGTGCTGGAGATTGCCTCCAGCACCAACTTTGTCTACAGTCTGGGGGCGGCAGAAATTTCTGCCGCCCCTTCTTTCATCCGCACACCCCCGCTATTAAGCGGTACGTGCCTTATTTTTTTTGTCCAGAATAACCAGTACAATCGCCAGGAATACCAGGCCGCTTCCTGTTCCGAGCCATCCGTTTCCGGTAATTCCTGCCACCAGATAGCCAAGGAAGCAGCAGACAGCCACACAGATAACATACGGAATCTGAGTTGAAACATGATTAATATGATCACACTGAGCACCCGCCGATGCCAGAATGGTAGTATCCGAAATAGGAGATACGTGATCGCCGCACACAGCACCCGCCAAAATGGCAGCTGTCACAATGCTGAGAGCATTCAAATCCGCAGAGCCAACCACTGCAAACGCAATAGGAATCAGAATTCCAAAAGTTCCCCATGAAGTTCCGGTAGAAAACGCCAGCCCGGCTGCAACCGCAAACATAATAGCCGGCATCAGCGCTCCAAATAATGCATTTCCACCCACTACACTCTTTACATACCCGCCGATATTCAGATAATCAGCTCCGCAGATACCGGAAAGAGTCCAGGCAAGACAGAGAATCATGATGGCCGGTGTCATCGCCTTTACTCCCACTGTAAATGACTCACAGAATTCGCTGAAGCGGATAACGCGTCTTGCCATATAGAAAATAAATATGAAAACAAGTGTAAAAAACGATCCCAGTGCAAGACTGAGTGCAGAGTTACAGTTGGCAAATGCATCCACCAGTCCTACTCCATCCAGAATACCTCCGGTATACAGCATACCTCCCACACAAAAAGCTATCAGCACAATAATGGGAATTACCAGATCCAGTACCTTTCCGCTTCCGGATACCTTCAGATCCTCTGAATCTACTGTCTTCTCATGGCCCGATTTTTCCACCTGCTCCTCATAGCGCCGCATCGCTGCAAAATCAAAGCCTCCCAGAATAATAAACAGCATAAATACAATCGTCAGGATTGCATACAGATTAAAAGGAATGGTCCGAAGAAAAAGTGCAAATCCGTCCACACCGCTGTCCTCCGGCAGAGATGAACCAACAGCCGCCGCCCAGCTGGAAATCGGTGCAATAATACAGATTGGCGCAGCCGTCGCATCTATAATATATGCCAGCTTAGCCCGTGTAATCTTATACTTATCAGTAACCGGACGCATAACCGTTCCCACAGTCAGACAGTTAAAATAGTCATCAACAAATATCAGTGCACCCAGAAACATCGTTGAGAGCAGCGCGCCCTTTTTACTCTTGATTGTATGAGAGGCCCATTCGCCATAAGCTTTCGACGCCCCCGACTTGGTAATCAGCGCAACTACAATCCCTAAGAATGCAAGGAACAGCAGAATATTTGCATTGTCGCCAATCTTTGCTCCCATAATCCCAATCGTCGTCTCAACCGCATGCAGCGGATCTACACCCACAAACAGAAAGGCTCCCGACAGGATTCCAATAAGCAGAGAAAGGTATACCTCCTTCGTGATCAGCGCCAGCGCGATGGCCACAATGGGAGGAATAAGTGAAAAACAGGTAGCACTCATATCTTTTTACCCCCAAGTATATTTTCCCTTTTTGTATTTCAGAGCATTCTTTTGATTATCCGTTTTACCGGCTATTTCTTATGATAAAATACTCCGGCTGCTTTGTCCAGCACCCGGAGCATTTTTATTTAAAAAAATCAAATTTTTCAGTACTTTTACCCGATTTATTGAACAGCATGCTTTATCATACTCACAAAATGCAAATTCTGCTCACGGACTAATTCTCCTCAGCGTTCCCGTCGCCCTCAGACATCTCCAGCGCTGTAGCTTCATATTTTGCCAGAATAATACTCTGAATCATATCGCGGGTTCCTGAATTGATCGGATGTGCAATATCCCGATATTCTCCATCCGCCGCTTTACGGCTGGGCATTGCAATAAATAACCCCTTTTCCCCCTCTATAACTTTTATATCATGAACCACAAACTCGTTATCCAGCGTGATCGAAACAATGGCCTTCATTTTGCCTTCCTTCTCAATCCGTCTTACTCTCACGTCCGTAATCTGCATAACCATACCCCTCTCCGTCTGTTCTCTTTATAAAGTAAACCGCTCGTTCTTTTCAATCACTATCTTCAAATTGTCCGGCGTACCAATATGAGTCGTATTGGCCCGAATAGTATCACGGCTTTCGACAATACAATTCTCTATTACCGTATTATCGCCAATATAAACATCATTAAGAATAATAGAATTACGAATGATGCAGTTATTTCCGACATAAACCTTTTTGAAAAGAACAGAATTTTCTACTGTACCATTCAGGATACAGCCGCTGGACACCAGGCTGTTCTTGACCATTGCTCCCGGATTATATTTTGCCGGAGGCAAGTCATCTACCTTGGAATATATTTCCGGATACTCTCTGAAAAAGTAATGGCGCACATCCGGTTTAAGGAAATCCATATTCGTTTTATAATAGGAATCCACTGACGCAATATTGCTCCAATATGTATCAAGCTTATATGCATAAATCCTCTTCAGGTTTTTATAGCGCACCAGAATATCCGTAACGAAATCATACCGATCCTCCGCAGCGCACCGCTCGATCAGCTCAATCAGCTGACGGCGCCGGATTACATATATGCCGCAGGAAATTGTATTGGAGGTGGCCACCATCGGTTTCTCCTCAAAATCAGTAATCCTTCCATCATCATTGGTCTTAACAAGACCAAACCGGGTTATATCCTCCTCCGGCTCCATATCTTTACATACAACGGTAATATCCGCTTTTTTCTCAATATGGTATTCAAGTACCTTTCCGTAATCCAGTTTATATACACAGTCTCCGCCGGCAATTACCACATAAGGCTCATGACTTTTTTTCAGATAATCAAGATTCTGAAACAGAGCATCCGCTGTTCCGCGGTACCAGTCACTGCTTTCCGCCGTGATTGTGGGGGTAAATACATACATTCCTCCCTGCTTGCGCCCGAAATCCCACCATTTGGAAGAACTCAGATGCTCATTCAAGGACCGGGAATTATACTGTGTAAGCACCGCAACACTCTGAATATGAGAATTGCTCATATTGCTCAAAGCAAAATCGACACTGCGGTAGCTTCCTGCTATAGGCATAGCTGCAATTGCCCTTTTATTGGATAACTCCCTCATTCTCTTACTGTTGCCGCCAGCTAAAACAATACCGATTGCTCTCATTGTACTCCACCTGCCTTTACTATGTAGTCGCCACTCTCCAGCTTGCCGCCGTGATAATCCTCTGCGGTTGTCTCGCCGGAAATTGCTGTGTTTCTTCCTATTTTTACGCCATCCGGAATCGTAGAGCGCTCACCGATAGTAACCAGATCAAACTGGTAAACCTTCTGATCATATTTGCTGGGGGCAAATTCGCCAACACCAATCTGAGCATTGATACCCACTGTGACATCTTCGGCAATAATTGCTTTATCTACCACTGTTCCCGCACCGATAACGCTTCCCTTCATCACAATGGAATCCTTTACAACAGCACCTTCGCCAATGGTAACACCGGCACCAATGACAGAGTTAATAACTTCTCCATATATTTCCGTACCTTCGCCGATAATGCTGCGCTCAATACGGGAATTCTCCGAAATAAACTGCGGCGGTATAATATCGCTCTTTGTGTAAATCTTCCAGTACTCCTCGTAAAGATTGAACTCAGGGATGATATCAATCAATTCCATATTGGCTTCCCAGTAGGAGCCAAGTGTTCCTACATCCTTCCAGTAACCATTATACTCATAGGCAAATATTCTCTTGCCCGCTGCATGGCAGTAGGGAATAATATGTTTGCCAAAATCACATCCCGGCTCATCAGAAAGCTTTATCAATGCATCCTTCAGCACGTTCCAGCTGAAAATATAAATTCCCATAGATGCCAGATTGCTTCTCGGAACAGCCGGTTTTTCTTCAAATTCTGTGATTCGGTTGTTGTCATCTGTTATGACAATTCCAAAACGACTGGCCTCTTCAATCGGAACCTGCATAGCGGCAATCGTCACATCTGCATTGTTAGCCTTATGATACTCAAGCATTACCTCATAATCCATTTTATAGATATGATCGCCGGAAAGGATCAGCACATACTCCGGATTGTAGTTCTCCATATACTCCAGATTCTGGTATATGGCATTGGCTGTACCTGTATACCAGTCACTCCCCTTGCTTCTTTCATAAGGAGGAAGGACTGTAACGCCTCCAACATTTCGATCCAGATCCCACGGTATTCCGATTCCAATATGGGCATTCAGCCTGAGTGGCTGATACTGCGTCAGGACACCTACCGTATCAACGCCGGAATTGATGCAGTTGCTTAGCGGGAAGTCGATGATTCTGTATTTTCCGCCGAAAGAAACTGCTGGTTTCGCAACTTTCTGGGTCAATACACCCAGGCGGCTTCCCTGTCCGCCCGCCAAAAGCATAGCTATCATTTCTTTTTTAATCACGATATCACCCCTCGATGTTCTTGTTTCTGTAAATTTCGGTGTAATCATTATACCACACTTTTAAGAAATAGTGAACAAATTTTTAACAGAATTGCCTTCTTTTTTGTACATTTTCCGACATTTCCCAATTCTTTTCCATAAATTTTACGAAATTCCATCATATGGAATACATCCCACAAACTTTCCGCCTACAGAACTTTATTGTGATAAAATCCCAGTTTTACGTATATTTTCCTCCCCAAAAAACTATTTTTTCCATCCGGATTTATCCCAGCCGGTATCCCTTCCGGAAATCAATCGGATTTTATCTGCTTTTTTTATAAATTTAACCTGTTTTTTACAAAAATTTTGCACATTACTTTTATTGTATAATTTGCATATCTAATCTATAATTGTTTATTCAGCTTTCGGCATATTGCTTTTATCTGAGGTACACTGTCCCGACACATTGTACCCGAAAGATTTTTATGCCGCTCCAGGCAGTCCGCAAGGTGTTGCACACGTACAATAAAGAGGCCACTTTCCCTTGAATACAAAGGAAAAATAAAGTATAATGGCTCCAGTAGTATATGAAAAGGAGTAACAGTCATGGATTTAATAACAGTACGAGAAATATACCATTCCCGTGAAAACTATCTGGGAAAGGAAATCCGAATCGGCGGCTGGGTGCGGAGCATCCGGGCATCCAAAGCCTTTGGCTTTATTGTTGTCAGTGACGGCAGTTATTTTGAAACACTTCAGGTCGTTTATCATGATAAACTTGAAAATTTTGCTGAAATTTCCAAATTTAACGTAGGCGCTGCTGTTCTTGTTCGCGGAACACTTGTTGCGACTCCCGAAGCAAAACAGCCATTTGAGATCCAGGCGGATGAAGTTGTTCTGGAAGGGGCTTCCGCATCTGACTATCCGCTTCAGAAAAAACGCCACAGCCTCGAATTTCTGCGGACGATTTCCCACCTGCGTCCCCGTACCAATACCTTCCAGGCAGTTTTTCGTGTCCGCTCTCTTGCGGCTTACGCAATTCACCGCTATTTCCAGGAGAATGACTTTGTCTATGTGCACACTCCTCTGATTACGGGAAGCGACTGTGAAGGCGCCGGCGAGATGTTTCAGGTTACCACGCTGGATCTGAACAACATTCCCAGGCGACCCGACGGAACTGTTGATTACTCAAAAGATTTCTTCAACAAACCCACGAATCTGACCGTGAGCGGTCAGCTTAATGCAGAAACATACGCGATGGCCTTCCGCAACGTATACACCTTCGGCCCCACTTTCCGGGCTGAAAATTCCAATACAACACGGCATGCAGCTGAGTTCTGGATGGTTGAGCCGGAGATGGCATTTGCAGATCTGAATGACAATATGGCCGTAGCAGAAGGCATGTTAAAATACGTTATCAGATACGTTCTTGAAAATGCACCGGAAGAGATGAACTTTTTCAATCAGTTCATCGACAAAGATCTTCTGGATCGCCTGAATCATGTTCTCAACTCCGAATTCGGACATGTTACCTACACAGAGGCCATAAAGCTTCTGGAAGAACACAATGACAAATTTGATTACAAAGTCTTCTGGGGCTGTGATCTGCAGACGGAACATGAGCGCTATCTGACAGAACAGATTTTCAAACGTCCGGTTTTTGTAACAGATTATCCCAAGGAAATCAAAGCCTTCTATATGAAGATGAATGACGATAATAAAACTGTGGCTGCTATGGACTGTCTCGTTCCGGGCATCGGTGAGATTATCGGCGGAAGCCAGAGGGAAGACAGCTATGAAAAGCTTGCCGCCCGTATGAAGGAGCTTCATCTGAAAGAGGAGGATTACTCCTTCTATCTGGATCTGCGCAAATATGGTTCAGTACGCCACTCCGGTTTCGGACTGGGATTTGAGCGCTGCGTAATGTACCTGACAGGAATTTCCAATATCCGGGATGTCATCCCGTTCCCGAGAACCACAGGTACCTGTGAATTATAATATAAACAAGACGGAGACAAAGGGCTGCCGCGATTGACCGGCTGCCCTTTGTCAGGTTTTTCAAAGGAGAGGCAAAACCGTGAAGTTCATCCATACCGGAGATATCCACTGGGGTATGTCCCCCGACAGCGATAAGCCCTGGAGCAGAGAGAGGAACCGTGATATCAGGGATACTTTTGCAGACATTGTCGAAAAATGCAGGGAGCTGGGAGCGGACTGTCTGCTCATTGCCGGCGATCTGTTCCACCGGCAGCCCCTGCAGCGTGATCTGAAGGAAGTCAACTATCTGTTTTCCACGATTCCCCACACACATGTTATCATCATAGCCGGTAATCACGACCGCATCAGGAAAAATTCGGCTGTTCTGAGTTTTACCTGGGCTCCAAATGTCGTTTTTCTGGAAAGCGAAGAGTTCAGTTCCGTCTACTTTGAAGATATTAATACGGAAATAACCGGCTTCAGCTATCACTCGGCTGAGATAACATCTCCCCGTCTTAATTCCGTCCAGCCGGGGAACAGGGAGCATATTCAGATTCTGCTGGGACATGGCGGCGATCTCAACCACGTTCCCATTGACCGCGCAGCTCTGGCCGCCTCCGATTTTTCATATATAGCACTGGGACATATCCATAAGCCGGAGATTCTTTCTCCCAGAAAGATGGCTTACTGCGGCTCACCTGAACCACTGGACAAAACAGAAACCGGCCCTCATGGAATTTATTATGGCGAAATAAATCCCTCTACCCGTCAGGTAACAAAACTGGATTTTATTCCTACAGCCAGAATCCGCTATATTCCTCTGGTTGTAAATGTCACACCAGCTACTACCAACACGGAACTTTATCTGAAAATCTCCAGGGAAATTGAAAAGCGTGGAACGGAACACATTTACCGTTTCCGGATCCGTGGTCTCCGTGATCCTGACATTTCTTTTGAACTGGAAGCCTTGTGCCTGCGCTTCCGTATTGCCGAAATACTTGATGAGTCTGAACCGGAATATGATTTCAGCGCACTTTTTGCCGAGCATCCCAGTGATATGATCGGCTTTTATATTCGTGCACTGCAAAAACCGGATATGAGCCCTGTGGAAAAAAAGGCGCTGTTTTACGGAATTCACGCCCTTCTTCTCACTACTGATGAAAGGAGTTAACCGCCATGCGTTTACTGGATTTATATATCAGCGGATTCGGAAAATTTCATGACACATCCATCTCCTTTGAAGACGGACTCAATCTGGTTTACGGAAAGAACGAAGCGGGGAAATCGACAATTCACACATTCATCCGCAGCATGCTTTTTGGTCTGGAACGTCAGCGGGGACGCGCCGCAAAAAACGATCTCTACAGCAAATATGAGCCCTGGGATAACAGCGGAACATATGAGGGCCAGCTTCGTCTGGAATCTGACGGCATAATATACAGGATCGAGCGTTCTTTCCAGAAAAATAAAAAGGAATTCACAGTCATAAATGAAACCACCGGGCGCGAAGAACCGGACGGACGTGCTATTCTCCAGGATGTTCTTGGCGGCATCAGCGAAACCACCTACAATAATACAATCAGCATCAGCCAGCTGAAAAGTGCAACCGATGAAGGCATGATTTCAGAGCTTAAAAATTTTATTGCAAATATGAACACCTCCGGGAATATGGCTCTGAACATTACCAAGGCCTCCGCATATCTGAAAAAAGAAAAAAAACAGCTTGAGGCTCAGCTCAGCCCGGAAGCAGCGCTCAGTTATACCAGTCTGCTGACTGAAATCCACACCCTGGAAAAAGAGCTTTCTTCTCCGGAATATGAAAACCAGCTGCAGGAATATATGCACCTTCGGGAATCTGTCCGCTCTGAACTGGAAATATGCCAGCAGGAGAAAAAAGAACTTGAAGAGAAACTTTTTCGCAGCCAGAAAATTCTTGATGACTTTGAATTTTCCGGAGAGGAGTCTATCCGAAGCTATCTTGAAAATGCGGAAGAAATATTTCGCCAGTATCAGGATTCCCGAACTGTGGCAGACGGAGCGGCAGGACGTATCCTCCCCCCTGTTTTGTATATTTTAGGAGCACTTCTGGCTGCCGGAAGCGCGTTCTGCCTCTACTGGCACCTTTACCCATATAACACTCTGCTTCCTGTTCTTCCCGAAGAAATTGATTCTCTGCGAACCGCTTTTGCGCTTGGTGCCGGAACACTTATTTCAGTTTTTATTGCCACCGGATTTGTTTTTCGAAGAAAACACCATCAGAAGACCTCTCGTCTGTGTGAGGCAACTCTGTCAGAAATCTTCCGCAGGCATCTTGGCGATCCTTCTGTTTCACTGACGGCAATGGATGCCCTCCGCTCACGGCTGGCTGAATTTACGCGGCTGTGCCAGACTATGGATCGCTCCAGAGACACACTCCGGGCTCAATCTGAAAAAATATCAAACCTCCTGTCCAGGCAGAATGACTGCAGTGAGATCATAGAAAAACAGCAGAGAATACAATGGGAACTGGAGAAAAAGCTTGAGCACCTGTCTGACTGTAAGGATCGGGCAATTGCTCTTAAGAGGATTATTTCAGAAAATGAGCGGGTTCATCAGGACATCTCCGCCATAGATCTGGCTCTGGAAACCATGCAGGATCTTTCCCTGTCCATACGTGATTCCTTTGGCCTTTATCTGAACAAAACTGCCTCCGAGCTGATAAAGGGTATTACCGGAGGAATCTATTCCAGCATGAGCATTGACGAGAACCTGAACACCTTTTTAAATACATCCAGAAAACTGATTCCTCTTGAGCAGGTCAGCAGCGGTACCGCCGATCAGATTTATCTGGCACTGCGTCTGGCAGCTGCAAAATTTATACAAAACAATGAAGACAGACTTCCTCTTATTTTTGATGACAGTTTTGCCCTGTATGATGATGAACGCCTGAAAACAGCGCTTCTGTGGCTTCCGGAAGCTTACAGAGGACAGATTATAGTCTTTACCTGCCATCGCCGCGAAGAACACATTCTGGATAATTCGGGTGTTTCCTACCATTCTATCCGGCTTTAGGCTGTATAAATTGGAGAAATGTTTTTATCCGGATATATTATTTCCCGGACACCTGACGTAAAAAAGGGAGTGCTGCAGCACTCCCCTTTATAATCTGCCGGACTGTTATTCCCGGACGCCTGAACGGTATTTTGCAAGAAGACGGTTGATCCGCCCTGTCGGATTTAAAAGCTCACTCAAGGATGCATCATGATTCAGATTATCAATAATCAGAGCAATATATTTACTCATATCCACATCAATATAATATGGCTTTGAGAGTAAATCTGATGTCTGATAAACAAGATTCGTCGTGAGAATGCGATCGATAAGCCCATTCTCATAATATTCGTCAAATTTCCGCAGACCATTGGTAAAAAGCCCAAATGTTGCGCAGGCAAAAACCTTTCTCGCCTTGCGTCTCTTCAGTTCCTTGGCCACATCCAGTATGCTTTCGCCTGAGGAAATCATATCATCTACGATAATCACATCTTTGCCCTCTACGCTGGAACCAAGAAATTCATGGGCAACAATGGGATTGCGTCCGTTCACAATCCGTGTGTAATCACGTCTCTTATAGAACATTCCCATATCAAGTCCAAGAACATTGGCAAAGAAAACCGCACGGGACATCCCGCCCTCATCCGGGCTGATAACCATCATATGATCACTGTCGATTTCCAGTTCTTTTTCGTTCTTTAAAAGATACTTGATAAACTGGTATATCGGCTGAACTGTCTCAAATCCCTTCAGCGGAATTGCATTCTGCACCCTCGGATCATGAGCGTCAAAGGTTATGATATTTTCCACGCCCATATGAACCAGTTCCTCAAGCGCCAGGGCACAGTCCAGGGATTCTCTGCCTGTCCGCTTGTGCTGCCGGCTCTCATACAGGAACGGCATAATGACGTTAATACGCTTTGCCTTTCCGCCAACTGCCGCAATAATGCGCTTTAAATCCTGAAAATGATCATCAGGAGACATATGGTTTACCATTCCGCAAAGAGAATAGGTAAGACTGTAATTGCATACATCTACCATAATATAAAGATCATCGCCGCGAACGGACTCAAGAATACTGCCCTTTGCCTCGCCGGATCCGAAACGGGGAGTATCAGCCCCGATAATGTAAGAATCCCTCTGATATCCTGCAAACGCGATTGTGGTCTTGTGCTCGCTCTCTCTCTCCCGTCTCCATTCAACCAGATACCTGTCTACCTTCTCTCCCAGCTTTGCACATCCCTTCAGCGGGATCAGCCCCAGCGGCCCTGCCGGGATCGTTTCAATAATTTTCTCCTCGTAAAGCATTTTTTTCCTCCAGCCCGTATGCGTGCTCTCTCCTGCCGCACATATTAACGTTTTCTTTATATCATTATGCATCAGATAAGTCAAGAGGTTCAGGCGCCTGTTTTCGCCCCCGCCGCCTCCATCATCTTTTTTCTGATACGGATATCCTCGCCAAAAAGAGGAATTACCTGATACTGGCTCACAATTCTTGACATTACCCGATCTGTGAATTCATCCCTCATTTCATTTATCGGAAGATTGGTTGAAATAATCGTTCCCTTTTTTCGATTCAGCCGCTCATTGACAACATAAAACAGCTGTGATGTGGTAAATGTATTCACAAGCTCCGTTCCGAGATCATCAATAATCAGGAGATCGCATTCCAGAAGATACGTTGAGCGGTCTCTGTCCTCATCTGACGCATCACTCGAAAATTTTTCACGTGAAAATATCTGAAACATCTCAACTGCAGGCAGATACACAACACTGCAGCAGTGCTCAATCAGCTCTCTGGCAATGCAGTTGCTTAAGAAAGTCTTTCCCAGTCCCGTCTTGCCCGTAAAAAGAATATTTCCTCTCTCCTGTTCAAAATTCTCTACATACCGACGGCAGACCGAAACAACCTGCTTCATATACTCCCTTGCAGTTTTCCCGCTTCTGCTGTCTACTCTGGTATCATCAAAATACTCATAGGAAAATGTATCAAAATTTTCCCTTTTCAGCACCTCACGAATATTGGACTGGGCATAAAGCAGATCAATCTCTCTCTGGCGGAAGCAGTGACATTTTTTTCCGTCACAATAGCCGGTATCCCGGCAGTCCGGACAATCGTACTGCATCTTTAGATAATCTGCCGGATAACCATATGCCTCCATCAGCACCTGACGCTGTTCTTTCAGGTCAGCAATGGTCACACGCAGTCTCTGCAGAGCACTCTCGTCCCCCGTCAGAAGCTGCTTTGCACTCCGGATTGCGGCCGAACTGATCTCATCATTCATTTCACGCACAGCAGGAATGCGCTCATATACTTCCTTAATCCGATCATCCAGTTCATGTTTCTTCTGAAGCTGCAGTCTGTTGTAGATCCGCATAATAGAATCATACTGGGAATTACTGAGTGCCATTTGTTCCTCCATTCTGTTCACGGGCATTGATAAGGTTCCACACTACCTCGTCGTAATCATATCCATGCTGTTCCAGATTATGAAACCGATTTGACGGACGATTCTGTCCGCCTGAATTTCTCCGTTCCTTTCCTGACGCCCCCGCCTTTTCCCTGCGGGTTCTGTCCATTTCTTCCACATCATGCATAGTTCTTACTCCTGCTTCTTTCCAGTCAGTCAGAATCCGATCCGCATATTGAAAAGAAGGTTCATGAATTGCCCGGATAGTCCTTCCGCATGCCTCCGACACAAGTTCTTTCGTAAATCCGTATTCCCTGAACCATTTTTCTATAAGCTCCAGCTCCGACTCTGCGGGATTTCTCCCCCCGAGCCCCATGGCCTTCATCACGGCATACACCTCTCTGGAATACATCCTGGCAGCATTTCTCGCCTCTTCAACAGTATGAATCTGATTCCGGTGCCAGCTGAGTGCTACTTTTTCTGCATATCGAAGACTTGTGTGGTGGTTCTGGACACAGTACTCTATCAGATATTCCAAAAGCTCTGCGGAAAAGCCCAGACCTGAATACAGGTTTCCCAATATCTGACAGTCTGTCTGTGTCAAAACCCGGTTTAAATACTTTTCAGCAATATACATGAGCTGTCTGAACGGCTCGTCTTTTGACAGTCTTGTCATATCGCAGGATGCAGCCGTCTCGCGGCAGGCCCCCTCGCTTTCTGTCAGCCCGGCCGTTTTGTTTTTTTCACTTCCGGGTTTGGAGGCTTCTCTGCTGTCCGCATTCTTTGCATCATTTCCGGCTGATTGTGTATCTTTGCTCTGCGCCAGAACCCCCTGACGCTCCCAGTATGCAAGCGCACGTCTCACGTCTGCTTCTGTATGGCCCAATGCCTCTGCAACAGACTCCACACTCACATTTTCCTCCCCATGCCGGAGGAGATAAAGATAAACCTTTACATATTCTCCGCTGGCTCCGGCCATAAAGCGGTCAATAAATGCATTGGAAATCATTGTTGCATCTGCAAAAAGCTGATTTTTAAAATCTATATTCATTCCACACCGTTCCTGTTTTATTATCACATCAAGATCATGCAGTATCATCATAACACAGGTCGTTCTAAAAGAAAACAGAAGTTTGTTCCAGACAGGCTGTGCCTTCTGTCCACAATTTTTCCCCTGACATATTGTGGATGATGGGGATAATGTGGATGAAAACTGTTTTTTTATGAAAATCATGGCATAACGTGTCGAAAAGCCTGATTTTGCCAGTGTTTTTCTTTTTCCCCGCTTTTCAGAAAAAGAAAAAAAATCCACATAGTTCCTTTACATAAAATGTTGAAAACTATGTGGATAATGTGGATAACTATCGGTTAAGGAGCTCTTCTCCTACTTTTACAATGTCTCCGGCGCCCATAGTTATCAACAAATCGCCCTGCATACAATTTTTCAGAACAAAAGATTCAATCTCTTCAAATGTGGGAAGATACCACGCCTGCACACCTTTTTCTCTGAGCAGTTTCACAATATCCCCGGAACTTATCCCCAGTGTGTCCGTCTCCCTTGCCGGATAAATATCCGCAAGCATCACGCCGTCGGCCAGCGAAAGTGCATCCGCAAACTCCTGTAAAAACGCTTTGGTACGCGTATATGTGTGCGGCTGAAATGCACACCATATCCTGCGATGCGGATAATTTCTGGCGGCACGCAGCGTAGCCTCTATCTCCTGTGGATGATGCGCATAATCATCTATGATGGTCACGCCGTTCATCACGCCTTTTTTCTCAAACCGTCTGTTTGTTCCCGAAAATCCGCACAGCCCTGCCCGGATTGCCTCCATGGGAATTTTATACTCCACTGCCACCGCAATCGCCGCCAGTGCATTGTATACATTGTGTTCGCCCGGAGCCCCCAGAGACAGACGCGCCTTTTTTTCTCCGTCCACATACAGTTCAAATGACGGACGGGCATACTCATCATATTGAATATTCTCCGCGCTGTAATTGTTTTCTCTGCCGTGTCCGAAAGTAATTATCCGCGCATCTGTCCCTTTTACAATATCCTGATAATCCGGAATATCTCCATTTATGATGACGGTTCCGCCCGCAGGCACCTTTTTGGCAAACAGATGAAAGGAACGGCGAATATCCGCAAGATCCTTGAAGAAATCAAGATGATCCTCTTCAATATTGAGAATAACCGCCATAGTCGGATAAAATGAAAGAAAGCTGTTTGTATACTCACACGCCTCGGTTACAAAATACTCCGGACCTCCAACACGGATATTTCCACCGATAGAATTCAGAATCCCGCCTACTGAAACAGTGGGATCAAGCTGTGCCTGAAGAAAGATTTCCGTGATCATTGAGGTGGTTGTCGTTTTTCCATGGGTTCCCGCCACTGCTACTGAATTGCGGTAATTCTTCATCATCTGTCCCAGCAGCTCCGCACGGCTGAGTTCAGGGATTCCCCTTCTCCTCACTTCCATCAGCTCCGGATTGTCTTCATGAATTGCGGCCGTATATACGACAGCTTCTACACTCTCACTGATATTTTCAGCTTTCTGACCATAGTAAATAACGGCCCCTCTTGATTCCAGATGCTCTGTCAGCTCTGAACGGTGGGCATCCGAACCGGAGATGCGAAATCCCTCATCCATCAGGATCTCCGCCAGTCCGCTCATGCTGATTCCTCCGATTCCTATAAAATGAATCGCCTGTGGCTTGTTAAAATCAATCTGATACATGTTTTTTCCATCCTTCATCCCGTCTACGCCCGGAAGCCCCTCCTGTATGCATCTTTTTGTCCCGCCAGTCCGGAGGCAGAAAACGGTTTTTCTTTTAATGACTGTCACAGTACTGACCCGGAACACATCTGCCATGTCATAAGGCCATTCCCCTGTCTCCAGTCACTACAATAATTACTCTAATTTAACTTCTTTTACTCACAAATGTCAATACAGACAGACCGGCACAGAAAAATTTAAGAAAAAAACATCGCACCGTCCGAACCATTATCCCCGTTTTCCATAAAAAGGGCATTTTCCCCGCAGGCATTCCCGGTTTTCAGAACTGAAGCTGCATGCTTCGCCTCCTGATGGCATTTCAATTCCTGTCTGCTCCTTTGTAAATTCAACAGCCGTCTTAATTGCTGTTCTCACAGTCCGTTTGCAGCATCTGGGCCCTCCCAGAGATGCGATATTTTCCAGGCAACGGGCGGTAAGCTTCTGCGGTATGGGCCAGCGCTCTGCATTTAAAGGCCCTGACTCCAGCAGGATACTTGCACAGATCCCGGCTCCTGCCGCAGCTCCACATACGCCCCAGAAACCACAGAATCCGCCGGGAACCTGACGCCCTCTCCTTACCGCTTCCCGAAGTGCATCATCAAGATGTATATTTCCTCCATTATTTCGATATGCGGTTAAAAGAACACACGGAACAATGCTGTGATGTTCCGGACCGTGCATATGGACTGAAGGCAGCTTTGCAATGTCCAGAAACAGCTTCTCAGGATTTCTTTCTTCTGAGCTTCTGAGCACCGCCAGGACATCAGCAAGACCAGAGCCGTGACAGCGATCACAGACAAAATGTCCCTCCTCGCATACTGCATTTGATTCAAATGTTTCTCCGCAGACCGCACAGATATGCATTCTGCTTTTTTCTTCATAAATAAGCGGCTTTCCGCATATCAGGCAGCCGCTGTGGTATTTTCCATTGCTATTCTGTTTTTCCGTCATAACTCCCTCCCTGATGGTTCATCCGCCACTCCCGCAGCAAAAAATTTCCCTGCCTGTTAAAAGGCAGGGAAACTGTACCCATCATCTCATTTGTCATATGTATGCACCCGACAGGAATACATAATACAAAACCGTCACTGTCTTCCGCTTGCCAGGCATTTTCCGAACAGCAGATATCTGTATCTCTCAAGAGCTGTAAGAAGAATGCTCCCCAATACCCCGATTGCGAGAATTTCGCCAATTCCGACCGTTACCATAGCCACAGGGATCAGATCCGCAGAACCATAGGCAAACCGAAGCACCCAGGGGATAATAACCGTATTGGATAAAATCGGCGGAACGCAGACAAGCCATCTGTTTTTACGAAGCGCATAGGAACCAACTGCACCTATCAGCGTAGCCAGGCTTCCGAAAACAATATCCAGTCCCGCCGCCCCACACAGCAGGTTTGAAAGGAAACACCCGATAAACACTCCCGGTACCGCTGCCGGCGTAAAATAGGGAAGTACACAAAGTGCCTCCGAGATACGAAACTGGACAGGGCCGAAACTGATTGGCTGAAACGCCATGGTAAGAGCCACATATATGGCCGCTATCACTGCCCCGTAGACAAGAAAGTACGTGTTGTTTGTTTTTTTCATATTCTGTTTTCTCCTTTAGTTTTGTTTTACGAGTGGAAGGTCTCGAACACTCGATTCATTTTACGCCGGGAATCGGCGGCAGACCCGGTAAGACCTTGTTTTTTCGGGCTTTTCTGCGGGTATGAGTATAGCATGAATACAGAAGAATTTCAAGATCCTGCTCCATTTTCGTCCTGTCTCAAATATTTTATTCCAATCTGCAGCTTCCCTTTCAATTTTGTCAGTTTTTGTGTATAATAATATTTTCGGAATATAAATACACAGATGAACTTGTAAAGCCTGCCTTTTTCCGAAAAAGAACACGTAAAAAACAGAAAGAGGATACTACATGAAGCAATTATTTGAAAAATGGGTAAGCATCAGCCTTGCCAAACGCATTTTTGCGGGACTTGTCATTGGTGCGATCCTTGGAATCAGTCTTCCGGGCCTTACGGGCATTGCCCTTCTGGGAGATGTTTTCGTCAACGCGCTTAAGGCAATCGCGCCTCTCCTTGTATTTTTCCTGATCATAAGCTCTCTCTGCCATGCAGGTCAGAGCCATGGCGGCGTCATCCGGACAGTTATCCTGCTGTATCTGTTCAGCACATTTCTGGCTGCTCTGGTTGCGGTCACATCCAGCCGTCTTTTTCCGGTAAAACTGACTCTCGTTCAGGCCGCGGCCAACACTGCTGCTCCACAGGGGATTGCCGAAGTAATGAAGTCTCTTCTTCTCAATATTGTTGCAAACCCTGTCAGTTCACTTGTCAATGCCAATTATATTGGTATCCTTGCCTGGGCCGTCCTGTTCGGAATTGCATTCCGCTCCGCATCTGATACAACAAAGCAGACTCTCAACGATATATCAGAAAACCTCTCAAAAGTGGTAACCTGGATCATAAATTTTGCTCCTTTTGGTATTCTGGGACTCGTATTCAACACAGTATCAACAAACGGACTTTCGATCTTTACGGAATACGGCAGGCTTCTTGCTGTTCTGGTAGGTTCCATGCTGTTTATCTACTTTGTAACCAATCCCATACTTGTTTTCTGGTGCATCCGTAAAAATCCCTTTCCGCTGATTTTTACCTGCCTGAAGCGAAGTGCCGTTACTGCATTTTTTACCCGCAGTTCCGCCGCCAATATCCCTATTAATATGGAGGTCTGCGAGGATATGGGACTGGATCGCGATACGTACTCGGTCACAATTCCCCTTGGAGCCACCATTAATATGAACGGAGCTGCCATAACCATTACCGTTATGACACTGGCCGCTGCCAATACCATGGGAATTGAAGTTGATATCCCCACCGCCATCATTCTGAGCATTCTGGCAACCTTGTCAGCCTGTGGTGCCTCCGGAGTTGCAGGAGGATCACTGCTTTTAATCCCCATGTCCTGCTCCCTTTTCGGAATTTCCTCTGATATTGCCATGCAGGTTGTCGGAGTAGGATTTATTATCGGTGTAGTTCAGGACTCTGTTGAAACCGCACTCAACTCCTCCTCCGATCTGCTGCTTTCCGCTTCGGCAGAATTCAGACAGTGGAGACAAACAGGAAAGACCATTCCATTCTAATCCTGAAGGGAGCCCGGCATCTTTCTTATGAATTTGTTGCAGCATTGACAATTTTTAACCTCATTTCTATAATCCCATCTTTGACAGTTGAGAGAATAAAAAATCGCTGTAAACCCTTGTATTTACTGGGCTGCAGCGATTTTT
>CALWSF010000053.1 GCA_944384125.1 uncultured Lachnospiraceae bacterium | reverse complement strand
TATAGAGCCACCTTTTCTCTTTTTCGAGGTGGTTCTTCCCGTATATCAGTAAGTTTTTCACAGTTAAATTGTTATTTATTAATTCTCCATAGCACAAATTCTTCTCCATTGATTCTTGAACGAAAATTAATTCCTGCTGGATCAATATTAACAACCATACAATTATCTATATCATTCCCTAAATACAAATATACTTGACCAGTAGTGGATATTGTTGGTCCTACGCTTACTATTTTGGCCACTTTTAGATAATCGCTATTTAACTGATCAATTTCTCCCTCCGCCGCAGTCAACCGATCTCCCAGTGCCTTACCTTGCGTGGCATCTAATACGTTGCCCGGAACTGTAGCTAAAAGATTATTCACGATTTGCGACGTCGCAACCAGTTGATTCATTACCTTGTTTGCAATAGCATCAATTAAAGCCTGAGCATTGCTCTCTCCTAACGCTTCAACTACAATCCCATATGTATCTGTTGCTTTTATTGTTCCAGCAGTTCCATCAAAATTTCCAAACCCCGATGCAATATCCGCTGCTTCCTGGGCTTTTTCTGCCGCACTGGCTGCCGACGCAGCTGCTGCTGATGCTGAATCTGCCGCTGCATTTTGTGCATCCGCCGCGAACTCCGCAGAGGATGCAGCTTCAGAAGCTTTTTCTGTTGCTATATTAATTGCTCCTGTTATATTATCAACTGCCTCCTGCGCATTCTCCGATGCAGATAATGCATCTTCTGAGGCTTGATTGACATCCTGAATTGCCTGATTTACCGTCGTCTGGATCTTTTCAAAAGCTTCCACATTTGCTGCACGAACGTCTTTTCCATAAACCGCATTTTTCCATTTATTAATTTCGTTTGTTAAATCTATATTTGAAATCGCCATTCCTATCCCTCCAGCCCATCAACCAGTGCCTGCGCATACTCTAATAGGCCTGATACCGCCTGCAGAGCCGTTTCATCAACAATAATTCGATCAACACGTTCGTTGTCTTTTACTATCAACCCTTCATCATTAATATCACTATATACAATGCTCGCTCTCATTCCTGCCGCCGTCTGAAACACTGTAACTGCTGTTACTTTTTTCATAGCAAACCCTCCATGTACTTTTTGTAAATGCTTTCTCCAATTACTCCATAATCAATTGCTGATAATCTTTCTTTTCTTCGCCTCTCCTGCCGTATAATCGGATTTTCTGTCGAATCCAAACGATGTGATTCATATCCGGCTTGTTTTGCTTTTATTTCCCAGGCAAAATGCATTCCGGGTGTCCCGCTAACAACAAAATATCCTCTTGATTTTTGAGAAACAAAAACTTTTCCATCTCCATACGCCTGTAAAAACACCTGATAATTACCCGCTATTGTCTGAAAAAAAATCGGATCAAACCAAACATAGCAATAACCATCATCTGCGATTATTCCTGATCCTATATCTCCAAAAAGAGGAACTGGTGTCTCATAGGCCGACAGTCGTACACACCCATAGTTCTTCGTCTGTACAAGTCGATGTTTTGAGCCGGATACATCAAAGTCTCCGGATACATAAACATCTGATGCGAAGTCTCCATACATTGCATAAACATCAACGGTATACTGTGCCTCATCCCCTTCTCTTGACAATATATACATACCATCCATATCAACTTGCAGTTCATCCGTTCCA
This sequence comes from uncultured Lachnospiraceae bacterium, assembly GCA_944384125.1. Classification (GTDB taxonomy): domain Bacteria; phylum Bacillota; class Clostridia; order Lachnospirales; family Lachnospiraceae; genus Otoolea. The sequence goes on along the minus strand of CALWSF010000053.1, from coordinate 16,565 downwards.
CTTTCTGTATCAACTCTTTGAAACGTAATAAGCCCTGGAGTAATTAATGTTTTTCCATAACTGTTTGGATCCTGTTCTTGAATTACAATTGCGCTCCATCCAGTTCCATCTTTAACATCAAATCGAGTCGTAAATCCCCCATTAGGAGATGTAAGCAAAATTCCAGTGCTATCCCACACACCAATCTGCCTTCCCTGCGCATCCAGGATTTTCATAGCTCCATTAATATTCCCTGCGCCTCCCAGCGTTAGCATTCCACCTTTTATTCGGTCAGCATACATTGTTCCCGCAGTAATGTAATTTGCCAGGAAGCTTCCGTCTATCGTCCACGCCGTGTTGAAAGGCCCGTTATATCCTGTATTGGAAAAGCCAATTCCATTCCTATTGATTCGAATTACGTTTTCCGCATCCTCTTTTGACGGTGCATCCATAACCAGAATCTCATCCGGATGTCCCGAATCAGATAAAGAAATAACTACATATCCGCCTTTTCCTCCGGTAATAATCTCAGTGGCATTCTCCACTGCCTGATTAATCTCAGTGGACATTGAGGACGCCACGCGGTCAACCTTTACAGAGATTTCTTTCATGTTTGAGGCTGTTGATTGCGTGAAAGTTTCTATTGTTTTTCCCAGTGTGATTGTATCATTGGCAGCATTCACAAGATCAATATGCCTTTTCGATAGCAAAAAATTGGAATCAAGGCCGTGGGGCTCGCTGATGATGCGAGTCCAATAGCCCAGCTTCAGGCACTGAATGTCAACATCTACTCTGGACAGATCCAGCGCACTCACGTCAATTGTCGCAGGCAATAAGATTGACTCATTCAAATAGGCGGTTGCCTTATTAAGTAAGTTCTGCGGAATAGTTACATCCTCCCATGTCTGCACTCCCCAGATCCATCCATATGTTTCAACGGCATCTGCGTTGTAAATATAATCTTTCCCGCCGTTGACGGATGTAATGTCAATAACTGTTCCGTCATCCATCGTTGCCCCTCGCGGGATGAGAGCCGTTAAAATCGTCTCCGGATTCACTTTTTTTCTCAAATCAACCAGGTTATCCCCAAATCTCACAATCTGACCGTTGATTCCGCCATAATCTGTGACATAATCAAGATATTTGACTCCGGATTCATATCGGATTCGTAAAAATCCCCCATGCGTACCCACAAGCTTTTCCTGCATCGCATCAAGCGTCGTCGAAAAATCGCTGTTGGATCGATTGATGTAATTATTGTTATCGATTACAGTCACATTCCCTAACAGGATTTTTTTCCGTTCCTCAACCTGACTGTTATGTACTTCCAGCAATTTCGTCAAAAACTGTACAATCGATCCAGTAAACTCATATGGCCGTTGTATACTGTCTAACAGATAAGCCAATGCCCCCTCGCAGTTGATAGTACCGGTATTATAAAAATCATCTGATTTGTCCAGCCGTCTGCCAGTCCAAATCAGCTCATTGTTTTCATAGACTCTTAATTCTGCTGATAAAGGCGGAATTTTATCTAAATACGGATGCGATGCGGCAATCATAAAAGACAAGTTCCCGGTTGCACCCATCTCAAGATCCAATGCCGGATTGATTAATTGCACGTCCGGATCCCGGGGATCATGAATCGTATACTCAGCATCATGCAGCACAGAAGTTATCCGATACATTTATAAACTCCCTCCCCTGTAATCAACGCTTACCGTCCCTATTCCGGTAAATTTCAATACATTTTCGCCGTCTCTGAGTACAATATCATATATTTTATTTTGCCCGGCGCTTAATTGATATATCCGTCCTCCAAATGATACGGACATAGCAGCCGATGTCGCAAATACCGGAATAACCGGCATCCGCGTTCCCGGTATTATCAGTTCTGTTTCGCCGTTTACCTCAATTTCATTGTATTCCCGGATAACTCCATCAACAAACGAAAACGGATCCCAGAGCCAGTCCTCTGTGCCCGAAAAACGCTCATACTTAAAAGGGTCAGCATCTATTTGAAGCGTAAAGCTGGCAACTTCTACTCCCAAGGCAAAGTCAGCCTGTACATACGCTCTTCCGTGATAGTAATATTGCGGATCATCCCGTAATACAACATTAACCATTTTCCCGTGAATTTCATTCATGAAAGACGACATTAATGGCGGCCATTCTTCTTTTCTCTTTTTCCCATTCAGGACAATATCAATGATACGGTTGTTATAGGTCACATCTCCAGTCAATGATTCTGACAAATCAATACTTCCATTTCTTCCCGGCACTTCAAGAAGCTGCGTTCGAACTTCCGGAGGTTCGATTTTTTTCGATTTCATATATAGTCCCCATGTCTGGATGGAATCTTTTCCATTAATCGTCACACCATAATCAAACATTATACCGCCCCTTTCTCTGGGCATATCCTCCCATCACAACGTCTATCTTCGGCGCCATTTTTCCCACCAGTGTCCCATCGTCCAGGACAATCTGCATTCCGGACAACTGACTGGATAACCGATCATATGCAGCTGCTGTTCCATTGGAATTTACCGGGATCATTGCAGTAGAAAGATCCGTCATCGCAGACCTGATTTCCGGAATGCCGGCTCTGATTCCAGTCGTCAGCGTTTTAATCATATCCGGCATATAAGTATGAAAATCTGACAGAGGTCCCACATCCGGCTCCGAAAAATGGATAAATTCTCGAATCGTATCCGCTATATTACCAATCGCCTCTTTTACGTCTCCAATCTTGCTGGTAATACCGTCAATCAGGCTACCAATCATATCTTTCCCCCATTGCAAAAACTTAGACGGCAATCCGCTCACAAAGTCTATTCCGCTTTGAAGCCCTGTTTTTATTGATTCTCCTGCTTTTTTCATTCCACTCGAAACAGTGGAAACAACATTATTGATTACGGTTGTTATCATACTTTTTATATTGTTAAAAATTGATGAAGCTGTCGATTTGATTGAATTAAGCGCATTTGTCCAGGATGTCTTTACTGAATTCACTCCGACACTGACAGTATTTACAATTTCACTGATAGCGCCTCCGACCGTACTCACAATAGTATTCCATATTGTGGAAATAAGATTTGCTATAAAATTTAATGATGTACTGATAGCCGTTTTAATATTTTCAAAGCCACCTGTAACAGCTGGCACTATCGTATTCATCACAGTATTTATAATTGTATTAATTGTCCCAAAAACCACCTGTACAACACTTAAAAACGCCTGTAAATGTGTTGCGGACAATGATACAAAAAATTCGATAATCGGCGGAAGAATTGTCCCTAAAATCTCTCCCAGCCATGTAAACGTTTCCGCGACTTCTGCAAAGGCTCCCTGAACGGCCGGAAGAACCGTCTGCACAGCATTGGAGAATGCTGAAAATAACGCATCCGCAACAGGAGCAAGAGTTTGAAACGCTGGAGCAAAAGTCTCCGTTATAAAACCAGCAAATTCCATGACCCCCTGAATAATTGATGATATAGTATTTGTCACAGACTCCCAGTCGATCTGTGAAGCGAGGTTTGTTATTCCTTCTGCTAAAAGCGGCAGCGTTTCAGCAACCACCATATTCAGGATATCTCCAATCGGCTTTAAGGCTTCCTGCATTTGCCGTATGGAAGCTTCTGCGTTTTGCTGATTAGTTGTTGTACTGTCAAAAAACTGTTGCGCTTTTCCGGACACATCGTCATAAGCAGTTCCGACACTGGTTAAAGATTCAATGAATTTCAGATTTCCATCTTCAGCCATGGTTCCAAAAGCCTGAGCTGCCATATTGAGAGCTTCCTGCTGATTACTGCACGACCGAATATCCGCCACAATGGAATCAATAACCTGTTTCTGGGTAGCTCCTCCCTTCTTCCATTCCTGGAATAAGGACTGCGTTTCTTTTGAATAAATAGAGATTGCATCTCCAATCGTATCATCTGCTAAACGGGTTGTAACCTCGTTAATGGCATCGTTTACTTTATCAAGATTATACGCACCACCATCCAGGCCATTGTTTAAGAGTTGGAAGTATTCTTCTGCTGAATATCCCGCTTGGGCAAATTTCCCCGCATATTCTGCTATATTGTCTCCAAGCTCATTTGTTTTGTCCAGACCATTCTGAGTCCCCGTTACGATGTAATCCATTGCTGTTTGAGCGTCGATTCTAAACTGATTCATCAGAGAATTTACACCACGCAGGGTTTCGCTCATATCGATGCCATACAGTTCATCCAATGTGATAGCCTGCTGTGTGATATTTTTAAGATCTGTTTCTGACAAATCCTGAAGGTTTTTCTTAACCTCAATGACAGCGTTCGATACACTGTCCAGGCCGTCTCCCACACCGGACGTATAGACATCTTTAATCAGAGCGGCTGTTTTCTCCGCTTCCGCTCCGGTTTCCCCAAAATATGCAGTAGCCTTCTTTGTGGCATTTTCACTTTCCGTTGAGTATTCCATGAGGGCCTGACCTAATTCCAGTACGGCGTCCCGTATGGTTTCCACTGCTCCTATAATTACGTCTGACAGCAACGCAGCTTTTAAAAAATCCCCAAAATTCGATGCGCTCTGACCGGCGTCATCCATTGCATCCGCAGCCTCATTCGTTCCGTTTTTCAGGTCATCTAAAGCTGTATTATTATCGCAAATCTGGTTTCTAAAATCATTAAGAGTGGCAGTTGTCGTATTGATTTTGGACTGTAAATTATTAAGCTCTGAAACCTGTCTGTTATAGGCATTCTGCGCTTTCCCCGCTTCAGAAGAATTTTCTCCAAATTCACGCGTCGCATCCTCCAGCGCTTTTCCCAGTTCATCCAGTTTTGACTTTCCACGTTCCAGCTGGCTTCCCAGCACCTGCAGCTTCTGTTCTGCCGCCCCAACACTTTTCTGAAGAACCTCATTCTTTTTTGTGAGAGCATCTTCACTTTTCTCATTTGCGGCAAATTCTGCTGTTACCGCTTTCAGTTCCGTTCCAAATGACTTCATCTGCGACTCAATCGCTTTTATCGTTGTCCGGAACTCTTTTTCTCCGTCAATTCCAATTCGCGCCCCTACGTCGTATGCCACTCTATCACTCCCAATCTGGTATATAGTTATCTTCCGGCTTCTTTTCCCTCGAAATTCCCTGCGATATCTGATAGCAATTAATCAGATCCAGAAGTTCTCCAGCCGTAAGCACAAGATACTCATCCAGTGAAATTCCCAGAATCCCTTTCCATAGAAAAAACCACGTAAGAGGATTCCCTCCTACGTGGCCTTTGCGTTTTTTGATTTTTTATCAGCCGGTTCTGATTCGATGGTTTGTTTCTGCCCAACACGGATACACTCAAAAATTTTTTCTTTTACTGTCGCTATATCGTTCAGTTCAATGGCTACTTCCAGATTTTCTGCGGAAATCGGAATCCAGGTTCCATTTTCTGTCGCAGCGCCTTCCGGCGCAGGAATATCTTTCTCAAAAAGATTTTTGTAGGCACATCCCTGACGAATCAAAAGCTCCAGCATTCCTGTCAAAGCGTTTAAGGTATTCATCGTGTTATCCTGATCAATGGATTCCGTCATTTTTTGCAGATTCCCGTATTTCTGATTGATTTCCCGGAGTGCTGCCAAACTGAATCTCATTGGATAGTTTTTCCCGGCAATGTTAATATATATCGTTCTGTCCATATCAGCCTCCGTTTGCGATCACAGTTGTTTTTCCGGATTTTACAGCCTTTCCTTCCGCTGTGCATTCAACCACTACAATCTCATTTCCGTTCGTCGCTGTTATCTCCTCCGTGCCGTCCCAATCCGTCATAGACGTACAATCAGCGTTATAATCCGGAATCGTAACCTTTTCCGCCGTCTGATACTTATATGTATTTGTGCCTGATTTTTCCGGAGACACTGATATTTTTGTCTCTCCCGTACTTATTCCGGCCACACTGGTTACAATAATCGGATCCGGTTTATTAACTCCCAACATCTCTTTCAAAAATTCAATTGCTTCTGACTCTTTTGCAAAATCAGCGGATTCCTTCCATGGATGCGTTCCGTTCTCAGATACCTCTGAGCTGCGCTGCACATTTCCCTCGATGCTTTTCGTCTGCCATTCCACTGACTGTCCACGGGTGGTTGCCGTATCCTCCGGAAGACTGAATAATATTTTTTTAAGCATCACTGCCTTATATGTTGTCACATCATCATTCTGATGTTCTTCGATGATTCCAAATCCCAATGTCGGATTGTTCTGCTCATCATCATACACCAGAGATGTGACCGTCTTATTATCCCCGTAAGTTCTCTGTATTTCCTTAATTCCCAGAATAAACTTACTGGTTTCCTGAGTCAGATCATCGGTTTCCAGTGTTAACGCTGCTCCTGCAAACAGCTGCTTATCATTTTCAATGATCTGGTTATCGCCATACAGCGGATTGGAATCAGCACTTTCCGGAGCTATCGTATAACTGACCGCACGCGGATTAATGATTCCTCTCGAATACGCTACACTTCCATCCGGCATTTCATTATATTTTCCAAACACCGGGATGCTTAATCCTTTAATTGCCATCTGAAATTCTCCCTTCTTATTCCATGATTTCTTTCAGTTCTTCATCGACAGCCTGTTTCATTTCTTCAACCGCTTTTGCCCGGCTGGCATTGATTGCCTGCCGCATAAACGGTATTTTATCCATATAGCTGGAACCGCTTTCCAGCGTCCGTGCAATCATCTGGTTGGGCTGTCCTTTTGGATACTTTTTGGTTTTTATTTCATTGTATCCGTCAAAACCTATCTTGACATTGTAAAATCCCTTCGAGTCCACCTGCATCGGCGTTATTCCAAACGAATCAATTAATCCTTTTTTCTGTTTGACAGACAGATGGGATTTTTCTCCAGAGCTATATGCCTGTATGTTGGACGATTCCGGGACCGCTGGAAGGCTTTGTATTTTATTTTTTACGCTATCCGCTACAACCTTAGCCCCGACATAAATCGCCTTTCCGATCAGTCCCTCACTGTTTTTTTCCAGATTTGATAAACGCATTTCATATTCGTCAAATCCTTTAAATCGTATTGTCGCCATTAAGACACCTCGAATATCCATTCAAAATGAATTGCCTTTGTCTCATCCTCATATTGGACAGAATTAAGAGAAAAAGAAATACCGGCAGTATTTAGCGCCGCCGGTATTCTCTCTATATTCGGATCTTCTTCCGTTTTTGTGTAGTAGTCAATGCTGCCCTGAATGACCTGTATCTGTACTCGGTTATCTGCATTGACCTGTTCTCCACCGCCATCCTCCGCCCAGACTATATAGGGATAATTTACATCCGGAGCATGGTAGTGATAAACCTGCTCCATTACAGTTAAAAGTGAATTCTTAACATCATCCAGGCACTTCATATTCCTGTTCCACCTTCCCCAATGTCAATTTCTGAAACTTTAATCCTTCATCCATATCCGGCTGCACCATGTCAACCTGATACAGAATTTTAGGCTGTTCCTGTAAAATAATTACATCCGTAACCTTTATATCATTCCATCCGGGGACATTGACAATGGCTTCAATCTGCTGATTTGCCTGAAGTGCCTGATAGTATCTGGTTATCCCTATCCGGTCATATCCGTAGTAGTATCGGGCCTTTTCTATTAGACTCATGACCGGCATTTTCCCAGGAAGCGCGGAATTTTCTCCGCGATATACTGCCAGGATTCCATCATCAAATGTCATATTCCCGCTCCCTTTTGCTTGAATAGAATGTTATTCAACTGCCACCTAAGAAATCTCGGCATTGCCGTATCCGCAGATGCCCGTTTTCGAAACAGGTAAGCAGCATACTGGATCACTGCCATATCACATTCCACATCATTCTCAATCAGCCTAATCCCCTCCGTCCGGATGGCGGAGGCAGACTGTTCGAGAAGTTTGGATAGATATTCATCATTTGCAGTTGTTATCATCTGCAAATCCTTCTTCAGAATCATCAGTTTTTCCGCCTCTGTCAATTCTGCTCACTCCTTATTTTGTGATAGATACCGTATAAGCAATCTTTGCAAGACCATTCGTTACCGTGATCACAAGTTCCTTCGTCCCACTAAAGGTAATCTTTGAACCGTTGTTAATCTTCTTCCCATCGTATGTCAGTGCTACATTTGCAGAGCTCTGGCTTGCAACCGCATCCACAGCACCATCCGTTCCCGATGCCGTCACTGTGTAAGAATACTTCCCAGATTCGAACGTCGGGGACAGTGTTTCCGTGCCAATTGTCAGCTCAGCCAGAGTTGCATCATTTGCCGTGTCCCCTGCAAATGTCGCAGATGTTGCCGGTGCAGCTCCGATACCAATCAGGACAAAGCCCTCTGCAATGACAGGCTCGCCATCATATCTCGCTGTTCCCTTAAACGCCACCTGATCTTCGGCAAAGCGATATTCATCCGAACGGGCAAATGTAGATCCATCTCTCTCGGCCAGCAAATAAAGTTCTCCATATCCGCCAACAATATTGTTGTCCGCAATGATGTCATCTGACAGAATAACAATATCTCCGCCAATAACCGGCATCGTTCCGTTCTGGATGGAAACAATGGCTCCGGCCGAATTAAAATTCATGGCCTCCACCATCAGAGTCGTATGAGTCGCTTCATTCATTGCCCAGAACTTAGTGCCACGGGCATATTTTCCTTTTGCTTTTCCGGCAGCAAGTGCAAGCTCTTTGTAAAAATCAAGTCCATGCTTATCGCTCGATACTGTTATTGCGTTTGTCTCATGTAAGTCGGCCCACGGTCTTGCTGCAGCCGGATAATCAGACGGCTCCTGAGTCTGGCCGATACGAGAAGCGATACCAAGAGGCATCTTAGTCCCAACCCCGTAAAGGATAGACTTATCAATCGCGATTGCAATAGCAGCACCCAGTCCATCAATGATTTCGACAGCCAGATTATAGTCTGAATCATTTAAGGTTGCCTCGCAGATATAAATTACACCGCCTACTTTATATCCATCAACTTCTGTCTGCGTAAAGCCAAAATCTATCTCGTTCAGCTTCGCACACATTTCCGTCCATACAGCTTCCGGAATTGTACCCATTACGTTCTGTCTGGCCTTTCCAGATACCGTTCTGAGACGAACATAATTGATTAACTTTGAATAAGTTCCAATGTTCTGACGAATCAGATCTAATACTTCGGTCGGAATGGTCAGTTCAGCTCCTGCAACTGTCCGTTTCTGAATAGATGCATTTTTGCCGGTTTCTCTTACATTTGAAAGGAAACTTCTGACGTTTTCATTTTCAAAAAATGCCGTTCTTTCCTGGGCATCCATTCCAAAAAATTTCTGTCTCACAATCATTTTCCTCTCATCCTTTCTCTTTTTTTCATTTTCTTTGCTTCTGTCTACTTTTTCTTCTGTTTCTTTTAATTCTTTTTCGAGATCATCAATCTCTTCCTGCAGTCGAACCTTTGACTTTTCATATTCTTCTTTCTCAGTCTCAAATTTCTCCACTTCCTCAGAAACCAATTTTTCCTCGTCTTCTGTAGCTGCTTCTTCTATCGACTGTTCCAGCTCTGCCTCCCTTTTTTCAAAATCTGCATCTTTTCCCCGAAGTTCCTCAAGCTGCTGTTTCTTGTTATCAATACTTCTTTTTAACATGAGTGCTTTTAATGCCATTTTTTACTCTCCTTTCAGGCGTCTCTTCATTGCACTGCGCCAATCATTTCTCTTTTTTTCTCTGACTGCATCAAATTTGTTTTTAGCTTCTTTAAGCTGCTCCCGGCTTCTGGCTGAAATACTTGTGGATGCATACGCCGGAAATGTACATGGAGAGACTTCATACAGTGGATCTACTTCCATGATTTTGGTATGATATATTCCCTCTTCATCCCACCAGTCTTCCTGTCTTGCAATATCGAATCCAAAGCTACAGCCATCTACATCGCCGCGCTGTACACGATAATATGCATTAACCGCATCCTGATCATTCTGATTAATCTCTACGATTCCAAAAAGCCCTGTATCATCTTCTTTAAGACTTGCCGTTCCTGCTGCCGTAGATCCAAGAACAATATTGCTATCATGATTCCAGAGCACTTTTACATCCTCTCCGGTCGAAAGCACTCTCACGAATGAACCACGTTCAATTGTTTCAATCCATCCATCCCAAACCTTATAGGGCTCCCCAAATACCGCAAAGTAACCTTCCAGATATTTCTTCCCATCCATTTCCCGTGTCTTTGCATCTTTCATTTTTAAAACGCGCTGTTCCATCCTACTCCCCTCCTTTCGGATTCAGCTTTTTCTGATCTCCAATCATCCCTCGCGGAATATAATTTTCCAGAATAATAAGATCATCCAGTCCTTCTCTGGGCGGTAAACTAATCCAGTCTCTTACCTCATTGCCGGACATAATTCCGCGGACATATTGATCATCTGCAATTGCTGCCATATCTTTTAAGTCATAGTTGTATAGACTTCTGGGATTAAGCCTAAAATACCAATTCGGAGAAATTAAAATTTTCCTTGTCAGCTCCTGTTGAATAACCTGTGCAATTGCCATGATTCTGCAATTGATAAAGTTATTCCATTCCTCTCGGTTGAATCCCCCTACTCCTAGTAAAAAAGAGGGGACCTGCAAGATAGATGCTACCGTTTTCTTATCCAGCTGCACCATATCGGATAAAGCAAGATCGGATAGTGACAGAGGTTTAACCTGCTCTACCGAAAACTGTTCTGCCGGGATCATCCATGGCTCTCCCGCCTCTCCCGTTGTTATATAATCATCCAGCAATCGTTTTCGGCCTTCCGGGCTTGCAAACTCATCTATCATTCCATCTACTTTTACAATCAGAGATGGTTTCCATTTTGATCTCATGAATGCTCTTTCCGTTGTGGATGCCTGTTTTAAGTTTCCGGCCACTTCTGAAAGGACCGCTTTATATCCGGTTCCCCGCCACGGATAAGAGGGATCCGGATTTAATGTAAAATGTAAAATCTCATCTGGTGCATAGGTTGAACCAAAAATTTGGGCGTGATAATTCCAGGTGGATTCCGGAATCAGAGTTACATTCCCCGGCGGAACAGGAAGCAGATCTTCTAAAAGCCCATTATTAGTTGTCGGAATAACGACAGCATTTCCATTCCCTTCCAGAAACATTGTCCTGACAATCCACTGAATAAATCCGGAACGTGTCATGTTTTTATTCGGACAGATATCAATTTTGCGGCTCAATTCATTTTTGATCCTGATATCTCCATTATCTTTGTTTTCCATCAAATGAATGGTCATGGATCCGATTAGATTAGCAATTTTATCTACACCCGCCAGAATCTCCGGATTCTTTGAAAGACTTGTGTAGCCATTACATGTCAATATGTCATATGCATCCGAACTGCACAGCCAACTAACTATGTTTCCTTTTTCCCGTTTATGTATCGGTTCCGCCCGTGCTCTCTTTTTCTTGGCCATTTCCCCACCATGCCTTTCCTCTTTCATTTCGTTCCATATTTTCAAGATATCTCACACATGCAAAAACCGAAGCATCGAATAAATCAATTCGATGCTCCGGCTGTACTTTTTCGTATTGAATCATATCATCTGTCTTTTCTATAGCTGAAACATTCTCTACACAATATTCATACGCTTCCGAATGCAAATAGTACAAGGTTCCATTTTTTGAAGATTTTTCCAGATAGCGGAACCCTTCCGATTTTTTATAAAAATACTGTGGCTGATCCACAATCGGAAAATGGGCTTGCTTCATACCGACAAAATATTCTCGGCAGAACTTCCGATCATGCCCAATCTGTTTAATTCGAAATCCTTTCTTTCGCATATCAACAAACCAGTTGATGATGTCTGCATGATTTACAGTTGGCGAATTGCAAAGTGTAAGCCATCCATTTTCTGCCCATCCAAAAAGTGGGATATTATCATGATCTGCTTTCAGGTGTGCCACAACAATTGGGAAAAAACCATGCGAAATCACAATATCAATCCCCTGATAATGTCCAAACAACACCGCTGCTGTAAGATCATGAAGCTTTGACAAATCCGCGCCTCCATACCACTGAATCGGCAGCTTGGATAGTTCTTCCAATGTCCAATTATATTTCCTATCACTTGCCCGGAATTCATCAATATTAAAGTATGCTTTTAAAGCATTGCTATAAACATTAAGAGATTTTGCAAAAAAATCTTTTCTCTGTTGCGGATCGTTCTGCGCTTGAAGCGCATCATTCAAAATTTCCTCCGGCCGAATGGAAACTCCATATGCCGGATTTGCCATTTCCAGAATTTTCGGATCAGTATAATCCACACTCCCATCTTTCACTCCTTCCGGAGCACAGCACATAAAGATAAAATACTGTTCATCCTTTACAGTGCCATTTAAAACCTTACGGCAATAGCGAAGACGCTGACCAAGAAAAAGCTGTTCATTATCTCCCGCAGTCGATATACCGATTATTAGTTTATTGGTATATGCTTTCATGGCTTCCTTAAACAGATTATATTGTTTTGGTATTTTGAAAGCGTGGATTTCATCCGCAATAGCAATATTACAGTTTAGGGAATCCTGCGCATCTGGATTAGCAGCCAATGCTCGAACGAAAAATGATCCATCCGGCAGCACTGCCTCAAGACTATGCTCATTGTTGTTATCAATAATTTTTACATTTCCGCCATTTTTCGCATTTTCTCCCATCAGGTTGATGTTGTACTTCAAAAAATTAAAAGACTCAAGAGACTGCATCATGGCCGCAGATGCGATATAGGTTTTCGCTCCGGATTTTCGATATAACAAAGATAAAGCCCAGGCTAAAGACGCAGCAAAACTCGTTTTGATATTTTTTCGCGGTATAAAAATAAGGGCCTCATGGAATCTTACAATGTCCGTGCCCTTTAATTTAAACCCAACCAGATTATATATAATAAATTTGTGATACGGTTCCAGCAGAAATGGCTGACCTCTCAATGGAGTGCCATCCAGACGTTCCCCTTGCTGATGGCATATGGTTTTTTCAATAATTTGGATGCAAAACTCAGGAGCCTTCGTGTCCATCCAGTAATCCGGATTTTCCAAATCTCGAAAAAATCGGTCAACCGCCATTTTTAATTCTTCACATGCAATTTTTTCCCCGTCCCGGATACTTTCGGCGTACTGCAGGACGGCCGGCCAGTTCTTACCCTTCAATCTCTGCAAGTGCTGCAGCCAATCCTTTCCGGTTACTTTCTTTTTTTGCTCCCTCTCCGGTTATTTTTTTATAAGCTGAGGGAGTAAGACCAAGCTCCCGCCAGTACGCCAATGCGGTCTTGTTCTGTTCATCCCACATGACAAGCAGTGGATTCTTTGTAGCATTCGTGGCTCCACCCTTATTGGTATATCTAATCACAGATTCTCCACCGCTCTGCTTAAACTCCCGAAATGTCTTGTCTCTTTGTTCCAATATAGCAGCTAAAGATTCAATAACACTGTCATATGCCACATCATGAATGCCAAGTCCAGACAGCTGCTCCAGAATCAAATCTTTCCATTTTTTCTTCGTCATGAACCTGCACCCCTTTTGTCATATTTTTGGTAGAGTTGGAAAAGCTTACCCTAGCCATTAGAACTTTGCGACGTCGCAATCCTCCAGAGTGGGGGGATATGCCGAATCTTTACTAAAATTGTAATAAATCTCTACTGAATTCGCATAAATTATATTGCTTCCAATTTCCGTCTTTTCTTCCTCTGAATCAATCGGAATCATTTCTTCCTGAGCCGGAATTATTTTTCTGTTTATTGGATTCTTCCAAGATTTTTCCATTTCCTTCAGATTTTTAATTACATCATTAATCGTATCGGCATCACTCTCTGTGGCATTGCCAATAATTATTTTTTCTTTCACTTTTAAAAGCTGACCAATTATATCTGTCATTTTATTTTTTCCTCCAATCTACACCAGGAACAGTCCGTTCCATAAGTTCCTTTCCCATCTTCGTAAGCTGTCCTGTTGTTCGATTTTCCAGTTGATTATGGGTTGCCATGCTCACACTGATTAAATTCCAATCACACATAGCATATTCAGGGTACTCTTCTGCTGGATATATATGATGAACAATTGTTGCCGGTACAGTCCTACCATATCTTGCCATAAGCCTATCCTTATACCCATCTAACATTAATATATGTAATCTTTTCTTTTTCCATTTTTGCGAACTATAATCAAACATCCTGCTTCTCCTTACAACAAAAAGAAAGAGATAGCCAAGGCTATCTCACATTTGATTTGATTTTTTCAGGTATTTTTAATTTTTTTCCATTTGTCCAATAATATTTTTTATAGTTGTTGTTACCTATAGTTTAGTAGTTTTAATTGCAGTCTGAACAAACTCAGCCGCCAAGTACCAAATACCTGACGGCTAGTTCAAAATATATAAACAGGAGGCGCAATTGGCTAACTAAACCTTTTGCATAATACCATACTAACACGTTTCATCCCGACATGAACCGACATTTTCAAAATATCTTTGATTTTTTCTCCAACAATTATCCTCCGTATACTTTATTCTCCGATGCGGAAACATGCTGTTCATTCGGTGTGCTACTTGCACCCAAGTTAATCCATCTAAATAATACAACCGAAACATAATTCGCAATTCTGCCTTAGGAATACTCTCTATATACTTTTCAGTCTCGCAGGCAAGAGCCAAAAGCTCTGCTTCTTTATCCTGCAAAATTTTCCGGTATATATCTCGCTGCCATTCCTTACGATGATAAAGCGGATCTGGAATCCCAGTAATTTTAATCGGTCCTATTGTGCCATCACGCCTGCTCCCCTTTACCGTATCTGAGACAATCGGAGGATGAGATAAAAATTTATCCAACTCCCCGATCCTTCTACGGATATCTTTTATTTCTTCCCTTATCTCGCAATACTGTATCAGCACATCTTTGTCCAATGGCACTACCTCCCTATAACTTCATTTGAATCTGCTCCTGTTCAAAATTCATCCACAATATTTCCTCCCTTTGTGAATTGTTTTGCGCCCTAGTTAAAATTCTTTCTTTTCTCCAGCTTGATAAATATTCTGCATACAGAGGACAATCATAACCTGACAACATAATTTTTGCTTTACTCTTACACAACTCATACAAAAGCTCTCTGTGATCCTGATCCGTCATCTCATATCTATACATCGGCCGGCATCTGGTTGATAAAACATAGGGCGGATCCGCATATATCAGAACATCAGGATGATTGAAAGCCCTGATTACTTCCAATGCCGGCCGATGTTCTATTTGAACCATTTTTAATCTAACAGCCATCTCCATCAAAGTGTCTGGCAGTTCATTCCAATGCCTTACTCCATATGCTTTTTCTCTTCCATGTATATCTTTCTTCCATCCTCCATGATCCGATGTTGTTCTAAAACCATGAGTTTGCATAATTTTCACAGCAAAATATCCTGCCTGTTCTATGGGACCAGTTGCCCTACACTCATATGCATCATTAAAAATTTGCCTTGAATATGGCGTATATGCAATCCACTCAATTAGTTTTCTCCGAGTCTCTGCTTCTCTCAATACTTCAAAAAAATTAATTACTTCCCCATCTATATCATTAATTGTTTCAATGTCTGATGGTTGTTTTGCAAAGAATACCCCACCAGTACCAAAAAACGGCTCTATGTAACTGTGATGAGGTGGCATAAAAGAGATAATCCATTTGGCAATTCTCTTTTTTCCTCCAGGATATTGCAATGTACTCACTGTCTTTCCTCCTTCATATGTCTTGAAAGCGTCTCCTCTCAGTGCTACAATAATTTTGTTACCAGTTCCGGGAGGAGTGCAGCTTTGGCTGTATCGGAGGTGTCCGGTCTCACATTGCATATCCCGGGAACACGCTCCGGCTGGTAACTTTTTTATTCTGTATATTTTAATTTTTCTTTCTCCTGATGCGTTTCCAGATCTTCCTGCTCCCACTCAGGACAACTCAAATTACCTTCTGCTGGTTTCCAGTCACAATAGTATTCAAACAAACAATTTTCACAGCTTCTGATATTTTTCTGTTTTTCCATCCTTATTTTCCTTCTATCTTTCCTTTGTACGAATCCGGAAGAATCATCCAGGCATTGACATACAGATCCTGACTCAAACAAGTCGCTACTTCGCCCCCTATATAATATGTTCCGCCATTTTCATCTTCCTCATATCTACCAACTAACGGAATCGAAAAGTTCTCAAACGATAACAGGATATATCCTTCCTTTTCCGGCGGAATTTCTGCCGGTGTCCATTCATTCTTTTTCCGTTCCTCTGACAATTTTTCAAGAAGCAATGCTAACTGTGTTTTTTCAAAATCATTCAGGCGCTCAACGTCCTCCGGGCTAAGTTCCGTATCTTCGTAGCATTTTAATTTACAAAGGGCACCGTAAATCTTTTCTCTCATTTCTTTGGTAATAATCTCGCCTTCCCGAAAAGATTCCCACTCCAGTCCTTTTAATTTCCACTCTCCTGATTTTCTTTCTGTCAGTCTCATTTTATTCCTCCATTTTTACAATTCCTATCTGATAGACCGTTTCCGGTTTCTCAAATACACCGCTATCTGAGCCCATGTAAAACTATGTCCATCTTC
>CALWSF010000052.1 GCA_944384125.1 uncultured Lachnospiraceae bacterium | reverse complement strand
GCCTTGCACAGACCTGGCTCTTATTCTCTGCAAAAAAAGTGCTGCCGCACTAATTATTTAGTGCGACAGTCCCATTTGTAATAAGATTAATAAAAAGCTTTTACCGGGAGAGAGTAATAATGATAAAACAAAGCAATGGATGGAAAATTCGTTTTGCAGAGCCGGCGGATGCGTCCGCCCTGCTGTCTGTTTACAGACAATATATTGAAACACCCATTACATTTGAGCTTGTACTGCCGACAGAAGAGGAATTTGCGGAAAGGATTCGCGATGTTGCAGCCGGATATCCCTGGTTAGTGTGTGTGGATGATTCCGGGCGGACAGTCGGATATGCGTATGCGCACAGGCATATGCAGAGAGCAGCATACCAGTGGAACGCAGAGCTCTCAATTTATCTGGATGGGGAAATGACATCACGGGGACTGGGAAAGCATCTCTATAAGTCTTTGATTGCGATTTTGAAATATCAGGGAGTACGTACTGTTTACGGAGGAGTAACATCTCCAAATAAAAAGAGTGAGGCTCTTCATCTGGGGATGGGATTTACCAGGCTGGGAACCTATCATAATGCAGGTTATAAGGCCGGAAAATGGCACGATGTGATGTGGTTTGAAAAAGAAATCGCCCCCTATGATATAAATCCTGCACCCATAATTCCTTTTTCACGGATTTCTCCAGAGAGAGCAGAACTTTTTCTGGAGGATATTAATATGTTCCTGGAAAAATAAAAAGTTAATTCTGCTGTGAAGAAGTCAGGAGGATGGCCGCAGGACGGACAGCCAAGAGTCTTTTACTGTGCCGGATGCAGATGTGACAGTCTGGATTTCTTTTGGATTACCGTTTTATTAAATAAATAAGGGCAAAACGAAATTTTCGCCTTGCCCCTGTTCTTTATAGAATCTAAGACACTTACTGTCTGATTAGCCAAAATATCTCTCAAGAAGACCCTTGAATGCCTTGCCGTGTCTTGCCTCATCGCGAGCCATTTCATGTACGGTATCATGGATTGCGTCAAGGTTGGCAGCTTTTGCACGTTTTGCAAGGTCAAACTTGCCTGCTGTTGCTCCGTTCTCTGCTTCTACGCGCATCTCAAGATTTTTCTTGGTGCTGTTAGTAAGAACTTCGCCAAGAAGCTCAGCAAATTTAGCAGCGTGCTCTGCTTCTTCATAAGCAGCTTTCTCCCAGTACAGACCGATCTCCGGATAGCCTTCTCTGTGTGCTACTCTTGCCATTGCAAGATACATACCTACCTCTTTGCACTCGCCTTCGTAGTTAGCTCTCAGATCTGCCATAATATCTTCGCTGGCACCCTGAGCAACACCTACAACATGCTCAGCAGCCCAGGCCATGTCTGCAGCCTGCTCCTGGAATTTGGAAGCGGGAGCACTACAAACCGGACATTTCTCCGGAGCAGCCTCGCCCTCATATACGTAACCACATACTGTACAAACAAATTTTTTCATCTCAAATCTCTCCTTTTTATTTATAAAATAATAGTTGGTGTTTTGAAGTGCAATCAAAAACAATAATGATTACTGATATTAAAATAGCATACTTCCTGTCCATTGTCAACCCTGTTTGAAAAAATATTAAAAATAATTGGTCAGGGGATTGCATGAACTCGATATTTTAATAAAGTGTCTGATTTTTCAGGCAGTCGCCGCAGCATCCATAGAAAAAAACGGTATGGCTTTCTATATTCCCCTCTATGAAGTGTGATGCATCATCCTCCAAATCAGCGGCAGCATTCATCGGAACGTCTGTAATTTTGCCGCAGTGGCGGCAGACAAAATGATAATGGGGGGAGGTATCGTAATCAAAGTGATCGGTTCCGTCTCCACAGGAAAATTTTCGGATTTCCCCCAGTTCTACAAGAAGATTGAGGTTTCTGTATACGGTGCCGAGACTGATATTTGGAAATTGTTCTCTGATACTTGTATAAAGGGCATCTGCAGTAGGATGATCTTTCCGTCCCATCAGGCATGTTTTTATGGATTCCCGCTGGCGGCTGTATTTTAAAGTTTTCATAAGCAGCCTCTCCTTATCTAATATTAATAATAATTATTATTTATGGTATTAATTATGACGGATTTTTTTAATTTTGTCAAATGTTTTTCAAATAAAACTTAAAATGGAGTATCTGTAATTGGAATTCGGACAGAGATTTTGCATGTGAATAATGCATGCAAAATTTACAAAAATAAAATGGTTTTTTTGATAAAAAATGTATATTTTGGTCCCTTTTATTAAACTTTTGTAATAAATACTCCGATATATAATTTAAAGAGACTGAGAATATGAGCCTGGAATTTATGGTGAAAGTTTCTTTATAATTCAATGCATGGTATTTTACAGGATTTTATATTGAAACTGGTTTTTATTGGATGTGTGTCGAGCCGGTTTGCACCATTTTGTTTTAATTTATTTAATATGTGTGAGCGTGAGAAAAGATCGAGAAGGAGTATAATATATGAAGTCAATCTGGGAATATTTTGAAAAATTGGACGAAATGGTGTATGTTTCGGATATTGAAACGTATGAGATGCTCTACATGAATGCATATCTGAGGAAGACATTGGGATATAATTCAGACGAGGAGTATCGCGGAGAAAAATGCTATAAAATTTTACAGGGCAGGGAGACGCCATGCCCGTTTTGTACAAATCAAAAGCTGGAAGAGGAAAAATTTGTTTCGTGGTCTCATAAAAACCCTGTAATCAATAAAAGATTTCTGGTAAAAGACAGTACTATGGATGTAAAGGGCAGAAAGTGCAGAATGGAGATTGCCATAGATATTGATTCAGAAATTGTCAGCGGGACTTCTTATTATTATGCACGGAGTGAGACGATTATAAATGAATGCCTTCAGAGAATTTCATCCACCTCAAATCCGGAAGAGTCTCTCGCAGAAATGCTTGCCTATATAGGAGAGGTTTTTTTATGTGAAAGAACGTACATATTTGAAATCCAGAATGAAGACAGGATGAGTAATACCTATGAATGGTGTGCGGAAGGTATCATTCCGCAAAAGGAAATGCTCCAGGGGGAAGCTCTGGATGCAATTGGATGGTGGATACAGGAATTTAAAGATAATAAGGCAGTCATTATTGATAACCTGGAGGAAATACGGGAATCTCATCCGGCAACATATGCACTTTTAAAGCCTCAGGGTATTTCCAGCCTGATTGTGGGGGCGATTCGCAGTGACGGCGAAATCATGGGATTTTTTGGCGTTGACAATCCGAATATTCAGATGAAGAGTCTGATCACTTCTTTTATCAATGTGATAGGATATTCGATGGTTTCTTTGCTTAAAAGGAGAAATCTGCTCAGAAAACTCAATGAGCTTAGCTATCACGATCAGCTGACAGGTGCATTGAATCGAAATGCTCTTGCTGAATATTATTGTGGAATGCCCATGAATTCTGTTGGTGTGATATACTGTGATATCACAGGGCTTAAACAGATTAATGATACGATGGGGCATGAGGCAGGAGACAAAATGATCTGTTACTGCTATAACCTGATCAGTGAAACGCTGAATACAGACATGATTTACAGGACGGGGGGCGATGAATTTGTTGTATTGTGTTCCAACTGTAATCCTGATGAGTTCTATAAAAATGTATCAAGGCTCTGTGAGGCCATACGGCAGGGAGAATATCATATTGCTGTAGGGTATGTGTGGTCCGACAGTCAGCCGCTTGTTCTGGAAAGTCTGATTGCGCAGGCAGATGAGGTAATGTACAAAGACAAGCGCCAGTATTATTCGGAAAATTTTATGGTTCCGGGCGTAGATCGGAGAACACGGACTGAGTTATCAGATCTGGCAATGAAAAGTGACAATGAGCCGTTTTATCGTTTCCTGATGACGACATATTATGATATAGAGGCCATCTTCCGGTCCATAGCGCAGGATAACTCCTCCAGTTATTTCTATTTTGGAGATATGCAGAAGGATCTTTTCTATATATCTGACAATATGCGGGATGATTTCGGCTTTCAGGGGAATATTGTGCCGGGACTTCTCAAACGCTGGGCACAGAACATCAGTACACCGGAATTTAGGGAGCTGTACTGGCAGGATATGTCTGATATTTTGGAAAAAAAGCGGACAGTGCATGACATCCAGTATCAGGTCAGAGATGTGAAGGGCCGGGATATGTGGATTCGCTGTTATGGTGTGCTGAAATGGAGTGAGGATAAAAGCAAACCATTATTTTTTTCAGGGCGCGTGACGCATCAGGATGAAAATTTTGTTGTGGATCCCATTACCAATTTCCCGCGGGAGCATCAGGCATTTCTCAGGCTGACAGATGTACAGAAGAAAAAGGAGAAAGTGCTTGTTATAGGCTTCAGCTTTAACAACATATCTGAGATAAATAATACCAAAGGCCGACCTCATGCGGATCGTCTTGTGAAGAATATTGCGAATGAGCTGACCAAGAGTTTTTCCCGGACAATGTCATTTTACCGCCTGGAGGGGATGCGGTGCATAGCTATCGCAGATTTCAGTACATTACCTGAAACACAGGATAAGCTGGTAAGTGAAATCCGGACTATTATTGAAGACTGTTATCATCGTGTGGGAGTCGCCATCCATCAGCCTTGTTCCTTTGGAGTAATGGTATATCCCTGCGATGCATTAACTCCTGAGGATCTGGTGGAGAATATGGTTTCTCTTATCAAGGTTGCCAGACAGGATCCAAAGCTGGCTTATGCTGAATATTCATTTAAGGGGATCCAGAAAATCAAACAGATGTCCAACATGGCTCTTGCACTGAATCATGATATTTTGTCAGGGATGGAGCATTTCCGTATCATGGTGCAGCCGGTAGTTTCTGCCGCCAATGGACGGGTCATAGGAGGAGAAGTACTGATGCGGTGGAGGTTTGAGGGAAAAGATATTTCACCGGCGGTATTTATCCCCATACTTGAAAAGGAAAATATGATTCATCTGGCGGGGAGATGGGTATTTGAGCAGGCAGTATGTACCTGTATGCGTATAATTGTGCATAACCCGGATTTTTATCTGACTTTTAATGTGAGCCTGCGTCAGCTGTCAGATTTGAAATTTACAGAATATATGAGCCAGATTCTGGATAAGTATCATTTTGACGGTAGCCATCTGGTAGCCGAGCTGACAGAAAGCTGCCTTGATGAGGAACCGGAAAAACTTATCAGTTTTCTGGAGGCATGCCAGAAAATGGGAATCAGGATTGCGCTGGATGACTTTGGAAGCGGGTATTCGTCGCTGAGGATGCTTTTGCAGTATCCCTCCAGTATTATAAAGCTGGATCGTTTTCTGCTGGCCGAAATGACAGAATCTGACGATAAGAAAAAATTTATATCCAGTATCGTTTATGCATGCCACCAGTTTGGCAAGAACGTGTGTATGGAAGGTGTGGAGACAGAGGTACAGGATTGTCTCATAAAAGAATCAGGATGTGATATGATTCAGGGATTTTATTATTATCGCCCCATGGAAATCAAGCAAATTTATGAGCTGCTTGGCAAGAGTACCATTTCTGAAAAGTAGAATTTACCAACAGCCCGGAAAATGCATATACTGATTGCCGGCAGGCGGGAAGAAAGATGTGTTAATGTATTGAGTACTGGTGCTCTTTTGGCCTTTTGACAAAATTGACTGGCCTTGAAGAGTCCGGTACTCTTTTTTTACCCTTCTGTACATTTCGGTATCCTGTCGGGAGTACGTTTTTTGTTGGCTGAATTCTTAAGAAATGGTATAATAAAGCTGTTGAACAAGGTTGAGTATTGGGAGGGAGCGGGATGAGCAAAAAGGAAATACGGCAGACAATTGCTGAGCTGACGGAACGTCTCTGTGAGAGAGAATTTCTGGAGAGATCCGGACTGAGCAAAAAAAGTGTTCTGATGCTTATGAACAAAGAACACTGGGAAGAGCAGCTGGCAAGGATCCTGCCGATAAAAAAGAGAATTTCATGCCGGATTATATATGAAATCTGTGAGGAGCCGCTGGCGCTTCTGGGAAATCAGCCTGAAGAGGGGTGGATGAAATTTACCTATCGGTATGTATGTCATCTGCTTTATCCTGATGCGGAATTTTCCAGGGAATATACAGGATTTACGGCGGGAGCAGAGTTCTATCTGGCAGTTCTTCAATATATTTTTGACAGAGAACGGGAGATCCTTCTGTTTAATTCCCTCTATGATTTCGCTTTCCTCTCCGATGAGGAAGCAAAGAATTTTGAGAGCTATGTGGAGTACCGGCGATTCAGAAAGACGTTTGCGCGGGAGTATGTGTATGAGATGATGCGTCTGAATGCGGAGGTTACACCTTTCAGGACGCTTGAACATATAGCAGGGGTGCATCATGTGGCCATGACGGTAGCGAGAGGGCTTTATGAGGCGGGAGTATCTATTGATCTGACCCTGACATCGGGAGCGGCAGCCGGGCATGATCTGGGAAAATTCGGCTGCAAACCCAATGAAAGAGTGCCCTATCTCCATTATTATTATACAAATCAGTGGTTCAATAATCATAATATGGAATATATCGGTCACATAGCGGCGAACCATTCTACATGGGATCTGGAACCGGAGAATTTGTCAGTGGAGTCTCTGGTTCTGATTTATTCGGACTTCCGGGTTAAGCAGAGCCGTGGGGAAGATGGCCGGGAAATTACCTATATATCTACTCTTGATGAGGCGTTCAATGTAATATTATCAAAACTGGACAATGTTGATGAGGCCAAACTTAACCGTTATCGATTTGTCTATGCAAAGCTCCACGATTTTGAAGATTATATGCGTTCTCTGGGTGTGGATGTGGGGCTGGACGGACATCCTGAAGAGCCGGAAGTGCTTCCGGATATTTCTCTGAGAAATGCGGATCAGACTGTAGAATCTCTGGTCTTCATGGGAATTGAACACAATATCAGGGTTATGCACCGCATGGCGGCGGAGCGTCAGTTTGGAAACCTTCTGGAAGCGGCGCGCAGTGAAAAAAGCTGGAAGAATGTAAGGGCATATCTGAATATTTTCCGGGAGTATTTTACCTACACAAATGACAAGCAGAAGGAACAGACGCTCAGTTTTCTGTATGAGCTTCTGATGCACAGAGAGGGAGATATCCGGACACAGGCAGCCCGGCTTCTGGGAAATGTGATCGCGCAGTTTAATGCAGGTTACCGGAAAGAACGGCCTGCAGGGATGCCTGATATAGCGGAAGAGAAAGTTATGAAGCTCTGGAATACGTATCTGGAGATGATTATACGTCCTGATCATAAGCTGACAGTTCAGCAGAAGCGCAGAATTCGCTATCATCTGAAAAATGTGCTTGCTTCTGTGGTGGAATATGCGGGTGCGGCGGATCTGCAGGATTTTCTTGGTGCTTTTATGCTCTGGTATGAGCGTGCTGATGAGCTGGAACCGGGAGCTGCATTTGTCCTTCTTGACACAGTTCATTTTATGCCTTTTGAAAAGCTGAGCAGTGAGGCGCTGGGCAAAATAGCTGATTTTGCGCTTGCAGAGTCAGCCTGTGAAGAGGAGGAAGTGCGGATTGCGGCATGGCGGGCGTTCAAGCTTCTGACAGCATACCGGTCAGATCTTCCGTTTTGCGGCCGAATTGCTGACTGTGTCCGGAGTGCGGATGTAAAGGACAGTATTACCATGACTTTTCTCAAATACCGTGTACTCAGCAATATAGGTTATGATACGGAAGAAGAAAAGAAGCTTCTCTATGACAGGGATGTGGTATCGGATATTTTTCTGGATAATCTGAAGACGTCAACCCCATGGGTAATTAAGGCAGCAAATATAAAGCTTCTGGTCGATCAGATTGATCAGGGAAAACATGATCATATTCTTCATATAGCAGCGCATTTTTCAAATCTTATAAAGGTCAGCGAGCATGTCATGGTGCGTCATGATGCGGGGCGGGCACTTCTGCGCATTATCGGTCTGCTGCGCCCGGATCAGAGAAATGAGATAGCGGTTGAGCTTTTAAAGGGCCTGGAAGTAGGAGAGTATGAATTTTCCAAATATATTCCGGGCTATCTGGGAGAAGTGGCTCTCTGGCTTCCGCCTGAGCAGCTGCGTGAGATTATTGTTTATCTCAAGGGAATGATGGCAAGTCCCAACGAGAGGATTGTGTCCGTTGCTCTGGATACGGTGGGAATTCTTCTGGAATGCTATCCTGACTACTGGAACAGATTTGAAGAAGAGGAGGAGGTAAGGGAAAACCGCCGCAGTGAGCTTCTTGGAATTCTTCTGGCGGGTCTTGCAAATTACCGGGAGGCGGTTCGTCAGGAGGCGCTTCTTGTTCTGGGACAGACCGTATTTGGTTCTGTGCGCATCAGTTCTGTTCAGAAAAAAGAAATATTTCAGCTTTGCTTCAGAAAACTTCTGTTTTTATTTAATGAGAACAGAGGTGATGAGCTTACAGAATTTTACCGGGCAGCAGCGCTTTCCAATATCTGCCGTTTTATAACATTCTACAGGATGACAGCGGGAGAATTTGAAATTCAGGAGAGAAATATGATTGCGTTCTTCCCGGGTACATTTGATCCGTTTACTCTGTCCCATAAAGAGATCGTCCGTGAGATTCGTGACAGAGGATATGAGGTCTATCTGGCGGTTGATGAATTTTCCTGGTCAAAGAAGGCACAGCCTCACCTGATTCGCCGGCAGATTGTCAATATGTCGGTGGCAGACGAATTTCATGTAAATCTGTTCCCGGATGACATACCTGTTAATATTGCCAATCCGTCTGATCTGAAACGGCTTAAGGAGGTATTTGCGGGTAAGGAAATATATATGGTAGTGGGAAGTGATGTGATTGCATGTGCTTCATCTTATCAGGCGGAACCCTGCGAGAATTCAATTCATACCATGAACCATATTGCTTTCCGGCGTGTGGGAGATAAAAAGACAGACAACAAATATAATCGTGAAATGATGGACAGAATTACCGGGAAGGTTTATGAGCTGGAGCTCCCGGAACATCTGGAGGACATAAGCTCTACCAAAATCAGGGAAAATATCGATATGAACCGCGATATTTCCAATCTGATAGATCCGTCTGTTCAGGAATATATTTATTATAATGGACTTTATCTGCGGGAGCCGGAATACAAACCTGTTATCCGGGCGAGAGCAATTTCCTATGAGGAAGTGAAAGAACCGTCAGACGAGCTTCTGAATGAGATTGCACAGTCTGTGCTGACAGATAAAGAAAAACGGGCCGGCATTCTGGAATCTATAAAACGTTCGGGAGATAATCTGCTCCTCCTGAGAAATACAGTGGACGGCAGCAGACTTATCGGCGCAGCACGGTTCCGTTATCTGGCTCCGGAGGATCTGCTTCCGGTTCTCAGGCAGGTACAGCTGGCTGATCGGGTCCGTCAGCACACGTATGGAGAAATTCTCCTGATCAGCGGTATATATACGGAAGCTGATCCTGTGATTTACGATGCAGAGCAGCTGGTATTGACAGAAGTTATTGCCCGTTCCTTTGTACATCGGTGCAGCTATGCACTGTTTTTCCCGTCAGATGGATATTGCCCGGAAACTGTGCTGTCGTCTGTGCTGCGGCAGGGATTCGTAAAGGCCTCCGAATCCACAGAGGAATCGCCGCTTTATCTTGTGGATATGCACGCGCCGCTTGTGCTGGTTCAAAATCTTGAAACAACCCTGAAAGAGCCGTTTTCCAGCAATCAGAGAGTATTAAAGGCCATATATAAAGCGCACAGAGATCTGCAGAAGGCAGTAACGGGACTGTGCCCCGGACAGCTGGTTCTGTCTATTTCAGCAAGTGTTATTTACCATCGTCTGGTTGATATGATCACGACTCTGAACGGTGTGCCGAGAGAACCGGTTACACCGCGGCGTCTCGGGAAAGCCATGTGTGTTCCCTTTGGTAAAATTCTGAGGGGCAGAGTTATTCCCAATACAGTAACAAAGACGCTGCACACAGATAAGGTATTTGATCCTGAACTTAAGGAAGATACAATAGAGGCATTCCCGTATTATTCTCCTCTGCGCAGTCAGATTAAGGTTATAAAATCATTTAACCGTCCTGTTATTCTTGTGGACGATCTGCTTCACCATGGCGATCGTTTTGAGACGCTGGAGCCGATGTTTGAGGCGGAACAGGTTGATATTAAAAAAATTATTGTGGGAATGTTATCAGGTTACGGGCGTGATATGATGGCTACAAAAGGAGTGCCGGTGGACAGTGTCTACTATATACCTAATCTGCGGTACTGGTTTGTGGAATCGACGCTGTATCCGTTTATCGGGGGCGACACTGTTCGGAGACATTCTGTAAAAGTGGCCGGTCTTACGCCGTCCATTAATATGATACTTCCTTATACGTCGCCGCGGCTTAAAGGATGTACGCAGGAGGCAAAATTTGAATTTTCAGCCTGCTGTATAAGAAACGCAAGAGATATCCTTCTGGCGCTGGAGGCGGAATACCGGGCGCTTTTTGCCCGAAATCTGACGCTGAGCCGGCTGTCTGAGGCGGTTATTCTTCCTCTTTGTCCGGACAGGGGCGAGTGCGTGAGCTATGATCCCAATCTGGCAGCATCTGTTTATCTGGAAAATGATCTTCAGATGCTTTACAGAACAAAATAACAGGGCGGGGAAACATCAGAAGCCTGGTTTTAAATTTTTTTTCAGGAGGTATGTTTTATGTACTATTATAAAATCAACAAGCAGCTGTGCTGTTCTTTCAGAGGGGATCTTCCTTTCGAAAAAACAGAGATTTCGGGAGATGGAAAGGAACCTGTTGTCTTTCTGTTTGACAGAGATCCTGATTCTTGCCGCGCGTCTTTTCTGGTAAGCGATCCGCTTCTGCTTCTGCAGGAAAAAGAAGATGTATCCTGGCTCAGCAGCAGCCGGCTTGAGGCACAGGCACTTCCGCTTGAAATAGATGAGGCGGTAAAGGCTTCTGCTTCTGCAGGAAGGCTTAGAGCTGTAAATATGCGCCATCCCGCATTCATGGACATTCTGGAGGAGAAGTCTGAAAAAAGAAAACTCAGAGTTAATGTTCTGGCAATCGGAGATGTGGGAAGCACGCTTCTTACCGGACTTCATCTTCTGGGGGGAAATTGCATAAGTTCCATCGGAATCTGTGATATATCAGACAAAGTTACAGCCCGCTGGGAGTTTGAAGAGAATCAGATAGCATATCCCTGGGATTATGATGCTCTTCCTGAAGTGGATATCGTAAAGCCGGAACAGCTGTTTGAGTGCGATGTATTTGTATTTGTGGCTTCCAAAGGGATTCCTCCTGTGGGATCCCAGGTTAAAGATGTGCGGATGTACCAGTTTGAAAATAATTCAAAGATTGTGGCACAGTATGCAAAGCAGGCCAGAAATGAGCATTTTAAAGGCATTTTTGCCGTTGTCTCTGATCCGGTAGATCCGCTTGCCAAGACGGCATGGCTGGAGAGCAACAAAAATGAAAACGGCGTGCTGGATCACAAGGGACTTCGCCCTGAACAGGTTCAGGGCTTTGGACTGGGGGTAATGAATGCAAGAGCTGCCTATTTTGCCAAACGGGATGACAGATTCAGACAGTTTTTAACGGAAGGACGTACCTTTGGTCCTCACGGTCAGGATCTGGTGGTTGCTGATTCCATTGAAAATTATAATGATGCGCTGTCAAGAGAACTTACGGAACTGACCGTGACGGCAAATCTTCATATGAGGGCAATCGGATTTAAGCCGTTCGTTGCTCCTGCGTATTCATCCGGTGCTATTTCCCTGATCATGATGATGGAAGGCCGTTGGCACTGCGGTTCTGTGTTCCTGGGAGGCATTTTTATGGGAGTTAAGAACCGTTACACCAGATATGGCCTTGAAACAGAGATTCTGCCTCTGCCGGATACGCTTTATGAGCGAATTGTGATTGCACAGGATAATCTGAAAAAAATTGTCTGAATTATTAAATAAATTGAAACACTATCAGGGGAAGGAAGCGGTAATGTTGGAAGAGACAGGGCAGGATAGAAACCGGGAACTCACAGTAGTTATGCCCCGGGAGAGAGAACAGGCGGGAGTGGAAAATGCACGTCTTTCGGATGTACTTGACTACGCGCTTAAAGGAAAAAAAAGCAGGATATTCTATTCGGCTGATGAACTTAAGACGTATCTGAAAAACAGAAAAAGCGAAGGAAAAGGAAGAATTCTGTTTGTCCTTTCTCTGGGGGAATGCGGTATAAATCTGGAAATCATCCGCCTGATAAGGTTTTTGAGAGAAAGCGGAAATATTCTGGAGGGCTTTATAGGAGGCGTTATCGCTGACAGTAAGAGTGATCTGTATACAAAATCAGCTGCCAGAGAACTGGTTTTTACGGCCAATATGGCGGGCTGTGCTTTTGTGGGCCGTCCGCTGGTGGAGGGAACAGGGACTCTGTCCAATTTTTCCATAGTGGCCGGAAACATGGGGACGGATTTGATGGGAGCTTACCGGCAGAGTGCGGCGATTCTCACAGAACAGATTCTGACAGAGGAGTTTCAGAGAAAAAAGAAGCCGGGGCTTCTGGCGCTCCATGCCTCGAGCCACCGTACATCCAACACCTTCGCTCTGTGGGATCAGGTTAAAGAGCGTCTGGAGGGATTTGATATCAGAGAAATAGGACTGCGGAACGGAACTCTCTCAGACTGTTCAGGCTGTCCGTACAAAATGTGCCTTCACTTTGGAGAACAGGGGAGCTGTTTTTATGGTGGAGTTATGGTGGAGGATGTGTACCCTGCAGTAAAACAGGCTGATGGAATTGTAATGCTGTGTCCCAATTACAACGATGCTCTGTCTGCAAATCTGACAGCTTTTATAAACCGTCTTACGGCTCTGTTCCGCACTACACGATTTTATGACAAAGCCCTTTTTGCCATTGTGGTGTCCGGATATTCCGGGAGTGATCTGGTGGCGGAACAGCTGATTGCAGCACTTAATATGAACAAAACCTTTTATCTGCCGGGACATTTTGCGATGATGGAGACGGCAAATGATCCGGGTGCTGCAATGGCGCTTCCCGGAATTTCGGAGCGTCTTGACGAATTTGCTGCCCGGATTCAGGGGACTTTACAGCATTCGGGAAAGGAAGTATACTAGATGAAGAAAACGGAAGGTAGATACATTGGATATTGATGAGAAAAATGGAGAAAATACAGGCATGAAACAGTGGAGAAGGACACTGGCAATCGGGATAATCATAGCTCTGACTTCTCAGATTTACTGGAATGTATTTGTAAATAATTTTCGGATTTCCACATCCGTTATTCTTTTGCCGGTGCTGATTATGACGGTGGGCAGTCAGATTCATACGCTTACTATCTGTTCCGTGACGGCTTTGATCGTGTTTCTGTTTCGGTTTGGCGTTTATTACCTACAGGGAGTGCCGCTGGAAAATATATTTCTTCTGATTCTTCCGGGAAGCCTGTTCTATCTGTTTTACGGGCTGATCTTTAAGGTTCAGATTCGGAATAAACATATTGCGCAGATGGAGCATATTATAATCGCCATTTTTTTCTGTGATTTCGGAGCAAATGTTTTTGAAGTAACACTTCAGGAATATTTTCAGGGACAGCCATTCCCGGAGGGGGATACCCTGCAGAAGCTGTTTCTGATTGCGATGGTGCGTACTCTGTTTGCGGCGGTAGCTCTGATTGGGGAAAGCCAGTACAGAAGTCTTCTGAAAAAAGAAGAGCATGAAACCAGATATCAGAGATTATTTCTTATGACAACAGGGCTCAAAAATGAGATTTATCTGATGCACAAAAACACAGAAGAAATTGAACGCGTTATGAGCAATGCATACCGGTTGTATGAGGAAATCCTGAAGCTGGATCTTCCCAGGGAAATGCAGCAGATGGGCCTGGAAATTGCGCGGGATGTGCATGAGATTAAGAAAGATTACATCAGGATCATTCAGGGAATCGAACAGGAAATTGATGAGGGCTACGATGAGGAGAGGATGAGCTTTCAGGATCTATTACATATTCTGGAGCAGTCTACGTATCAGATTCTTGCAGATAAAAAACTGGATATCCGTCTCCTTTTTGACTGCCGGGATAACTTTATGACAAAGGAGCATTATATTTTAATGGCCATACTTAAAAATCTGGTCAGCAATGCCATTGAGGCAATTGAGACAAAGTCCAGAAATGGCACGATCCGCATATCAGAGAGGCGTGAAGCGGGAACATATATTTTTGATGTGTCTGATGATGGACCGGGAATTACGGAAAAACATCTGCCCAATATTTTTAAAATGGGGTATTCAACAAAATTTGATGAAAAAACAGGCAATATTTACAGAGGCGTCGGTCTTTGCGGCGTGAAAAATGCAGTAGAGGAACAATTTAAAGGCAGTATTTCTGTGTCATCGACGGTTGGCAGGGGAACGCGGTTTCATTTTGAGATACCGGTAGGTGTATTGGAGGAACTTTGAGGATGGATATTTATATTGTGGAAGATGATGCGTCAGTAATCGGTGTACTTCAGGATATTATTGAGGATAATGATCTGGGGGAAGTGTGCGGGACATCTTCAGAAGGTAGAGCGGACATTGATGATATACTTGCGAGAAATCCGGATGTTGTTCTTGTGGATTTTCTGATGCCGGAGAAAGACGGAATTCAGGTGGTCAAGGAACTGAAGGAGCGCGGAGCGCGTGCAAAATGCATTATGATCTCTCAGGTGTCGGCAAAAGAACTGATAGGAAAAGCCTATGATGCCGGAATCGATTTTTTTATCAGCAAACCCATTAATATCATAGAGGTAAAATCGGTAATCCGCAATGTGGAGAATCAGATTAAAAATGAGATGACGCTTACAAACATCAAGAGGATGTTTATGGCAGAAATCGGAGAAATGCAGAAAGGGAAGACAGCCGATGACGGGTACGGAAAGAAAGTGCTCTATATTCTGAACCGTCTGGGAATGTCCGGGGAAAAGGGCGGCGATGACATTCTGCGCATCTGTCAGTATCTTCACAGTAATAATCGTCCGATTTCTCAGGTCAGCATCGGACAGCTCTGCGAGATTCTCAGTGATTCTCCTAAAAATATGGAGCAGCGTGTACGGCGTGCAATAGCTGTTGGCATGTCAAACCTGGCCCATCTGGGTATAGAGGATTTTATGAATGAGACGTTTACCGCGTATTCCAGCACCCTGTTTCCCTTTGAAGAGATCCGGTCGGAGATGGATTTTATACGGGGAAAAAGAAGGTATGGCGGAAAAGTGAGCATAAAAAAATTTATTGACAGCCTGATGCTGGCCGCTGAACGGGAATTATAAAAGGGTTATAAACAAAGTTAAAAAACTGTTATAATTTTTTTAATATGATCTTGAATTATTTTGTAGTATTTTGTTGGGACTGCCTTATGATTATTTCCGATGTGAGAGGTAAATAAAAAGGGAAATGGAGGTAGTTGTATGAAAGTAATTGAGCTTGATATGTATCAGGCAACCGCAGTTGCGGCGATCGTGCTTTTGCTGGGACGTGTCCTGGTAAACAAAATTTCTGTTTTGCGTCGGTATTGTATTCCGGCTCCGGTAGTAGGCGGCTTTATCTATGCAATCATTCACACAATCCTGAGGGGAATGGGGATTCTGGAGATTGCAGCTGACATGACGCTGAAGAATGTTTTCATGGTTGCATTCTTCTGCAGCGTTGGTTATACGGCATCCTTTAAGATGCTGAAAAAGGGCGGAATCCAGACGGTTATTTTCCTGGCCCTTGCAGCGGTTATGGTTGTATTCCAGAATATTCTGGGCGCGGGACTCGCATCTGTGTTTAATCTGGATCCGAGACTGGGTCTGGCCACAGGTTCCATCCCGATGATCGGAGGTCACGGAACAGCAGGTTCTTTCGGCCCGCTTCTTGAGGACCTGGGTGTGCCCAGCGCCAGCGTAGTGGCGATTGCTTCTGCTACATATGGTCTTGTTGCCGGCTGTGTAATCGGCGGACCTATTGCGACTTCCAAGATTCGTAAATTCCACCTTGGTTCTGAGGCAAAGCTGGAAAATACAACTCAGGTTGTTGAGAAGGATGAGACAGGCGCTATTGATTCTGCGAAGATCCTGGATGGTCTTCTTTACCTTATTGTGGCAATCGGTGCCGGTACCATTGTATCTCTGTTCCTGGGCAAACTTATGACGTTCCCGTTCTACATCGGTGCTATGCTGGTGGGAGCAATTATCCGTAATGTGATGGATGTGCAGAATAAGGAGATTCCGATGGAGGAGATCAGCACACTCGGCGGTGCATCCCTGTCTGTATTCCTTGGTCTTGCCATGATTGATATGAAACTCTGGCAGCTCGCTGAGCTTGCTGTTCCGATGGTTGTTATGCTGCTTGCACAGACTGTTCTCATGTTCTTCTATGCGAACTTTGTTGTATTCAACGTACTGGGCAGAAGCTACGATGCAGCCGTTATGACCAGCGGTTTCTGCGGTTTTGGTATGGGTGCAACTCCCAATGCTATGGCAAATATGCAGGCTATTACCACTCAGTTTGGACCGTCCCCGACGGCATACATGGTAGTGCCGCTTGTAGGAAGCTTGTTTATTGACTTTGTAAACGCGTCTATCCTGACTGGATTTATCGGTATACTTGGCTAAAAAGCGGTATATCCCGAACTGTCCGGAAGGAGAGTATTGATATCCCCCTGTGCCGGACAGCTGCTGTGAATGCAGGCTGTCCGGCATGTTGTAAATACGGGGGAAAACAGGTGT
This sequence comes from uncultured Lachnospiraceae bacterium, assembly GCA_944384125.1. Classification (GTDB taxonomy): domain Bacteria; phylum Bacillota; class Clostridia; order Lachnospirales; family Lachnospiraceae; genus Otoolea. Next base: position 1,768 of record CALWSF010000052.1, on the reverse strand, counting down.
GAAATAAAGCATAAATAAAAAAGAATAACAGCTATAATGGTAATTTTATTTGCTTATAGAGGTAAAATGATCTATAATCAAATCAGAAACAAAAAAGTTCACAAAAACCAAAAATGTTGCGAGGGAAAATTGTACAAGTTTTACGATACATAAAGTACAGTTGCAGCAGGGCGGAGTGAATGAATCAACACATATATCAAACAGGAGGTATTTTCCAATGAGCAAGTATGTTGACAGAGTTCTTGCTGAACTCAAAGAGAAAAATGCAAACGAGCCGGAGTTCCTTCAGACCGCAGAAGAGGTTCTTTCTTCCTTAGGTCCGGTTGTTGATGCTCATCCGGAGTATGAGAAGGTTGCTCTTCTTGAGAGAATGGTTGAGCCGGAGAGAGCGATCGAGTTCCGTGTACCGTGGGTTGATGATGCAGGTCAGGTGCATGTAAACCGCGGCTACCGTGTACAGTTCAACGGTGCTATTGGACCGTACAAGGGCGGCTTACGTTTTGCTCCTTCTGTAAACCTTTCCATCATGAAGTTCCTGGGCTTTGAGCAGACATTCAAAAACAGCCTTACAACTCTGCCGATGGGCGGTGCAAAGGGTGGTTCTGACTTTGATCCGAACGGCAAGAGCGATGCAGAGGTTATGAGATTCTGCCAGTCCTTCATGACAGAGTTATATCGCCACATTGGTCCCGACGTTGATATCCCGGCTGGTGACCTTGGTGTTGGCGCTCGTGAGATTGGTTATATGTACGGTCAGTACAGAAAGATCAGAGGCGCTTTCGAGAACGGTACAATTACCGGTAAGGGAATGAGCTTCGGTGGTTCTCTGGTTCGTCCGGAGGCAACAGGCTACGGCGCTGTTTACTATGTAGAAGCAGTTATGAAACATGAGAATGATACACTGGCTGGAAAGACAGTAGCTCTTGCAGGTTTTGGTAACGTTGCATGGGGCGCTGCTAAGAAGCTGGCTGAGCTGGGTGCAAAGGCTGTTACCCTGTCTGGTCCTGATGGATACATCTATGATCCGGATGGAGTTGTAACAGAAGAGAAGATCAACTACATGCTTGAGATGAGAGCATCCGGACGTAACAAAGTTCAGGATTACGCAGATAAGTTCGGCGTACAGTTCTTCCCGGGTGAGAAACCGTGGGGTCAGAAGGTTGATATCGTTATGCCTTGCGCTACCCAGAACGATGTTGACTTAGAGCAGGCTAAGAGAATCGTTGCTAACAATATCAAGTACTATATCGAAGTTGCTAACATGCCGACAACCAATGAGGCTCTTAAGTTCTTAATGAGCCAGCCGAACATGGTTGTAGCTCCGTCCAAGGCTGTAAACGCAGGTGGCGTTCTTGTTTCCGGTCTTGAGATGAGCCAGAACAGCGAGAGATATTCCTGGACAGCTGAGGAAGTTGATACGAAACTTCATCAGATCATGACAGGTATCCATGATGGTTCTGCAGCAGCTGCTGAGAAATATGGTCTGGGCTACAATCTGGTAGCAGGTGCTAACATCGTTGGCTTCCAGAAGGTAGCAGACGCTATGATGGCACAGGGAATCTGCTGGTAATCACAGCAGTGTGAACATTGTAAAAAAAGTGAATGTGTTAGTAGACAGACTGCGGTAAGCAGTCACAAGGGCTGCCGCCCTGTTCCGGATAACCCGGAACAGGGCGGCAGTTCTTTTTTTGATGGTATACGGTAAATCGGTTCTTTCCATTATTAGTTGATTTCAATGTGAAAAAGTTCATGAAACAATACTTTAGCC
>CALWSF010000051.1 GCA_944384125.1 uncultured Lachnospiraceae bacterium | reverse complement strand
AAAAAGAAGTAGCGAGAGATTATCCGAGGAAGGGTTTCATAACCCCATCGGTGCCTTTCGCAGAAAGGCGGTTTATATATATGAATCCGTATTTTCCACATTTATTCAGTCCTTTAAAGGTCAAAAAGACAACATTCAGAAACAGAATTTTCGGAGGACCTACAGGACTTAAAGAGGTAACAGATCACAGGCATCTTGTGATTAAGAATATTGATTACCTGAGACGGAGAGCACAGGGCGGAGCTGCCATGGTCTGCCTGGGAGATGTGATTGTGGATGAGACAAGTGACATTTCCTGGAATCCCAAGATCAGAGCCTGGGACAAGGAAAATGAGGGAGGTTTTTACGACCTGGCAGGAGCCATTGAATCACAGGGAGCTCACGCGTCCATGGAGCTTGTCCATGCGGGCATGCATTTCCACGAGGACAACAGGATCAATTACGGTCCCAGTGCTATGGTGGATGAATTTGATCAGGGAGACGGGTACGGAATCCGCCGCCATGAGATTGTGGAAATGCCCCGGGAAATCATTGATCAGGTGGTAGACAGTTATGGAAAGGCAGCTTACCGGGCAAAACACTGCGGCTTTACTTCTGTTCTTCTCCACGCCGGGCACGGCTGGCTGCCGGCGCAGTTCCTTTCCCCGGTTCTGAATCACAGAAAGGATGAGTTTGGCGGAAGTCTGGAAAACAGGGCACGGTTTACGATGATGGTTGTTGAAAAGATCCGGGAGTACTGCGGTCCGAATTTTATCATTGAGGCAAGGATTTCCTGGAAAGAAGGAATGTATGACGGTTATCAGCTGGAAGACAGCATCGAATTCTGCAAAATGCTGGAGCAGCATGGAGTTGATATGATTCAGGTGTCCTGCGGTTCCCTGCATTTCCATGATTCTACCATTCTGTCCACGCCCAGCTGGTTTGATGTGGGAGAGGGACACAACCTGGAAGCAGCGGCGGAGATTAAAAAGCATGTCAGTGTTCCGGTAGGAACGGTAGGAGCGATCACAGATCCGGAGCTGATTGAAAAATGGCTGGCGGAAGGAAAAATTGATTATGTGGTTATGGCACGCGCCTTGCTTGCCGATCCTGATTTCCCAAAGAAGGCCATGCACGGACGTCTGGAAGATATCAGACCGTGTCTGCGCTGCCTTTCCTGCATGACGGGCGGATATTTCAATCTGCCGATTCACTGTTCAGTCAATCCGCAGATCGGACGGGACAGCGATTACAAATTTGCACTTATTCCCAGTGAGAAAAAGCGTGTGCTGATTGCGGGAGGCGGCCCGGCCGGCATGGAGGCTGCTATCACGGCTGCAGAGAGAGGCCATAAGGTAATACTCTGTGAGAAGGATGACTGTCTGGGCGGTCTGATGCGTGTGATTGAAAAGGAGTCCTTCAAGGAGAGAATCAGAAGATACAGAGAATACCTGGAGCGTGAAGTGGCAAAGAGTGCGGTTGAGGTGCGTCTCGGCACAGAGGTTACGCCGGAGCTGATCGAGAAGCTTCGCCCGGATGTGGTTATAGCGGCTGTTGGCGGGCATCCTGTTATCCCGCCGGTTAAGGGAATTGAAAAGGCTGTTAAGATTGTGGATTATTACAGGGATATGCCGGAAACGGGAGAAAATGTTCTGGTTCTCGGCGGCGGTTTTGCCGGTGTGGAGTGTGCAATCGGACTTGCTCTGGAAGGGAAGAAAGCGACAATTGTCGAAATGTCGGATGCGCTTTTTTGTATATGAAACAGGGGGTATTGACAAAAGGGTTTATGGGTATATAATATGTAATTAGTTACCTATAAGAAAGGAATGAGATAATGTCAGTCAGGATGCCGTTTGGTCTGAAAATTGCGATTATTAACCGGGCGTTCCGTAAAAAGCTGGATGAGAAAGCCAGTGCTATGGGACTTACCTCCGTGCAGCTTCGCGTGCTGGGAGCGATCAGCCGTCTGGAGGCGGCGGGAGAGACAGAGATTCATCAGAATGATCTGGAGCGGATTGAGCACGTGACACACCCGGCGATGACAAAGCTTCTTCAGCGTCTGGAGAGTAAGGGATTTGTCCGGTGCGTGCCGAGCGACAGGGATCGGAGATACAAAAATGTTGCGTGTACAGAGCGGTCAGCCGGAATCCACAATATGATTCTTGAACAGGATGAGGAGGTATTTTCGGAACTGTGCCGGGAATTTACGAAGGAGCAGAGGGAGGAGCTCAACCGGATGGCAGATGCGATTTTAAAAAATATTGATTCGGAATAAATGTCCGGATCGAAAGAACTGCAGTTCCCCGGGCAGTGTGCCGGGAAAATTTCCGGTTTCATTGCCTGTTTTTTTATTCAAATAGGTAACCAGTTACTTAATAAGGAGAGGATGAAAAAAATGGGAAAAACAGTATCAGAAACAGTAAGCCCTTTTGCATCGGAGCCCATTGGGCGTTTAATTGCAAAGTTTGCCATTCCGTGTGTCATTTCACTGCTGGTTAATTCACTGTACAACATAGTGGATCAGATATTTATCGGCTGGGGGGTCGGTTATATCGGAAACGGCGCCACTAATGTCGTTTTTCCTATCACTATTATTGCACTGGCAATGTCGCTTATGATCGGAGACGGCGGAGCTGCATATCTGAGCCTCAGGCTGGGAGAGGGAGATGCTGCGCGGGCTAAAAAAGGCGTGGGAAATGCCATTTCCATGGTAACAATTGTGAGCATTATTCTTATGGTTGTTTTTCTGGCGTTCATTAACCCGATTTTAACGCTGTTCGGAGCTACGGACGCGCTCCGTCCCTATGCGCTTGAATACGGAAGTGTAATTGGAATCGGCCTGCCTTTTATGATGATTCCCGCAGCCCTCAATTCAATGATCCGGGCCGATGGAAGCCCCAAATACGCTATGTTTTCCATGGCGCTGGGAGCTGTTATCAACACTGTATTTGACCCTGTGTTTATATTTATCTTTCACATGGGAGTGCGGGGAGCTGCTATTGCCACGGTAATGGGACAGGTCGCCTCTTTCATCGTGTCTGTTGTGTATCTGCCCCGTTTTAAAACACTTCATTTTGACAGATCCATATTCCGTCCGGAGGGAAAAACCTGCAGAAATATACTGAGTCTTGGAATCAGCAGTTTTATTACCCAGTTTGCTATTACGATTGTAATGGCACTTACCAACAATCTGCTGGCGGTTTACGGGGCCCAGTCTGTTTACGGGTCGGAAATTCCGCTGACGGCTACGGGTATCGTGATGAAGGTTAATCAGATTCTTATTTCTATTCTTGTGGGAATTGCCGTGGGAACCCAGCCTATCATAGGATTTAACTATGGCTCCAGGAATTTTATGAGAGTTAAAAAGGCGCTGGATATTGCCCTTGTAGCCTCAGAGATTATTTCTGTTATTGCATTTCTGATTTTTCAGTTTTCTCCCATGAGTGTTGTCTCACTCTTTGGTGCTGAGGATGAATTATATAATGAGTTTGCTGTTATGGCTTTCCGTATATTCCTGCTGCTCTGTCCTCTTACCGGTTTTCAGACGGTTGTGGCGGTCTATCTGCAGGCTGTGGGAAAACCCATAAAATCAGCCATTCTTTCGCTGGCACGTCAGATTATTTTCTTTATTCCGACAGCACTGATTCTCCCTGTCTTTCTGGGAGTGAAGGGGGTTCTCTGGACGGGGCCTGTTGCAGATGGTCTGGCATTTTTACTTTCGGTCGGCCTGCTCCTTTATGAGAGAAAACAGCTTCATGAAATGGAAGCTTAAAAGCGGACCGGGAGAACGTAAGTTTTACGGTGCCGCCGCATAAATGAGGCGGTTAATTTTTAAAATTGTTGGAAGGAGAGTATGAATGATGAAAAACAGAGTGATTACCATAAGCCGGGAGTTCGGAAGCGGCGGACGCACCATTGGAAAAAAGGTGGCGGAGGAGCTTAAAATCCCCTGCTATGACAGCGAACTGCTTCAGAAGATTGCCGATAAGACCGGATTTAATGAGGAATACATAAAGGATGCAGGCGAATATGCTTCAGGCGGCTTTCTGTCGGCTGCATTCTCACACCGGACCGCAGTTCCTACTAATGCGGATTATCTGTGGAAAATCCAGTATGATCTTATCACAGAGCTTGCGAAAAAAGAGCCCTGCGTGATTGTGGGAAGATGTGCGGACTATATTCTCCGTGACAAGGCGGACTGTCTGAGAGTGTTTATCCATGCGGACATGGCTTTCAGGGCGGAGCGGATTGTGAAAGAATACGGAGAGAGGGATGAATCTCCTGAGCAGCGTCTGAAAGATAAGGATAAGCGCCGGGCCGCATATCACAGATTTTATACCAATATGAAGTGGGGGTATGCACAGAACTATGACATTACACTGAACAGCGGAACGCTTGGAATAGGGACATGTGTATATATAATAAAAGGTCTTTACTGATCAAAAAAGAGGCCGGGGAGCAGAAAGCATCCGTTTTCTGTTCTCTGGCCTCGCATGTGTTACAGTTTATGCCTCCGGGGATGAGGGGGCACTTCCGTCTGTTTCAGAAGCTGCCGTATTATCCGGCTTGTACTCAAAAATATCCTCTACACGGCAGTCAAGAATCTGGCACAGCATTTCTATGGTGTGAGTGGATACGTACATATTTTTCTTCAGGCGGCCAATCTGGCCCGCACTGATACCGTAGTACCGTATAAGGCGATACTGGGTCATTTGCTTTTGTTTCATGGTTTCCCATAATTTATCATATGTAATCAAGGATAATTGCACCTCCCGTATCATTCTAAATACGGAAGGTAAATTCTGCATATTATCCATATCTGGATAATTATGGAAATACCGGGAAAGAAACAGGGTATCTGAGTGTAAAACAGGGCGGCAGACAGCATTATCCCCAGATTCGCTGAAGGACGGCCTCATTTACAGGATGAGGACAGTTTTTAAGTTTTCCCGGGTTTGCGAGAATGCCGCTTATCGCTTCCTCCTTCAGCTTCCTGCTGACAGCGCCTTCTGTTTCTTGACCGCATACGGCAGTGTAAAAGCGTTCCAGATCATCCGGATTTGAGAAACCGGCTTTTTCTAAAATGAGAGAGGTTTCTTCCTGGGCTGCTTCCCGCAGATATCCCGGAAGAAAGCGTCCGACAGCCTTTCCGTGAGGAATGCCCTTTTCATAAGTAAGATAATAGCTCAGGCCATGCGGCAGGGAAGTTCCCGTATGGCTGATGGCCATTCCGGCCATGGCTGAAGCAGTCAGCATATTTTCATAATCACGGATGCCTGCTTCTCTTTTTCCCAGAAAGATATCTCGGCTCTTTTTCCAGACAGAAAGACCTGTAAGAACACACATGCGGCTGTAATCGGTTGCATTGGTGTTTATGAAACTCTCCACAAGATGGCCGAGAGCGTCCACGGCCGTGTCGTTTATGAGATGGCCCGGGGCTGTCTGCAGATAGCGGGGATCAAGGAGTGCGAGGGCAGGAAAAATCCGGTGAGATATACTCGCTTTTGTCCGTTTTTCATGGGATAGTAAGGATTGCATAGGGAGTCGTCTCCGAGCCGGTTCCGCAGGTCGTGGGAACAGCTGCCACAGGCAGCGCTGAGGAATCAGATCCCGCCTGGTAGAGATAGGAACTGCCTTCCTTAAAATGGCGGATCATCAGGGCAATGGCTTTGGCCGCGTCCATGGGGGATCCTCCTCCGATTCCAACAACGAAATCCACGCCGGCCTCAAGCCCCTGTTCTCTGGCCTTCATGACTGTTTCAATGGAAGGGTTTTCTTCAATCTCGTCAAAAATCACAGTGGAGATTCCCTCTGTATGCAGAGCTTCCTCAACATCCTGCAGGGAACCGTTTTTGCGGGAGGAGCTGCGGCTGGTAATGAGAAAAGCTCTTTTTCCCAGAGCGGCCAGCTCCTTTTTGTGCTTGAAAACACAGTTTTCTTCCGTGTAAAGTTTTACAGGCATATAAAAAAACATAGGCTGCCTCCTGTTGGGTTTTCCTGGTGTTTGGTTCAGTTGTGTCAGCTAAAGTGGTCTGTCCGGTCTTCTTACCGGAAATTTTCTCTCGCATAACGGGAGAGTTCATCTCTGAAATCAGGATGAGCGATGGAAATCATTGCTTCGGCCCGTTCCCGGAGAGACAGGCCGGTAAGATTTGCGATGCCGTATTCCGTTGCGACATACTGAATCATGGTGCGGGGAGCCGAAACGGTGCTCCCGCCGGGAATGAAGGGCACAATATTTGACTTGAGGGAGCCATCCTTTTTTGTGTGGGTCGATGCAAGGCAGATAAATCCCTTTCCGCCCTGGGAACGAAAAGCACCTTCAAGGAAATCCAGCTGTCCGCCTGTTCCGGAGAGCTGACGGCTGCCTGCGGATTCGGCATTCTCCTGTCCCATGAGATCCAGCTCCACACCTCCGTTGATGCTTATAACATTTTTCATTCTGCTGATGCGTTCCGGAGAGTGAACGTAATCAACGTCAGCAGGCCGGAAGAGTCCGGGCTCCTCATCGAGCCACTGGTACAGCTCCTGAGAGCCCATGGCCAGGTTCCAGGTGGAAAAGCCGCAGTCGACTTCCTTGCACCGGTTTGTCAGCTTTCCGGCTTTATACAGAGCCAGAAACGCATCACTGATGGTACCTGTGTGGCAGCCCAGATCTTTTTTGTCGGATTCGGCCAGCATCTTCGCCACAGTAAAAGGAACGCCTCCGACCCCCAGAGAGAGAACAGCGCCATCCGGAATCTCGGCAGCCACGCGCCTGGCAATTTCAATATCGATGGAAGAGGGCTCCCGGTAGGTCCGGATGGGAAGAGGTTCATGTTCGCCTTCCACAATATAATCAGCTTCTGACAGGTGTACCCGATGGGAACCGTCCACGCCCTGGAGCCGGGGAAGATGTTCATTGATCTCAAACACGACAGTGCGTGCATTTTCAAAAATGGTGCGCCATGCATAGTTGGAAATACCAAGGCCGCAGTAGCCGCTTTCATCGGGACGGGAGACGGGAACAAAAGCGGCGTCCACCCGGATATGGCGGCGGTAGAGCTCCGGCAGAGAGCGGAGTATCATAGGAATAAAACGGCACAGGCCGCGGCTCTGAAGCTTTCTCTCATAGTCGCCGATGTGCCAGCTGTAATAGGTAAAGGCTGTCTGCTCCGGATCACATTCAACTACTTCGATCCGGGGACGAATCACAAGACCGCCCCTGATTTTCACATCTTTAAGTTCCTCTTTTCGTGCGGCCAGCGCTTTATCCATCAGTTCCGGAAAACCGGCGCCAAAGCCGTAATCCACCCAGTCGCCTGACTGAACGGCCAGTTTTGCCGCTTTTTCCGGGGTAACCAGTTTGCTGCTGTAATCGTATGCCATAGTTAAAAATCCTTTCCCGTTTGTTATTCTAAAATGATCACGAGGCAGGCTGTCGTCTCCGCTGTAGGGTACGGCAGCCTGCCTGTCATGATTTTCAGTTTATTTGTCAGATCTGTAAAGAAAGATTACCGGATTTCGTTGATCTTTCTCTTTACATATGTTGTGTGAAGCAGATGGTGTGCCCGGCTGCTTCCCGGCTCTCCCAGATAATTTGCATAGAGCTCTTTGATGGCTGGATTTTCGTGTGATTTGCGGATAGTGTTTGCCTTGTCGGAGTCATAGAGAACCTGAGCGCGCAGAGCACGAATATCCACGGTATTTCGGATATAGCCAGGCTGCTGGGGCTGTCCGCCTCCGTTTACGCAGCCTCCGGGGCATCCCATGATCTCGATAAAGTGATAGCTCGCTTCTCCTGATTTTACCTTATTTAACAGTTCTCTTGCATTTCCGAGTCCGGACGCAACAGCAACCTTTACATCCATACCGGCTACATGGTAGGTAGCTTCCTTGACTCCGGCAGTTCCGCGGACTTCGGTAAAGTCAACGGATGGGAGCTCTTCGCCGGTAAGTGTCTCAACTGCCGTGCGCAGAGCTGCTTCCATAACACCGCCTGTTGCGCCGAAAATGGTGGCTGCACCGGTGCTGATGCCCAGGGGATCGTCATACGTTCCATCAGGAAGCGTCGTGAATTTGATGCCGGCTTTGCGGATCATGCGGGCCAGCTCTCTCGTCGTGAGGGCAATATCCACATCCGGAACGCCGTTGGCAGACTGGCCGTCACGGCCGATCTCGAATTTCTTGGCCGTACAGGGCATGATGCTGACGCAGACAATATTTTCCGGAGCGATGCCGGCTTTCTCAGCATAGTAGGATTTGGCGATTGCGCCAAACATCTGCTGAGGAGACTTGCAGGAGGACAGATTCTCTGTCATTTCCGGGAAATAATGCTCACAGTATTTGATCCATCCCGGAGAGCAGGAGGTAATAAGCGGAAGTGTTCCGCCGTTTTTGACACGGTCAAGGAACTCATGAGCTTCCTCCATAATGGTAAGATCGGCTGAGAAGTCGGTATCAAATACCTTGTCGAAGCCCAGTGCCTTGAGGGCGGAAACCATCTTGCCTTCCACATTTGTTCCGATGGGATAGCCAAACTCTTCGCCGAGAGCGGCGCGGACAGCGGGGGCGGTCTGTACGATCACATGCTTCTCCGGATCGGCAATCGCCTCAAATACCTTTGCCGTATAATCTTTCTCCTGAAGAGCACCGGTGGGACATACGGCAATACACTGACCGCAGGATACACAGCTGGTTTCGCCCAGTCCCATGCCGAAGGCAGAGCCGATGGCTGTGGAAAAACCGCGGTGGTTGGGGCCGATAACGCCGATACCCTGTACATTCTCACAGACTGCCACGCAGCGGCGGCACAGGATACATTTGCTGTTGTCACGGATCATGTGGGCAGCAGAAGCATCGATCTCGGACGGGGTCTTTGCACCGTCGTAGAAAGATTCATCGTCAACGCCCAGTTCACGGCAGAGCGCCTGCAGTTCGCAGTTTGCGCTTCTCACGCAGGAGAGGCATTTGCGGTCATGATTGGAGAGAAGCAGCTGAAGTGTTTTTTTGCGGGACTCCAGCACCTCGGGGGTGTTTGTCCACACCTCCATGCCCTCATTGATGGGGTATACGCAGGAGGCCACGAGAGAGCGGGCTCCTTTTACTTTAACAACACAGATGCGGCAGGCGCCGATCTCGTTGATTTCTTTTAAGAAACACAAGGTAGGAATCTCAATGTTCGCCAGACGGGCGGCTTCCAGAATGGTGGAGCCGGCCGGGGCGGTAACAGTCCTGCCATTGATTTTGATTGTGATATCCGCCATTTGATTCTTCCTCCTTTATTTCTTGTAGATGGCGCCGAAATGACATTTTTCCATACATGCACCGCACTTGATACATTTATCCGTATCAATGATATGCGGATTCTTGACGGTTCCGATGATGGCTCCTGCCGGACATGTCTTCGCACAGAGCGTACAGCCGCGGCATTTATCTCTGTCAATGACGTAGGAGAGAAGTGCCTTGCAGACACCTGCCGGACATCGTTTTTCTTTGATGTGAGCCTCATACTCATCACGGAAATAGCGGATGGTGGAGAGAACCGGGTTGGGAGCTGTCTGTCCCAGACCGCAGAGGGAGTTGTTCTTTACGTAGTAGCAGAGCTCCTCCAGTTTGTCCAGATCCTCCATGGTTGCCTGACCCTTGGTAATCTTTGTCAGGATCTCCAGCATACGTCTCGTTCCGATCCGGCACGGCGTACATTTTCCGCAGGATTCCTCAACCGTAAATTCCAGGAAGAATTTGGCGATGTCGACCATACAGTCGTCTTCGTCGAGAACGATAAGACCGCCGGAACCCATCATGGAGCCGATGGAAATCAGGTTGTCGTAATCGATCGGTATGTCAAAGTGCTCAGCGGGGATACATCCGCCGGACGGACCGCCGGTCTGAGCTGCTTTAAATTTCTTTCCGCCGGGAATGCCGCCGCCGATCTCCTCGATAACTTCACGCAGTGTTGTTCCCATGGGAATCTCAACGAGTCCCGTGTTATGTATCTTGCCGCCCAGGGCAAATACCTTTGTTCCCTTGGACTTCTCCGTACCCATGGAAGCGAACCATTCCGGTCCGTTTAAAATAATCTGGGGAATGTTGGCCAGCGTCTCTACATTGTTCAGAATGGAGGGCTTTCCGAAAAGTCCCTTCTGAGCCGGGAACGGAGGTCTCGGTCTCGGCTCGCCGCGTTTTCCCTCGATGGAAGTCATGAGGGCCGTCTCCTCGCCGCACACGAATGCGCCGGCTCCCAGACGCAGATCAATGTCAAAGGAGAAATCTGTTCCGAAAATGTTGTTGCCCAGAAGTTCCATCTCACGTGCCTGTTTGATGGCGATCTGGAGACGCTGTACAGCGATCGGGTACTCTGCACGGACATAGATGTAGCCCTGGGAAGCGCCGATTGCGTAGCCGGCAATAGCCATGGCTTCCAGAACGGCATGGGGATCGCCCTCCAGAACGGAACGGTCCATGAACGCTCCCGGATCTCCCTCGTCGGCGTTGCAGCATACGTATTTCTGGTCAGCATCATTTCCTTTGGCAAGTCTCCATTTGAGACCGGTCGGGAAACCTGCGCCGCCGCGGCCGCGCAGACCGCTGTCAAGGATCGTCTGAATAACTTCATCAGGCGTCATCTCGGTCAGAACCTTTCCCAGTGCCTGATAGCCGCCGGTACCGATATATTCTTCAATGACCTCCGGATTGATGACACCGCAGTTGCGCAGCGCGATTCTGTGCTGTTTTTTATAGAAATCTGTGTCCTCCAGGGACTTGATGCCGGAGGGAGTCACTGTCTCCTTGTAGAGAAGGCGTGTAACAACGCGGCCTTTCAAGAGATGTTCGGATACGATCTCAGGAATATCTTCCACCTTTACCAGGGCGTAGAATGTGGCATCCGGATAGATAATCATAATGGGACCCAGAGCGCAGAGACCGTGACAACCGGTCTGTACGACGCTGACTTCCTCAGAGAGGCCATTCTTTTCGATCTCGGCCTTTAAGGTTTCCATGATCTGCTGGCTTCCGGAAGAAGTACAGCCGGTTCCGCCGCAGACTAAAACATGTGAACGATACATCTTACTTCCTCCTGTTATTTAAGATCTACTGCATTTAAGGTGTATTTTTCAACCGGATGTCCGCCGATCAGGTGCCGCTCAACGACTTCCTCTGCTTTTTCCGGTGTCATCTTTATATAGGTAATTTTTTCCTTGCCCGGCTCCATAACCTCAACAATAGGTTCATACTGGCACAGTCCGATACATCCTGTCTGTGTTACCGTGATTTTGCCGGTAAGTCCCTTTTCCTGAACGAGATTGGAGAGAGTGGTCAGGACAGGTCTGGCTCCGCTTGCGATTCCGCAGGTAGCCATGCCGACAACAACGCGGGTGGCAGACTGGCTGCTTTCGCGTAAGTTTACCTGATTCTGCATCCGCTCCCGGATTGCTTTTAATTCTTCAAGGCTTTTCATTTATAATCCTCCATTTTCTGTAATGCGGCAGAGTGTCTAGTAGATAGCTCCGCCGTCGGTTTCCAGCTTGTTTTCTGACAGATAATCATTGATGTAGGATGAAACTTCCGGAACATCGAAGGGAACATCGCCGAGGATTTCCCTGAGCTGCCGGGTATCAAGGGTAAAAGAACGGCCGTCATAGCTGTATGTATAGACAAAATCTGTGTCCTGATGACACGTAATAAGCGTATGAATGGTCGCGGTTATATCCCCCAGAGGCATCCGGTCAATATGAGAAAGAACGAATACGGCCTCTGTCCGTGTTCCCCTGCCGGGTTCGGAGTCGATTGAAAAGGTTCCTCCGGTGCATTCGGCGGCATATTTGAAAAAGGGAACGCCAAGCCCTACTTTCCGGGTTGTCCTGCTGGTAAAAAAGGGATCGGTTACGCGGGAAAGCTGTTCTGCTGTCATTCCGCAGCCGTTATCCTCTATGGAGATCGTCAGCCTGTCAGCTGCCCGATCAGCGGTTACGTTTATGAATACCAGTGTTGCGCCGGCCCGGGTGGAATTTTCCGCCACATCAAGAATATTCAGTGAGAGTTCTGTCATCATATCACAGTCAGATCAGTATTTTGCCAGGATTCCGGGGATGTCATCCACGGTCAGACGGCCGTATACTTCGTCATTGATCATCATGACAGGTGCAAGTCCGCAGGCGCCGACACAACGGCAGGAATCAAGGGAAAATTTTCCGTCAGGAGTGCATTCTCCGTTGGTAATACCGAGAAGTTCTTCCAGTTTTTTGAAGATTTCTCCGGAACCCTTTACATAACAAGCTGTTCCAAGACAGACAGATATCCGGTACTGTCCCTTGGGCTGAAGAGAAAACTGGGAATAGAAGGTGCTGACACCGTAAATCTTTTCCAGAGGAATACCGGTTTCATCGGAGATCATGGTCTGAACCTCGATGGGAAGGTATCCGTAAATTTCCTGCGCTTTCTGCAGGATGGGCATCAGAGCGCCTTTGGTGTCTTTCAGTTCGGCTATCACACTTTTAAGTGCAGCCTCCTGCTCGGCCGTGCCTGCAAAACGCACGCCTTCTTTTTTTTGAGACATGTGAGAACCTCCTTGTAAGTTGAAATGTTTGAAATACCAACCTCCACTGTGCGGAAAGCGTGAGGTGCTTTCTCTGCCGCGGAGAGAGTTTCCGGATCGGCTCTGAGGGATTGCCTGTCAGCCATTTTCCTTAACTTTAGTATAATCCGTCAGAGTTAAATCGTAAAATAGATGAAATTCATCATCCTCATCAAAAAAGACGATACATTACAGGAAAATGAAAAAAATTCATTTTCCTGAAATGAGTTATATGACATGAAACATCTAGACTAGTTTAACATGTATCGGGCAAAAAATCCACAATATTTTGTTGAAAATTCTTATATCAGATGCTATTCTAAAAATGAGCATGTATCAATATAGAATAAAGTTTAATAGATAGGGAGGGGGATTTTTATGACCCTGGAGGATGCGCGTAGAGTGCTTGGGGCGAGAGTTTTAGTGGGTGAGAACTGTCTGGACCAGGAAGTTGGGACGGTGTGCGGCTCCGATATGATGAGCGATGTTCTGGCATTTTCTAAGGATCATTCGATTCTGCTGACGGGACTGTGTAATCCGCAGGTTATACGGACAGCGGAGATGCTGGACATTATCTGTATTATTTTTGTCAGAGGAAAAAGGCCGGATGATAAGACACTCGAGATGGCCAGAGATACCGGTCTGGTAATTATGGAAACGGGACATCGCATGTTTTCGGCCTGCGGCATGCTTTATGAGGCAGGGCTGCGGGGAGGTGCGATTTAATGGCAGATATTATTACATTGCGGTATACGGTTTCGCCGGATGATTTTACCCGTGCGGGAGAAGCAAGCAGTGACGTGAAAAATAAACTCAAGCAGCTTGGCATTGCACCGCCGGTAATCCGGAAGGTTTCCATCGCCCTATATGAGGGAGAGATCAACATGGTTATTCACGCAAAGGGCGGGGAGATAACCGTAGAGGTTTCTCCGGAGTCGATCCGGATGGTACTTGCAGACGTGGGGCCGGGTATTCCGGATATCAGCCTGGCTATGAAAGAGGGCTATTCCACCGCGCCGGATGAGATAAGAAGTCTCGGTTTTGGCGCCGGTATGGGGCTTTCCAATATGAAAAAGTATACCGATTATATGGATATTCAGACGGAACTGGGAATTGGAACGACGATAACGATGATTGTCAATGTGACATGAGAGGTTCCGAACTGGCAAGGAGGATGAGAAGATGGATAAATTTTATCATTCTGTCCGCCTGGATCAGGAACTTTGCAAGGGATGTATTAACTGTATTAAGCGATGTCCTACCCAGGCGATTCGGGTAAGAAACAGAAAAGCCCAGATTAACAGTAAATTCTGCATTGACTGCGGGGAATGCATCCGTGTCTGCCCGCATCATGCAAAGCTGGCCCTCTATGATTCTCTGGAGTCGATCCGTGAGTATGATTATACTGTGGCTCTTCCTGCTCCGTCTCTCTACAGTCAGTTTAATAATCTGGACGATGTGAATATCGTTCTGAATGGCCTGATTCAGATGGGATTTAATGATGTCTATGAGGTAGGAGCGGCGGCTGAGATAGTTTCTGAGGCGACGAGAGAGTACATAGTAAGGAATTACAGGGGAGTGCCGTTCATCAGTACGGCGTGTCCGTCAGTGGTTCGTCTGATCAGGGTCAAATTTCCTAATCTGATTTCAAATCTGCTGCCGCTGAAGCCGCCTATTGAGGTTGCGGCTCAGATTGCAGCGAGAAGAGCCGTAGAGATGACAGGGCTTTCCAGAGACAGGATCGGTATTTTTTTCATATCGCCCTGCCCATCAAAAGTAACATATGTCAAGGCTCCCCTGGGAACTGAAAAAAGTGAAGTCGACCGTGTCCTGGCCATCAAGGATATATATCCCAGGCTGCTGTCGTACATGCGGACGGTGGAGATGGATGCGCCGGATCGGATGGAGGCGGGGAAAATCGGAGTCGGCTGGGGGCGGCGAAGCGGAGAGGCCAGCGGACTTTTTACCGAGAGTTATCTGGCTGCCGATGGTATTGAGAATGTGATTCAGGTTTTGGAGGATATGGAGGATCAGAAGTTTTCCAATCTGAAATTTGTGGAGCTGAATGCATGCAACGGCGGGTGCGTCGGAGGCGTTCTGACGGTGGAAAATCCGTATGTGGCTGAAGTAAAGCTTAAATGGCTCAATAAATATATGCCAGTTTCCAAGAGCCATATGGATGATATATCCCGTAAAATGGTGGACTGGACAGCACCCGTGGAATTTGAGCCTGTTTTTAATCTGGGAGATACTCTTGCGGAGAGCTTTTCGCGGTTTAATCAGGTTGAGAGGCTGTGCAAAAAGTTTCCCGGTCTGGACTGCGGATCCTGCGGAGCGCCTACATGCAAGACGCTGGCGGAAGATATTGTCCGGGGGGAGGCACAGGAAAAGGACTGTATCTATTTCTTCCGTGACAATCTTCACAGACTTTCGGGGGAGGTGGCGGTTGTGGCCGACTGCCTGACTGGAAGATCGGCTGTTACGGAGGAAACTGTCTATATGCTGAGGGAGCACATAAACAGAATAGAGGATGAGTTGCTCCGGCTGGCTGGCTCTTCACATAAAGCAGAAAAGGAAGAGCAGAACAGAGAAGGCAGGCAGGAGAGCAGAGAAGGGGAGGAGAAAAAATGACGGTTCAGGATCTGACAGCTCAGAAAGAATTTGTACCGGTTCATGTGGGGAAAACAGCGGATCGAGAGATTACCAAGACCTTCTGCTGCGACCTGCTGAGCATAGCCATGGGAAAGGCCCCTGAAGGATGTGCGTGGATTACCGTTATGGCCAATATGAACACACTTGCAGTAGCATCTCTTGCGGATGCTGCCTGCATTGTCCTGGCAGAAGATGTTCATCTGGATGAAACGGCACTTCAGAAAGCAGCGGAGCAGGATATTTCAGTTTTTGAGACAAAGCTTCCGATATTTGAAGCGGCGCTGCTTGTTTACCGCAAAATAAACGGCGAGTAGAAAAACAGGAGAATTTGATGATTTCACTGTACTATGATCTGCATATGCATTCATGTCTGTCGCCATGCGGCAGTGAGGATATGACACCCTATAATATTGCAGGCATGGCCGCCCTGAAGGGGCTGGATGTGATTGCCGTTACGGATCACAATACATGCAGAAACTGCCCGGCTGTGCTGGCGGCTGCAGAGGAGTACGGAGTGCTGGCAGTACCGGGGATGGAGCTTACCACATCAGAGGAAGTTCATGCAGTATGTCTGTTTGCAGCTCTTGAACAGGCGCTGTCTTTTGATTCCTATGTTTATGAGAGAATCCTCAATATAAAAAACAGGGAAGATATTTTCGGGAGACAGGAAATGTACGGGTTGGACGATAAACCGGCAGGGATAGAGGAAAAACTCCTTATTTCGGCAACCTCCATCTCCTTTGAGGGACTCTGGGAGCTTGTGCGCTCTTATGGGGGAGTCATGTTTCCGGCTCATATTGATAAGAATGCCAACAGCCTGATTGCCAATCTCGGCTTTATCGCTGATGACAGCCTGTTTACGGCAGCAGAGCTTCACGATATAAAAAAACTTCATGGAATCAGGGAGAAAAATCCGTATCTGGACAGCTGCAGGATACTGGTTAATTCGGATGCCCACTATCTGGAAGATATACGGGAACCGGAGTTTACAATTCCCGTGCGGGAAAGGACAGCAGCCGGAGTTGTGGAGGCACTGCTGACCCGTCCCTGATTCGGATAATCAGATATTTTCACTGAATTTAAAATACAAACTGAGCAAACACCTGAAACAGATTATTGAGTTGATCTGCTCCAGGTGTTTTTGCTGTCTTCAGATATAATATGAAAAAAGCTGTACATCGAATGGTTGACATGAAAAATAAATTTATGCTAGAATGTTAGGCGGCTTACAAGATGTTAGTCAGCTTACATTTTGCAGGGAAAGGAGTGAAAAAAGCCTTTATGAACAGAAAGCATGTCGGATTTGAGATACGTGTTTTGTCAAATCTGATTTACAGAAAGATCAATCAGATGTCGGCTCAGGAGGGAGACTCCCTGACAGCCCATCAGGACTGGGTGCTCCACTATCTGATAAGGGGAGAGGGAAGCGATATTGTGCAGCGGGATATTGAGAGAGAGTTTTCGATCCGCCGTTCCACTGCCAGCAGGACACTGCAGCTTATGGAGAAGAACGGCTACATTCGACGGGAACCGGTTTCCTATGATGCCAGAATGAAAAAACTGGTTATCACGGACAAGGGAAAAGAGGCCCGGGTAAGGATGCAGGAGCGGCTGGATCGGTTTGAACTCCAGCTTCAGAGCGGAATTTCTGAAGAGGATCTGGAGCATCTGTCCCGCATTGTCGGGCAGATGGAGGAAAATATAAAGTAGGCAGCGAAATAAAAAGGAGGATATGACAGGAATGAATACTAATAAAGAATTGTTTGAGGATGCCCCTGTCTCTAAAGCAGTGGCGCTTATGGCCATTCCTACAATGGTTTCTATGCTGGTAGTTGTTATTTATAATATGGCGGATACATTTTTTATCGGCCAGACGGGAGATCCGCTGCAGGTTGCCGCAGTGTCTCTGGCAACGCCTGTTTTCATGATCTTTATGGCTCTCGGAAATCTTTTCGGAATAGGAGGAAGTTCGGCTATCTCCCGTGCTCTGGGAGAGAAGAGGATACGCCGTGCGTGGAACACGTCTTCTTTCTGCTGCTACGGTTCTCTTGGCCTTGGTGTGATTGTGGCGGTTATTTCCGTAGTGTGTATGAATCCGATTTTAAAGCTGATCGGAGCGAGTGCCAATACAATTGACTATGCCAGAGAGTATCTGACGTGCATTGCAGTGGGAGCTCCCTTTGTCATTTTTGCAACGGCGTTTGCCAATATTCTGCGGGGCGAGGGTGCTGCGAGGGAATCAATGATTGGAAACCTAATCGGTACGATTGTAAATATTATTCTTGATCCGGTTATGATCTTATGGCTGGGATGGGGCGTGTTCGGTGCGGCTCTTGCCACTGTTATAGGAAATATTGCAGCCTGCATTTTTTATCTGCAGTATTTTGCCAGAAAAAAATCCAATCTTTCCATCCGCCCGAAAGATTTCAAAATGGGCGAAAACATTGCACTGGGAGTTGCGGCCATCGGTGTGCCGGCTTCTCTCAATAATATACTGATGAGCTGCGCCAATATTGTTCTTAATCTGGCGCTGGTAGGATACGGCGACACGCCGGTTGCAGCTATGGGTGTTGCTTTAAAATCCAATATGCTCGTTGTTCTTCTTCAGATTGGACTGTGTGCCGGAATTCAGCCTCTGATCGGCTACAATTATGGAGCCAGAAATAAAAAGCGTCTGATTCAGGTGTTCCGTTTTACCGGAATCTGTGCTGTGATTATGGGAACTGTTCTGACTGTTGTCATGATGATAGCAAGAAGATATCTTATTCAGATCTTTATTAATGATCCGGAAGTTATCGCCTACGGTATTAAGATGGTCATTGCACTGCAGCTTTCCGGTCCGTTCATTGGAATTCTGTTCCTCTGCATCAATACGATTCAGGGAATGGGAAAAGCTCTTCCGTCCCTGATTCTGACGATATGCCGTCAGGGTCTGATATTTATTCCTTCCATCATTATACTGAACCGTGTGTTCGGTCTGGATGGCGTCATCTATGCTCAGCCGGTGGCTGATTATCTGTCGATCATCATAGGTATTATTATCTGTGTGGGCCTGTTTAAATCCATAGAACACAGAGAAAAAGAAGAGGAGGCGGCATGACAGAGAAAATAGCGGATGGGATCTGGCGGATTGGTGTTCCCCTGCCGGAGAATCCCCTGCGGGAGCTGAACAGCTATTTCATACCGGGAGGAGACAGAGATCTTCTGATTGATACGGGATTTTGCCGGGAGGAATGCCGGGAGGCGCTGATGGCGGGAATCCGTGATGCCGGAGGGCGGCCTGAAAAAATAGATGTTCTTCTGACGCACCTGCACTCAGATCATTCAGGGCTGGCAGCAGAAGCAGCATCTGATGACGGGCGAATTTTTATCAGCGGAGAAGATATGAAGCGGATGGAGGGGGATTTTCGTGATGAATCGACCCGTCTGCGTCGCGTGCAGTTCCTTGAAGCAGGTTTTCCTGAAATGATTCTTGATCAGACACAGAAGGTTAATCCGGCTGTGCGTTACAGGCTTGAAAAACTGGATGACCGTTTTGTGCCCGTGCAGGAAGGAGACAGGATACAGGCGGGAAACTGCGAGCTCGAATGGGTGTCGGTTCCGGGTCATACGCCGGGGAATATGATGCTCTGGGAGAAAAAGCGGGGAATCATGTTTACAGGCGATCATATTCTGTTTGATATTTCTCCCAATATCACGTCCTGGATTGGGGTGGAGGATTCTCTCGGAGATTATCTTGAGAGCCTCAGGAAGGCCGGAGACTACCCTGTGCGTCTGGCATTTCCGGGACACAGGGGTACGGGAAACTATGGCAGGAGGATCGAAGAACTCCTTATCCATCACAGGAGACGTCTGGAGGAAGTTCTCCGGATTCTGAATGAAAATCCGGGACTGACAGTCTATGAGCTGGCCGGCCGTATGCGCTGGCGTATAAGGGCGGCCAGCTGGGAGGAATTTCCTGCTGCTCAGAAGTGGTTTGCGGTGGGAGAATGCATGGCGCACACAGATTACCTTGAAAAGAGAGGATATCTGAGACGACACATGGAAGCGGGAGTTTTCAGACTGTTTCCGCTGGCAGATTCCCTTTCGGACGCGGAGACCGGGGAAAAGCGGCGCGAGGTCAGTTGGAGTAAAGAAATAGTCAGTTGATAAAAAATAAATGAAAAGAGTATTGGCTCCTTGAGGTATAATGATTTCGA
>CALWSF010000050.1 GCA_944384125.1 uncultured Lachnospiraceae bacterium | reverse complement strand
AAAAGAAGTAGCGAGAGATTATCCGAGGAAGGGTTTCATAACCCCATCGGTGCCTTTCGCAGAAAGGCGGTTTATAGGTATGAAAAAAAAATTGAAGAAAATTGCTGTCATCGCATTGGGAGCGATGCTTGTGAATTCTGCGGTTGCTTATGGAGGAACCTGGGAGCAGGACGGAGAAGCATGGTATTATATGGACGATGATGGTCAGTATGCAGAATATGAATGGATTCAGGGCGCGGACGGAGCATGGTATTATGTGGGCCGGTTCGGACTGATGGTAACAAATCAACTTATTGATGGATACTATATCGGCGCAGATGGGAGAATGCTGTCTGAGCAGGATACAGAAAATCCTCTGCAGGATGTGACAATTTACGGAACCTGTTATATGAGCGTAAACAGTTATGAGGATAAGGGTTCTTTTTACAGGGCAAATGTTACCCTGTATGACAGCAGTTACGGAACAACAGAAATGTTTTCCCGTTATAAAAAGGGGGATAAATTCTGGATAGAATCAGCCGGCACTTACGGTACTGTCTCGGCGTTTAACTTCAGCACGGCGGGAGATGTGTCTCTGGATGTGACCTGTAACAGAGTTACATATTCATTTACTCCGGAAGATACATTTGCGTCAGGACCGGAGGGGGAGAGCCTCGTTGTACGGAAGATTAAAGACAATGTAGTGGTAGATATTCCAAAGAATGTTGAAATTACTCCGGATTCCAGGTTCATGCAGTTTAGACTTTCACTGGATGATTTACTGCAGAATTCTGTGTTTAAAATGACTCCTGTATTTAAAGGAAAAACTGTAGAAAAACTGTACGATGATATGATTAATTACGCCGGATAAATATCGGGCTGCCATGGGGGAACAGAATTGTGAATACTGTGATGAGTGAAAATCTGGAAGATCTTCGGGATATAAGAAGACAGATGGATATCTATCAGCCGCTCGGACAGGAATACCTGCGCCAGATGAGTTTTTACAGAAATTACGAGAAGGCTGTAGAGCGTTGGGCCCCGGAGAATAAATTAAAACATGCGGGGATATGTATCCTGTCCATGCTCATAACCGGCCCAATTGGGCTCGGAGCTGCGGCGCTGCGAATATCTTGGCCGCTCAAAGGCCTGGGTAATTTTAATTACTGTTTTTCCGGGACCTCTGATTCTGCGTTCCGTACTGGGGAAGGACAGGGAAATGTAGGGTTTCTGAGGAGGGGATTTAAATGAGAAACTTGCTGCGCAGTATTTTTTTAACGGTACTGCTGGGACTGAGTTTTCCTTTTCTGTCAATGGATGTTTTTGCCGCGGAGGAATATCCTCTGAAGGGCATGTATGACGATTATTTTGTAATATCAAATAATGGATCTTTTCTGATCATGGATGACGGTTCTCATGTTCCGGTTGAACCGTGGCTTCAGTGGAAATGGGACGATGAATATATTCTGAGAAATGTGGAGTTTGACGGCCGTCCGCACGAGTATGCGGTTCAGTGTGCGGTACGGGACAATAATCCGCTGTACCTTAATGAGATTGCCAGTGTTCCTTTGATAGCAGAGCTGGCCGGACCGCCGTGGAGTGATTATGCGAGGAAGGGGCTGTCTCAGGAAACACTCAATACAAACCAGGAAGTTATCAGTGAAATTAAGAAATTTTATGACAGTTTTCCTGACTGGAAAACAGCGACGGATCTTGAGAAGGCTATCCATATCTGTAAATGGATCAGTCAGGCGGAGTATGATTATGATCTGAATGACGAGAGCTATTCCCTCTACGGATGCCTGGTAAATAAAAAAGCCGTATGTCAGGGTTACACCAGTGCGGCCAAACTTCTGGGAACGTGTGTGGGGCTTCCTGTTCAGTGCCTTTCAACACTCAGCCACACTTATCCTATTTTTCTTGTAAATGGGGTGTGGATGTCATACGAGCCGACCAGCAAGGCGCACTATCTGGAGATTGCTCATGTGTATGAACCGGGATATTACATATGGCTTGATTTTCTTGTCCGGGAACGGGGAATTACAAGAGATGATTATCTGTACAACTGGGAGATTCTGTATCCGCTCATAGATGAGCTTAGAACTTCAGAAACAGGGCTTAATGTGGTTCTGGATTATTGCCGGTCAACCAATTATACAATACCTGTAACACTTGATAAAGAACTGTTTCCGGATCAGCGTTACGCGGTAACATATGGGAAACAGGTCCCAATCATATACGTCCGTTAGCTTAAAGGCTGCCCTTGCGGCAGCTTTTATTTTTTATTCTGTGGAAGGGGAAAATATTGTGCTTGACAAAATATTTTTTTTACTGCATACTTGACTTGGTCAAGTAAAAAGATGTTGAGATTAGATTAGATAATTGCGGGAGTGATGACATTGAAAAATTTTGAATATCTGTCCGGCTATGCCGTTCTGTTTTACAGGGATTTTTCTTCCTTTACGGCAGCCGGGCTGCAGGAAATCGGTTTGAATTTTGGCTTTCTATATCCGGTTCTGTATGTGGGAAAACATCCCGGGTGTACACAGGGAGAGATGAAAGAGGCTCTTAAAATGGACTGGGGATACTGCCAGAGAAGCGTTGAGCGTCTTGTAAAGGACGGTTTTATGGAGAAAGAAAAAAGCGGCACGGAAAGAGGATGGCATCTGAAGCTTACGGGAAAAGGGGAGCAGGCTTTTCTGATCAGCAGAAAAAGTTTTGAAGAGTGGGACAGGAAGATGCTTTCCTGCCTTTCAGATGCGGAGAGAGAAGATTTGTTTTCTGTTCTTAAAAAGATCGGGAGAGCCGGGATAATGTCAGGGGTTACCCGCTCCAAACAGCGACTTGAAGTAAAAGGAGAGAATGAAGATGTGTGAAAAAATAGGCAGTTCTGTTAATTACGGCGGAATTGAACTGAAAAATCCGGTTATATTTGCGCCTACGTCCATGGGGCTTTCAGAGGAGGAGCTTCTGAAGCGATACCAGAGGATTGCGGCAGGGGGATGCGCCATGATTATTATCGGAGATGTTCCGGTAAAAAAAAGCAGATTTGTTCCCTCTCTGCAGACAAAAAAAGGGTTTGATTTTTACAGGCGTCTTACGGAACTGGTGCACAAAGAGGACTGCAAAATCTGTGCGCAGCTGCATCAGTCAGATTCCAATTTGAAGGCTATGCTTAAGTATATACCGGGGGTTCTCACAAAGAAGATCGGCCCGGATGATCTCAGAAGGCTTCTGAATCAGGAGGTGGGCCCTTATATCACGGGATTATCTGAGACAGAGATACATCGCATCGTACGCGGTTTCGGGGATACAGCTGTTCTGGCAAAGAATGCGGGATTCGACATGATTCAGGTACACGGCGACAGGATGTGCGGCAGTTTCAGCTCGGAAATTTTTAACGGGAGGAAGGACTGCTACGGGGGAAGTCCGGAAAACAGGGCACGCTTTGCATGTGAGGCGGTGTCCGCCGTCCGGGAGGCGGTTCCCGGCATGCCGGTTGACTATAAGCTGGCGGTACGCCAGGAGAATCCCCATTATGGAAATGCGGGAGTGCTTAAGGAGGAGCTGGGGATCTTTGTTCCGCTTCTGGAAAAGGCGGGCGTTACAAGCTTTCATGTGACTCTGGCGAATCATGGGGAGCTGAGCGACACCATACCGCCGGTAAAGCATCCGTTTTTTTCAGAGGAGGGCTGCTTTCTCCGGTACTGCGATGAGGTAAGAAAGTACACAGATCTGCCTGTCTGCGGAGTGGGAGGACTCTCATCTCCGGAATTTGTGGAACGGCAGCTGGCGTCAGAAAGAATTCAGTGTGCGGCCATGAGTCGGCAGCTGATTGCCGATCCTGAATGGGTAAACAAGGTTTTAGATGGAAAGAAAAATGAGATTCAGAGGTGTGTGCGCTGCAACAGAGAATGTCTGGGCGGCATGATGGAGCACAGAGGTGTGCACTGTATTTACGAGAGGAGGAAATAAATATGAAATATGCGGTTATTTACAGCAGCAGAACAGGAAATACAAAGCTGCTGGCGGAGACAATTATAGAAAGCATGGGAGAAAAGGAATGCCTTTATTTTGGTCCGGCAAAGGAAGACAGGGATGTTCGGGAAGCGCTGGAGGCTTCTGATATGATCTTTGCGGGATTCTGGACGGATAAAGGGAGCTGTGATATAGTTATGGCAGAGATTTTAAAAACTATGGAAAACAGCAGGGTATTTCTGTTCGGAACAGCAGGGTTTGGCGGAGCGCCTGCTTATTTTGAGCAGATTCTGGAAAGGGTAAAGGGAAACCTTCCGGACAGTGCCCGGATAGCAGGAACGTATATGTGTCAGGGGAAAATGCCGGCGGCAGTCAGAGAGAGGTATGTGAAGATGAAAAATGATGGCGTGCCGGGGGTAAATGCCGATGCGATGATTGAAAATTTCGACAGAGCCCTGAGCCATCCTGATGAAAAGGATCTGGAGGAGCTGAAGCGGAGGATGGATGATATAAAGGAGGGGTAAGCTTTTGCGGATAAAAGTTTTGAAAGCGGATATTACTACATTAAAGGTGGATGCCATTGTGAATGCGGCGAACCGATCTCTTCTTGGAGGCGGCGGTGTGGACGGAGCGATCCACCGCGCGGCGGGAAAAGAGCTTCTTAAAGAATGCCGGACTCTGGGCGGCGCCGGGACGGGAGAAGCAAAACTTACAAAAGGGTATAATCTTTCTGCCCGGTATGTGATTCATACAGTGGGTCCGGTCTGGCATGGCGGACATGAGGGGGAAGCGGAACTTCTGGCAGACTGTTACCGCAATTCCCTGAAGCTTGCCATGGAAAACGGATTTAAAACCATCGCTTTTTCAGCCATATCTACGGGAGTGTACGGATACCCGAAGGCTGAGGCTGCGGCGATCGCGGTAAAAACCATACGGGAGACGACGGCCGGACGGGTACCGGAAGATTTTGAAGTGTGGCTTGTGGCGTTTGACGCGGAAACTGAAAGGCTCTACAGACAGGAGCTGGAAAAATGATTAAGTGATTTGACGTCTGAAGGGAGGGAGATTCAAATGCCTGATCGAACTTATATTTCCATTGATTTGAAGTCGTTTTATGCTTCGGTGGAATGTATGGAGAGAGGTCTTGACCCTCTTAAAACGAATCTGGTGGTGGCTGATGAGAGCCGGACGGAGAAGGGCATCTGCCTTGCTGTTTCTCCCTCTTTAAAGGCGTACGGGATTTCAGGGCGGGCCAGACTGTTTGAAGTGGTGCAGCGTGTCCGTGAAGTAAATGCCGGCCGCAGAAGGCTTGCTCCCGGACGGGTGCTGGAGGGAGCGTCCTGTGACGATGATGAACTTAAAGCACACCCGGAGATGGCAGTCGATTATCTGGTGGCACCTCCCAGAATGGCCCATTATATAGAGTACAGTACCCGTATTTATCAGGTGTATCTGAAATATGTGGCGCCGGAGGACATTCATGTCTATTCCATTGATGAGGTATTTATGGATGTCACATCTTATATGAAAGCATACGGTCTGCCGGCCAGGGAAC
This sequence comes from uncultured Lachnospiraceae bacterium, assembly GCA_944384125.1. Taxonomy (GTDB): domain Bacteria; phylum Bacillota; class Clostridia; order Lachnospirales; family Lachnospiraceae; genus Otoolea. Next base: position 16,173 of record CALWSF010000050.1, on the reverse strand, counting down.
TGGCAGGGAAGATAATCCGGGATGTGCTCCATACAACGGGTATTACCGCGGCCGCGGGAATAGGCACAAATTTATATTTAAGCAAGATTGCCATGGATATTGTGGCCAAGCATGTTGAGCCGGACAGGGACGGTGTGCGGATCGCATGTCTGGATGAGAATTCATACCGGCGTCTTCTGTGGACCCACAGACCGCTTACGGATTTCTGGAGAATCGGAAAAGGATATGCCAGAAAGCTGGAGGAAAACGGGATGTTTACCATGGGAGATGTGGCGCGCTGCTCGCTGGGAAAGCCGGACGATTATCACAATGCGGAGCTTCTGTACCGTCTCTTTGGTGTCAATGCGGAGCTTCTGATTGATCACGCATGGGGAGTGGAGCCCTGTACAATAGCGGACATAAAGGCGTACCGCCCGGCAGAGCACAGTCTCGTTTCGGGGCAGGTGCTTAAGCGTCCTTACCGCTATGATGAGACACGGCTTGTGGTAAGGGAGATGGCGGACGGGCTTGCGCTGGAACTTCTGGAGAAAAAACTTGTTACGGATCAGCTGGTGCTCACAGTTGGATATGATACAGAAAATCTGACAGATCCGCAGATCAGGAAACAATATCATGGTCCTGTTGTGACAGACACGTATGGAAGAAAGGTACCCAAGGCGGCACACGGAACAGAAAATATGGGACGAAAAACAGCATCTTCCCGTCTTATGACAGATGCGGTTATGACCCTGTTTGATCGGATTGTGGACAGAGAGCTTTTAATCAGACGCATCAGCCTTTCTGCCAACCGGGTAATTCATGAGAGTGCGGCGGTGGAGAGAGAGGTTTTTGAACAGCTTGATCTTTTCACGGATTATGAAGAGCGGGACAGAAGAAGGAAGGAGGAGGACGCGGTTCTTGAAAGAGAAAAGCGTGCCCAGGAGGCTGTCCTTAAGATAAAGAAAAAATTCGGAAAAAATGCGATAATAAAGGGAATGAGTCTGGAAGAGGGAGCAACTGCTCAGGAAAGGAATAACCAGATAGGAGGGCATCGGGCATGAAGCAGTGTGACGGCCGGAATACGGATATGGAGGAGACGGGAGAGTTTCAGAGGTACGCGGATATGCTGAAACTCTCCCGTCCTGTGGTGCCCGGACACCCTCCAATGGCAGCGGCTGACAGAGCAGCGCAGTTTTCTCCCTTTTCAGCACTGTCAGGATACGGTGCGGCTGTGGAGGAGACGGGGAGGCGCACAGAGAAGTATACAGAGCCTGATGAAGCTTCCCGTGAGGAGCTGAATGCAAAAATATTATTTCTGAGAGGAAAGCTCGCTTTAAGACCTCTTATCACTGCCACTTATTTTGAGCCTGACAGGAGAAAAGAGGGGGGAGAATACGTGACTTTCAGAGGAAAAATAAAGAAGATAGACGGGTATCGCCGGATGCTGATTATGGAGGATGGGACAGAGATAAGAATGGAGATGCTTACAGAACTGGCGGGAGACGTATTTGACGTCTCCCGCTGACAGTGTGTCAAAGGAATCGATACTTTGAACCGTTTTTTCAGAGAAAATTTATGATGCATTTTCCCCGAAGAACAGTTCAATGTCCTCCTCCACACTTCTGATGCCTGTGATACCGAAGTTCTCTGTGAGGACTTTTGCAACGCCGGGAGAAAGAAAGGCGGGCAGAGTCGGACCAAGGTGGATGTTTTTTATTCCCAGATGAAGAAGGGCGAGAAGAACGATAACGGCCTTCTGCTCGTACCAGGCGATATTATAGATGATAGGCAGATCGTTGATGTCATCAAGCCCCAGCACTTCTTTAAGCTTCATGGCAATGACGGCCAGAGAGTAGGAGTCATTGCACTGACCTGCATCCAGAACCCGCGGTATACCTCCGATTTCTCCCAGATTTAATTTGTTGTACCTGTATTTGGCACAGCCGGCAGTAAGAATGACAGTATCTTCAGGAAGAGCTTTGGCAAAATCCGTATAATAGCTTCTTGATGCAAAACGTCCGTCGCACCCTGCCATGACGACAAACCTCCGGACAGCGCCGGAGCGCACTGCCTCAACGATGGAATCTGCCAGAGCCAGAACCTGATTGTGTGCAAAGCCGCCTGTTATAGTGCCGTCCTCCAGCTTTTCAGGCGGGGGACATTTTTTTGCGTGTTCGATCAGTGCCGTAAAGTCTTTGGGGGCGCCGATGCCGCCCGGGATATGACGGCAGCCGGGATAGCCTGCGGCTCCGGTTGTGTAGAGGCGGTCCTGATAGCTGGCCTTCGGGGGCACAATGCAGTTGGTTGTCATGAGGATGGGACCGCCGAAACGCTCAAATTCCTCATTCTGTTTCCACCAGGCATTGCCGTAATTGCCCACAAAGTGGGGGTATTTCTTAAATGCCGGATAGTAATGTGCCGGCAGCATTTCAGAGTGGGTGTAGATGTCTACTCCCGTATCCTTTGTCTGTTCAAGAAGCATTTCCAGATCCCGGAGATCATGCCCTGATATGAGGATTCCGGGGCGCTGTCCGGCGCTTATGCTGACCTTTGTTATTTCCGGATGTCCGTATGCTTCGGTATTTGCCGAGTCCAGAAGAGCCATGGCCTTTACGCCGTATCCTCCCGTTTCCAGAACCAGAGCGGTCAGATCCTGTGCGCTCAGGGAATCGTCGAGAGTTGCGGCCAGAGCACGGCAGAGAAAGGCATAAAGCTCAGGGTCTTCTTTGCCAAGCTCAGCGGCGTGTTTTGCGTAGGCGGCCAGTCCTTTCAGGCCATAGACGGTAAGCTCTCTGAGACTTCGGATGTCCTCATCTTCTGTGGAAAGTACACCCACAAGGGCGGCTTTCTGTGCGTATTCACTTTCATTTCCGTACCACAGTGCAGCCTCCGGAAGCATATCCGTATTTCTGACGCAGCCGGACAGCTTTCGCCTGGCCTCGATGGATGCGGAGATCCGGGAAATGATGGCTTCTTTGTCAAAATTGGCATTTGTGATGGTTGTGAACAGATTTTCTATAATCAGATGGCAGACAGAAGACGGAATTTCCTTTCCGTCGTTTCGCAGTGATTCACAGACGGCGGCCAGCCCTTTTGTGACATAGATCAGGAGATCCTGCATGGCGGCGACATCAGGCTTTTTTCCGCATACGCCGGAAATGGTGCATCCCGTGCACCCGGCCGTTTCCTGACACTGGAAGCAGAACATGTTGTTTTTCATATAAGCAATTCCTCCTTGCTGTGGCTGATTGTTTTTATTGACTTCATGGGGCAAGTATACTATAGTAGGTGCAATAAATCTGTTGTTATACCAACAAAGGAGAGGAGGAGAGGAACAATTTTTTCCATAAACTATAAAAGTCTGGCCGGTACGGCACTTTTCAGGGGAATGACGGAGGATGAGACGAGAGCGGTGACAGAATGTCTCGGAGCGGAAAAAAGAGAATATAAGCGGGATGAACTGATCTGCCGGGCAGGAGATACGGTATCTTCTATGGGAATTGTTCTGGAAGGCAGTGCGATTATAGAAAACGATGATCTGTGGGGGAACAGAAGCATTCTGGACAGGCTGGAACCGGGCCATATTTTTGCGGAGGCTTATGCCTGTATTCCGGGAGAAAAGCTGATGGTCAGCGTCCGGGCATCCCAGCCGACGAGGGTTCTGCTTCTTAAAACGGAAAAAATTCTTTCTCCCTGTGCAAATCTGTGTGCCTGCCACAGCCTGCTGATTCGCAATCTGCTTTCCGTTTCCGCACAGAAGAATCTGAATCTGTCGCGGCGGATTTTTCATACATCAGCAAAATCCATTCGGGGGAGACTTTCATCCTATCTCTCTTATCAGGCGGTTCAGAACGGGAGCCGGGAATTTTCTGTTCCGTTTAACCGTCAGCAGCTGGCAGATTATTTAAGTGTTGATCGCTCCGCTCTATCAAGTGAGATTGGGAAGATGCAGAAGGAAGGGCTTATTAAAGTAAACAGAAATCATTTCTGCCTTCTGAGAGCGGAATAAACTGGACTACAGGGAGGAAACTGGAATGAAACGTAATTATCACGGACAGATGTCGGACTCATTTATACTGGGAATCCTGCTTTCACTTTCAGGGGGCTTTCAGGACGCTTACAGTTATGTGTGCAGAGGTTCGGTGTTTGCCAACGCCCAGACGGGAAATATTGTTCTTCTGGGAAAGTATGCCGCGGAGAGAAATCTGGAAAGAGTATTTCACTATGCGGTGCCTCTTCTGGCTTTTGTGGGCGGTATTTTCCTGGCACAGAAAGTTCAGCAGCATTTTAAAAAGTGTGAGAATATTCACTGGAGACAGATTGTACTGTTATTTGAGATTCTGATTTTGTTTCTGGCGGGGTGTCTTCCTGTGGGAGGGGGAATGGACATTGCAGCCAATGCCCTTGTATCCTTTGCCTGTGCAATGCAGGTGGATACCTTCCGGAAGATCAGAGGAAATGCAGTGGCTACTACAATGTGCATCGGTAATCTGAGAAATGCTACTGCCCTTCTGTGTTCCTATGAGGCAACGGGGGATCCCAAACTCAAATGGAAGAGTATGCAGTACTATTCCCTTATTCTCGTTTTTGCGGTGGGAGCAGTTCTGGGAAATGAGGCTGTCGCGCGGATACAGGGACGGGCCATCTGGTTTTGCTGTATTCTGCTTCTGCTGGGATTTTTTGTGATGCTTATCCGGGATGAGGAAGAGGAACTTGCTTCCGGAAAAGATACGGGGACAATAGGAGATGAGATTCGGGATATAGGCCGGGCACTGAAAGAGGAGCTTAAAATTGGAGGAAAGGAAAATGAATCAGACGGGAAATGAGAAGCTGTATACATATTACAGGGGAATATGGGAAAAGAGAAAGATGAACGGACATAATCCGTCTCAGGAAGCCTGGGACGGCCGGGCACAGGACTGGGAAAAAGAGCTGAAAAAAACACCGGGTTTTTTTGACGGACTGGATAAGCGGGTTAATGCAACGGCTTCCTGGCTCAGGTCCCGCGGTCTTCTGGACAGCGGGAGCTGTGTGGCAGATATCGGCTGCGGTCCCGGGCGCTTTGCGGCAGAATTTGCCCGGACGGTAAAAGAAGTAACATGCCTTGATATTTCAGAGAAGATGCTGGAGATGGGAAAGGAGCACGTTAAAGCGTGCGGCTGCGAAAATGTGAATTTTCTGCGTGAGGATTTCTCATCTTTTGATGTGGTCAAGGCCGGATGGGAAGGGAAGTTTGATCTGGTGTTTGCCTCTCTTACTCCGGCGGTAGGGACCGTGGAGGATCTGGAGAAACTGATGAGTATCAGCCGCGGCTGCTGCTTTAACAGCAGCTTCGTCCGCTGGGAGGATGAACTGGAGCAGAGAATAGGAAGAGACGTATTCGGGATGGAAAATGTGGCTCCCGGCCGCGGCCGCGATGACTGGTTTTATGCGTTTTTCAATATTCTGTGGCTTAAAGGGTATTACCCGGAAACCAGCTATTATTGTATGGGCCGTGAGGCCAGTGTATCCGCAGATGAGGATCAGGCGCGGTACTATGCAAAATGTTTTTCAGATAACATGACGGCGGATGAGCGGAATGTCCGGAGGATTTATGATTATCTGCGGGAAAGTGCGGATTCAGACGGAAAAATTTCATTCAGGGAGGAAAAATGGTACGGCTGGATTCTCTGGGATGTGAGAAAGAGGAAAATGCGGGGAATTCAGTAAATATGCGGTAATTTTATATACTTTCCTCCGGCTCTGCGCTATAATAAAGACATGTAAACGGGGAGGAATCCTGTTATTATTTCTCAGGGGAGAAGGAGGTACTGCAATGCTGCATGAGGTAAGTTTTCAGTCGTTTAATGAGCGGGATCAGGTTCAGGGGTGGATTTATGTTCCGGCTGCAGAGCCAAAGGGGATTGTTCAGATTATTCACGGATTCGGAGAGCATTCCCGCCGGTATTTTCATATGATAGTAAAGTTCATGGAGGCCGGCTATATTGTGGCGGCGGATGATCATGTGGGTCACGGAAAAACTGCCATGATGAATGATACGTGGGGAGACTGGGGAGATAAAGGTTTTCGCACCATGATGGAGGATGAGCACAGGCTGACACAGATTGTGAAGGAGAAGTATCCGAATCTTCCGTATTTTCTGTTCGGACACAGCATGGGTTCCTTTATTGCACGGGATTATGCGGCCGCTTACGGCAACGAACTGACAGGTGCTACATTCTGCGGAACGGCCGGTATTTTCAGAGGGGCGAAAGAGACGGCAGCCAGGCTTAAAGAGGCTGTGGATGCCGGAAAAGGAAAAGAATGTGACGGAAAATTTGCGGCGGAGCTGATGGGATGGATGTGTGAGCGCTGCGGCGAGATTTCCATCGGAAATGAATGGATCTGCGCAGATCCTTACGTACAGCGTGATCATGCAAAAGATCCTTTTGATGCATTTACAAGACCGGTTACCAACCAGTCTATGTACTATTTTACTCAGATGATGGAATGCATTGAGGGAACTGAGTGGGCAGAGCATGTACCGAAGGAGCTTCCTGTCTATAATATCGGAGGGGATCAGGATCCGGTCGGCGAGTACGGCATGGGAATTTATCAGGTTTCCAACTGGCTGTGTGAGACCGGCCATAATGTAAAAACCAGGGTTTATGCAGGGTACCGCCATGAGATTCACAATTACAGTGATCTGAAGGATGAGGTAGAGGATGGAATTATTGCCTTTATGAACAGTGCGGCACAATCTGCCGGAGAATAAGGTCATTAAAACGACCGGGCGCTGACATTCGGCGTACAGAAACAGCAAAACGGGCGGAAGCATCTTATATTGACGCTTCCGCCCGAAATTGTTATAATAATGACACTTGGCGAAATGTGTGCCGGTTAAATTCTGGCAGGGATGTATATGGTCTCAGGACTGTAGGATAATAAAAACGATCAGACGACAGGAAAGGAAAATGGAGCCATGGGAAATGATGCAAACCAGCAGTCTGTTTTGGATAAGCAGTCTGTTTTGAAAAAGCTGAGAGAATCAGAGGCATTATTTGTGCTGCTGTCCGCATGCACGAAAGAGCCATATGTAAATTGTGATCAGGAGACATTTGATGATGAGATCTGGATGTACACAGATCTGGAGGAAGCGAAGAGTGCAGCGAAGCAGCTTCTGGAACAAAAGATACCGGTGGGAGTTGTCAGAGTTGAGAAGAGCAATCTTCTGATGTTTTACACGAGCCTCTATACAATGGGAGTAAATGCAATTCTGGTGCATGAGAAGGAAGCGCAATGCCGGATACAGCTGACAGACTTTGTGAAGCGTAAAGATCCGTCTGAGCAGCCGGAGGGAAAAACCTGGGTGGAAAACCCGGAGCTTCATCTTACCTCTCTTTATTATATGCAGGAACTCAGACGTCATCAGAAACCGGAGATGACACCCCGGCTTCTGGAACTTCAGGAGGAGATAGGCGCTGATTTTTCAAAGGGGCGTTATATTGCCGCTCTGTCACAGGAGGAAAAGGGTATTCCTCTTGTGAAGCTTAAAAATGACGAGACATTTCAGCCTCTGTTTACGGATATTCTCGAATTTCAGAGATTTAACCGCAGTAAAAAATTTCGGCCGGTTATGGTGGAAGCGGCTAAGGTCGCTCAGATCCTGCCGGCAGAGGCAAAAGGGATTGTGCTGAATCCGCTGGGAGTAAATCTGGTGCTGAATGTGAAGAGAACGGCTCCGGGACAGCAGGCCGCCGCACCGCAGCCCATGTCTGTTGAAAAGCAGGTAGAGGCGGCGATGAGAGAGGCCGAGCTGGCGATGCAGCAGTCAGCATCTGCTGAACCCGACAGTCTGACGGAAGAAAAATAAGGTAAACTGGCACCTGACGGGAGACAGGACGGGGCATTATCCGGGGATAAAAGAACTGGAGAAAGGAGGACAGCGAACGGTTTTACGCGGGCTGTCCTCCTGTTTTTTTGCCGTGGGGCCAGGAGCGCAGGACGGTTTGCTGCTATAGTCTGCAGCGCCAGGGAAAACAAAGAGAGGAGTGCAGGTATGATTGTAAATCGGAATCCGTTTGGTGGAGGATATTTTAATGGTACAAATCCTTTTGATGAGTTGTTTAAAATGAAAGGGAAAAAGGGAGAGAAAAAAGAGGATGAGCCGGAGCGTTTCCGTTCGGACGGAAGACCTGTCAGGAAAAAATTTCCTGTAAAGCGCTTTCTGGCCGTAATTGTGTTTCTGCTTGTGGTTATTACAGGGAAAAACTGCTATTACATTCTGGATGAGGATAATTACGCTGTTGTGACCACACTGGGAAATGCAAAAGCGGTCTCTCAGGCAGGACTTCATTTTAAAATTCCCTATATTCAGAATGTGACGAAGGTATCCAAGGTAATTATGGGAATGCCCATCGGCTACACTACAGATACAGGGGAATCTATTGATGATGAATCTGTTATGATAACACGGGATTTTAATTTTGTAAATACGGATTTTTATCTGGAATATATGGTTAATGATCCGGTAAAATATCTCTATGCTTCGGAAGAACCGGAGACGACCCTCAAGATGCTGGCATTGTCCTATATCCGGGATACAGTTGGAATTTACAACGTGGATGATGTGATCACGACGGGAAAGGCAGAGATTCAGTCCGAGATTAAGGAAAAACTTACGAACCGGATTATGGAGGAGGATATCGGCCTGGCAGTAGTCAATATCACGATCCAGGATGCATTCCCCCCTACGGCGGAAGTGCTGAACGCATTTAAGAATGTGGAAAACGCCAAACAGGGAAAAGAGACAGCTATTAATAATGCCAATAAAGACAGAAATGAAAAGATCCCGCAGGCGGAAGCCGAATGCGATCAGATTATAAAAAATGCGGAGGCCGAAAAAGAGGCCCGGATTAATGAAGCGCAGGGTCAGGTTTCACGTTTCGAACAGATGTATGAGGAATATACCAAGTATCCGCTTATAACAAAGCAGAGAATGTTTTATGAGACGATGGAAGAGGTTCTGCCTTCCCTGAAACTCTATATTGTGGATGAAAGCGGTACCCAGAAGCTTCTGCCGCTGGAAAGCTTTTCTTCCCAGATTACAGGCGCAACAGGTCAGGAAACTCAGGATACGGAAAATGTAAACCAGGAGAACGGACAGGAGTAGCGATTTACATTTGGGAGGACAGATCGGTTTGAAAAAGCCCCGGGTTACTCCCGGATGTGATGCAGAAAGAGTGACGAGGTATTACATATGAAAGGAAAAATTGTTGGAATAGCTGCGGCAATAGCGGTTTTAATAGGAGGTTTATCATCGCTGGTGGTAACGTATCCGGATGAATATAAGCTGGTTAAACAGTTTGGAGAAATTGTAAGGGTGGTGGACACATCCGGTATTTCATTTAAAATTCCCTTTATTCAGGAGACTGCATCGCTGCCGAAATCTCTCCAGATTTATGATATTCCCAAGTCGGATGTTATTACAAGAGACAAAAAGAGTATGATTGCAGACGCCTTTGTTCTCTGGAAGATATCGGATCCTGTGCTGTTTACACGGCATCTTAACGGTCAGGTGGCCCAGGCACAATCCCGTATTTCCGCATCTGTATTTTCATCGCTTAAATCTGTAATATCCAATATGGATCAGGCAGAGATTATTGAGAACAGAGACGGAAAGCTGGCAGTGGACATTAAAAACAATATCGGAACTTCTCTGGACGGATATGGGATAAAAGTCCTGGCGGTTGAGACGAAATCCCTTGATATGCCTGATGACAACAAACAGGCAGTATATGAGCGGATGATTTCGGAGCGTAACAATATTGCGGCTTCCTATACAGCGCAGGGAAATTCGTCGGCTCAGAAAATAAAAAATGATACGACGAAGGAAGTTGCCGTGATGAAATCAGAGGCAAAGGCTGAGGCTGAGAAAATCAAGGCGGAGGGAGAGGCCCAGTATATGCAGATTTTGTCTCAGGCGTACAATGATGTAAGCAAGGCTGATTTTTATAATTTTGTCAGGGCGCTGGATGCAGCGAAGGCATCCCTGAAAAATGGGGATAAAACTCTGATTTTGGATAAAAGTTCACCGATTGCACAGATCTTTTACGGATATGGGCAGTAAGAACAGAAATTTACAGAACGGTTGGATAAAAGATTTGGGAGGAAAAAACCGTGAACAGAGATTTGACCATTGGAAAACCGGAGACGGTTCTCTGGCAGTTTTGTCTTCCGCTGTTTGGGAGCATTATTTTTCAGCAGCTGTATAATATAGCGGACAGTCTGATATCCGGAAAGTTTATTGGGGAAAATGCCCTGGCGGCAGTGGGAAACAGCTATGAAATTACACTCATATTTATTGCGTTTGCATTTGGCTGCAATATGGGATGTTCCGTTGTGGTTTCTCAGCTTTTCGGGGCCAAGCGCTACAGAGAGATGAAGACTGCCGTTTACACAGCCGTTATTTCCAGCGGAGTTCTGGTTGCGGTGCTCGTTTTGTGCGGGCTTTTGGGAGGCGCCTTCCTACTGGGTCTGATACAGACGCCGGAGGATATTTTTGCTGATTCCAAGCTGTATCTTGATATTTACATATGGGGGCTTCCTTTCCTGTTTTTTTACAATATTTCGACCGGAATTTTCTCGGCTCTGGGAGATTCCAGAACTCCGTTTACATTTCTGGCCGTTTCGTCAACATCCAATGTCCTTGTTGATATTCTGTTTGTGAAGGCATTTCACATGGGTGTGGCCGGAGTTGCATGGGCGACATTTCTGTGTCAGGGGATCAGCTGTGTGCTGGCCATGACAGTTGTATTCCGCCGTCTGAACAGGATCAAAACGGAGGGCAGGGCGGAGATTTATTCATGGCCTCTTTTCAGGAAAATATGCATGATTGCCGTGCCAAGTGTGCTGCAGCAGAGTTCCATTTCTCTGGGCAACATTATTCTTCAGGGAATTATTAACGGATTTGGTCCCGGCGTGATAGCGGGATACTCGGCAGCTGTAAAGCTGAACAACATGGTAATTTCAGCTTTTACCACGCTGGGGAACGGCATTTCAAGCTATACCGCGCAGAATATCGGTGCGGGAAGACTTTTGCGGGTGCGGGAGGGATTTCGTGCGGGAAGAAAGATCGTATGGATTTTAAGTCTTCCGCTGGCGGTTCTCTATTTCTTTGGCGGGGGTCCGCTCATGCATTTCTTTATTGATCAGCCGTCTGAGGATGCCTTGAGAACGGGAATTCTGTTTCTCAGAATTCTGTCGCCATTTTACTTTGTTGTCTCTGTAAAGCTGGTATTTGACGGAATTCTTCGCGGAGCCGGCATGATGAAGCGATTTATGGTGGCTACATTCTCGGATCTCTTTGTCCGGGTTGTATTTGCCATCATATTCTCACGCTTTTTCGCTTCCACAGGTCTCTGGTGCGCCTGGCCGTTCGGATGGTTCTGCGGTTTTTTCCTGACCGCATATTTTTACAAAAAAGGACCGTGGTTTCAGACCACGGCCCCGGAAGAAAATTAAAATTATTTGATGGTAATGACAACACGGTTGGGCAGACACACAATGGTCTGTCCCCGTTCGCTTGCACTGCCCTGGGAAATACAGAGCTTGTCCGGGCAGGAAGCTTCCGTGATCCGGGCGGCTCCATCCTCAATGACAAGGCGGTTTATTCCGCCTTTTTCTGATTCAATCACATATTCCGTATCCTGATCAAGAGGAAATTCCCGGATTGTCTGACCGTCAATGCTGATATCTACATACACGGCCGGTTCCCGTGCGGACAGGCGGAAAATACCGTAGAAAACTGCAGCGGCAAGCAGCAGTCCGCCGATAAGTATAAATTCATTTCTTTTTTTATTCTCTTTCATTTCTGTAAAGATCCCCATATCTGTTTTCTGAGAAGCATTCAGAGACAGTATTTTTATGACTGATTTATTTTGATGTCTCCCGCAGTCTGATGGATAAAGTCTTCTGCGCCGTCGGTACAGTAAAGCTCATAATCCTCTGTCACAAAGAATCCGTAGATTCCCTCCATTGAATTGAGAAGCTCCATACCCTTTTCCAGTCCCATGGAGAAACATGTGGTGCTGAGGACGTCCCCGTCAATAGAACGGGGAGAGACAATCGTTACAGATACAAGTCCGTTGTCGTAAGGATAACCGGTTTTCGGATTCAGAAGGTGGTGGTAGTTCACGCCGTCAACTACAAAATGACGCTCATAGACCCCGGAGGAGACGACGGACAAATCGTCAATCTTCAGATTTGCAAAAATAGAATCGTAATCCTCAAACGGCATCTGGAGACCAATGAGAAACGGTTCGCGGGAGGGCTGCTTACCAACGCAGAGAACATTTCCGCCCAGATTGATGATGGCGCTTCTGACGCCGCTTTCAAGCAGGTATTCTTTGAGGCGATCAGCAATGTATCCCTTGGCGACAGAGCCCAGATCAATGGTCGTGTCAGGAGAGAGAAAAGTGAGCGTATTTCCCTCCAGCTTCAGATTCTTCCAGTTTACGCGGGAGGCTGCCTGCTCAATTTCGCCGGCATCGGGAATTTTATGTTTTCCGTCAGTAAAATTCCACAGGGAGCTTAAGGGTTCAATTGTCAGATCATAGGCACCGTCACTCTGCTCACTGTAGTAAAGGCCTTCCCGGATCATTTCAGCCATATCATCAGACAGCAGGAAAGTTGTTTCGTCCGGTGCACGGTGGTTTATCCGGTAAAGTTCACTTCCCTCAATGGTTTTGCTGAACCGGTTTTCATATTCTCTGCACAGATCGATACACTGATCCAGAATTTCCTCATCCTGTGAGTCATACAGAGTGATATTGACAAAGGTATTGAGCAGAAAAGCAGAGCGGCTGATGGGAGTCTTCTGCGCGGGATGAAGCAGAAGTGCCGCGGCACATCCGAGAAAAAGCACTGCCAGTACAGTAAGCAGAGCGGTTGCTTCCTTTTTTTTCATAGTTAAAATCCTCATTATTTACAGTGGTATATCCGGTTTAATATACGGCTGCATGCCGGTATGAGCAGGTCAGCCGAAAAATTCCGGGATTCTTTCCGGAAACATACTCATACTAACAAAGGAATGAATTAAAGTCAAGAAAATCGGTGCCGGGCGGTGTATGGCTGCCCTGCAGAGGGGCGAACCGGAAATGGCTTTACAAAACAGTGTTTTCTTTATAAAATAGATAGAAAGAATTTTATCCGGAGAGTGCTTCGGGAAGTATGCGAAAAGAGGAATTGAGGCGGCAGATGAGGAGACGGCACAAGAGTACAGACAGATTGGGACAGGAGTATAATAAAGCGCCGCGCCGTGTGGCATTATATGGTATGATGACGGCGCTGGCTTTTCTTCTTGGCTATGTGGAGACACTGATTCCTCTCAATATAGGAATTCCTGGTGTTAAACTGGGCCTGGCCAATCTGGCAACTATAGTCAGTCTTTATCTTCTTGGGGCCGGACCGGCCGCTGTCATCACGGTGGTAAGAATTCTTTTAGTTGGTTTTACATTCGGTAATCTGTCTATGATGCTCTACAGTCTGGCGGGAGGCATTTTAAGTCTGGCACTGATGATTCTTTTTTGCAGACTGGACTGGTTCAGCGTAATGGGCGTCAGTATTGCAGGAGGAGTCGGCCATAACATTGGCCAGCTTACAGTAGCAGCGGCTGTGGTGGAGAACAGCAGTGTTTTTTATTATCTGCCGGTGCTTCTGACGGCAGGGACGATCGCCGGAGCTCTCATCGGGATCCTGGGAGGGATTCTGATAAGGCGCCTTGCCCGTTTTTACGGACAGGAAAATTTATAGATGATATGAGGAGGAGCGGTATGGTTTACGAAGCAATTCAGAAACTGGTTCAATACGGACTTGATACAGGTCTTATCACACAGGAAGATCGGATTTATACAGTTAATCAGATTTTAGATGTGATGAAGCTGGATGCCTATGAGGAGCCGGCATCCCCGGCTGACAGCCCCGTTGATCTGGAAGAAACTCTCAGAGAGCTTCTTGATTATGCCTGTGAGACAGGCGTGATTGAGGAGAACAGTGTTACCTACCGTGATCTGTTTGATACACGTCTTATGAATTGTCTGATGCCGCGTCCCGGTGAGATAATCAGAAAATTCTGGGATATCTACAATACACAGTCCCCGGAGGCGGCGACGGAATATTACTATAAACTCAGTCAGGATTCCGATTATATCCGCCGATACCGTGTATGCCGTGATATGAAGTGGAAAACGGAGACAAAATACGGGGAGCTGGACATCACGGTTAATCTGTCAAAACCGGAGAAGGATCCCAAGGCAATTGCTGCTGCAAAACTTGCGAAGCAGAGCGGATATCCGAAGTGCCTGCTCTGCCGGGAAAATGAGGGCTATGCGGGACGCGTGAACCATCCGGCCAGAAATAACCATCGCATTATCCCGATTACAGTCAATGACAGTCAGTGGGGATTTCAGTATTCTCCTTATGTATATTACAATGAGCACTGCATCGTTTTCAATGGCGAGCACACCCCCATGAAAATTGAGAAGGCTACCTTTATAAAGCTTTTTGATTTTGTAAAGCTGTTCCCCCATTATTTTCTTGGCTCCAATGCGGATCTTCCCATCGTGGGAGGCTCTATTCTGAGTCATGATCATTTCCAGGGCGGACATTATACGTTTGCCATGGCAAAAGCTCCCATCGAGATCCCGGTTTCCATTAGAGGATTTGAGGATGTGGAGACGGGAATTGTGCGCTGGCCCATGTCGGTTCTGAGAACACGGTGTGCCGATCCTGACCGCCTGATAGAGCTTGGGGATAAAATTCTCGGTTCCTGGAGAGCATATACGGATGAGGCTGCATTTATCTATGCAGAGACGGATGGGGAGCCCCATAATACGATCACGCCTATTGCCAGGAAAAACGGGGATATGTATGAGCTGGATCTCGTTTTGCGCAATAATATCACTACAAAGGAGTATCCTCTTGGTGTATACCATCCCCATCAGGAGCTTCATCATATCAAGAAGGAAAATATCGGGCTTATCGAGGTAATGGGTCTGGCGGTACTTCCGTCGAGACTGAAAGCAGAGCTTCAGGAACTGGCGGATGCCATTCTGGAAAAAAAGAATATAAGAGAGAATCCGGAACTTGAAAAACATGCGGACTGGGTGGATGATTTTCTGCCGAAATACGGGACAGTTACCCGTGACAATATAGATGAGATTCTGCACAGGGAGGTAGGACTTGTTTTTGAGAGGGTGCTCGAGGATGCAGGTGTGTATAAATGTACACAGGAAGGGAGAGAGGCATTCCTCCGGTTTGTGGATTATGTAAATAAAGCAGTATAAAAGAGGAAAAATGGAAAAAGAAGAATTTTTGAGGCACTACAGAGTCAGTACGGCGGATTTGGAGGCTGCAGGAATTGAGTGGGGAGAGCTTCAGGCCATAGAGAATCATTATCACACAATTGAGGCTGATCTTCGCTCCATTGGAAAGGACTTTGTAGATCATTATCTTTATGACATCGAGAGGGCCGGGATACATTCTTACCGGTACAGGACAAAGGAGACAGGACATCTTCTTGAGAAAATTATCCGTAAAAAGAGAGAACAGCCGGAAAAATTTTCAGGAATAAACAGCACAAATTACTGGAAATATGTGACGGATCTTATAGGAATCCGCGTATTTTTTCTCTATCGCGAGGACTGGCGCCATTTCCACGAATATATCACATCAGTATTTGAAAATAATCCCGATATATATGTGGAAGACAGAGAGAAGGACTTTGATGATGATGTATCACATTATTATATTGCGGAGCGGCCCAAGGTATACAGGAGAAACGGAGACAGCCGCATTTATGATGAATCTGTCATTGACATAAAGTCCGACGGTATATACCGCTCTCTTCACTATATTGTGAAATACAGAGGATATTATGTGGAAATCCAGGCCAGAACCCTGTTTGAGGAGGGATGGAGCGAGGTGGACCATGACATAGTATATCCGTATTTTCAGGATGATGAGATGCTGCGGGATTTTTCCAGACTTTTGAACCGTCTGTCCGGGATGGCAGATGAGATGAGCTCTTATTTCAGAAGAATGAAGGTTCTCGCCGAAAAAAAAGATGATGAACGATAAAAAATGGGACTGTCGCACTAAATAATTAGTGCGGCAGCACTTTTTTTGCAGAGAATAAGAGCCAGGTCTGTGCAAGGC
>CALWSF010000049.1 GCA_944384125.1 uncultured Lachnospiraceae bacterium | reverse complement strand
GAGGTGGATTCGAACCACCGAAGCGTGTCGCAACAGATTTACAGTCTGCCCCCTTTGGCCACTCGGGAATCCATCCAAGATCACTCTGACAGTTAGAAATCATATCATATGACACGCAAAAAATCAAGCATTTTCGAAATATTTTATCATATCGAAAATACAATTGAACTTACCGGAGGCAGTTCCGCTTCCATCCATCCATCCACCACAGGACAACTCAGTGTTCCCACATTGTATCCCTCTTCATATGTCAGCATAATTCTCTTCATTGCCTGATCTGACTTCACGCCAATCTGCCAGACAGGAATCCGCAGATGCCTCGTTTCATTGCAGACATTGACCGCAACCACGCCCCTGCTCTCCACACCCGACCGCTCTTTTTCCTGAAACCGGCCATACGCAATGACACTCTGCTCAGCAACCAGCGGTTTTAAAGAACCATTGCGAAATGCCGGACAATTTTTTCTGATTCCTGTCATATAACGGAAAAACTCTATCAGCTCAAGATTCTCCCGTCCCCACGGATATGTTCGTCGGTTATCAGGATCTGTCCAGCCGCAGACACCAGCCTCATCCCCATAATAAATTGTCGGAGAGCCGGGCCACGTCATCTGCATAACCACTCCCTGCCGGAAAATACCATAGGAGATCCCCTCCCCGGCCGCCTGGGCACCGGCTGTATCCACACGTCCCACACGCCTGTTGGTTCTGGTCAGGAACCGGGAATGATCATGATTTGACAGTTCATTCATAGCACACATAACCGACAGTGACGGCATCTGACTCATATGGTACTTCATGGCGGTAAAGAAGGCCGGTCCGTTACCAAACAGGCTTTCGTTCGCCTCATCGCTGTGCTTTTCCATTCCTGTCAGGAACCAGGAGACAGGCTCCATAAAAGCATCATAATTCATGACCGTGTCCCACTGGTCCCCCTGAAGCCAGTCAGAAGGATTTCCATAATGTTCCGCTATAATAACAGCCTCCGGATTGGCCTCTTTGACTGCCCTGCGGAAATCCGCCCAGAATCTGTGATTAAACTCTCCTGTCCGTCCCAGATCCGCCGCCACATCCAGTCTCCATCCATCCGCATTAAACGGAGGAGAAATCCATTTTTTTGCTATATCCATTATATACTCGTACAGCTCCGGGGATTCTTCATAATTAAGCTTTGGCAAAGTCGCATGTCCCCACCACCCGTCATAGCTGTCATTGAATGGCCAGCCCTCTTCGTTGCGGAATTTAAAATAACTTCTGTACCGGCTTTCTCTGGAGACAAACGCACCTCTGGGATAACCTCCGGCATGCTGATAAAGCAGCTCGGCATCCAGCCATTTATTGAAAGAGCCGCAATGATTGAAGACACCGTCTACGAGGACACGGATCCCCATAGAATGAGCCGCCTTCACAAACCGGCAGAAAAATTCATCACTCGCTCTCAGATTCTCCTCATCCGTCGTTCTCACTATATATTTATCCGCATTATCATTATCCATTGCCCCATCAGGCAGCAGACCGTCCACATCGTTTCGTATCACGCCAAAATGAGGATCCACATGATCATAGTCCTGGCAGTCATATTTATGGTTGGATGGAGACACAAAAATAGGATTAAGATAAATCGCCTCAACCTTCAGAGCTTTCAGATATTCCAGTTTATCCCAGACCCCCTGCAGATCGCCTCCATAAAAACGGCCAACGTCCAGTTTTTCCGGAAGCGCATCCCAGTCCGCAACCCGCTCAACAGGCTTGTTGAGATACCTGTATTCATTCGTCTCCACATCATTGGAGGAGTCTCCATTACAGAAGCGATCCACGTATATCTGGTACATGACAGCACCCTTGCTCCACTCCGGAACATGAAAACCGGGAATCAGACAGAACGGCTGCTCCTCCGGTTTGTCAGTCACGCCAATACGGCTGTAAAAGCAGATGTCACTGCCAAATACAATACGAAAAGCATAGCGAAGCCTTTCATGACCCGCTACAATACAGCATCTGTAATAATCAAACAGCTCATCACTGTCTGCACGCATCATTTCTCTCTCTGAAATTTCTCCGTCTCTGCCATATTCCATCAGAAAAACAGCATCCGCCCCATCTTTTTCCGTCCGGAAAAAACAGGTTACCTCCTGGCCTGAATCTGCCTCACAGGGGCATCGGTAATCTTCCGTCTCATCGCAGAAGACTGCATCCCGGTTAATTGTCTTCATACCTTTTCCTTCCTTCTGCTATACGATATTATTTTAAATGATTCCCGCCAAATACTCAACACAAACCTTTCATTATTCCATGACAGTAAAAAGGCCAGCGGGGTAGCTGGCCTTTTTAGGAGAAGGTATTTCGTTTTATGGGGTGTAGCAAAAACTATATAATGTATTGGGGGGTTACGTCTATTATAATACCATAGCTTCCAAAAGAAGTGTGCACAAACAATCGCATTTTTGAGATAATTTTTTGTGCAAAAGAACATCCAGCTCTTAATCGTCGTAAAATACTCATATCATTTCGCACAAAGAGCTGTCCCGCCGCCTGACCTGCAGTTGTAATTGCCCATTCTGCATTCACTTCCGCCTCAGACATAAAGACAGCTCTCCGGATATCCGTCACGAAAAAAGTGCCTCAAATTCAGCCTGTCCTATCTTCTCTTTCTCCAGAAGAAGAGCACAGCACTTGTGAAGTACATCCTCATGTTCAAGAATCAGCTTCCTGGCCTTTTCATGACACTCATCAATAATTCTCTTTACTTCACTGTCAATTGCACTTGCAACTTCCTCTCCGTATGTTCTTGCGTGAGCCAGATCACGGCCAATAAACACTTCGCTGTTATCGCTTCCATAATTGATCATGCCCAGCTTCTCTGACATACCATACTCAGTAACCATAGCCCGCGCCAGTGCGGTAGCCTGTTTAATATCCTGTGAAGCTCCCGTTGTGATATCATCGAAGATGATTTCCTCTGCTATCCGCCCTCCCAGCGAAACCATAATATTCTGCAGCATCTTTCCTTTCGTCATGTGCAGATCATCATTTTCAGGAAGCGGCATAGTGTAGCCGGCAGCTCCTATTCCGGTAGGAATAATAGATACCGTATGCACAGGCCCCACATCCGGCAGAACATGGAACAGTATAGCATGTCCCGCTTCATGATAGGCCGTAATTTTCTTATCTTTTTCCGAAATAACCTTACTGTGCTTTTCAGCACCGATTCCCACCTTGATAAATGCCTTCTCTATATCCGTCTGAATCAGGTATTTGCGGCCTGCCTTGGCAGCATTGATCGCAGACTCGTTCATAAGATTTTCCAGATCCGCTCCCGTAAAACCGGACGTGGTCTGGGCAATCCTGTGCAGGTCAACATCATCCCCCAGGGGCTTGTCCTTGGTATGCACTCCCAGAATCTCCTCGCGTCCCTTTACATCCGGACGTCCCACCGCTATCTTGCGGTCAAACCGGCCCGGACGGAGAATTGCCGGATCCAGAATATCCACACGGTTTGTAGCCGCCATGACAATGATGCCCTCATTGGCTCCAAAACCGTCCATCTCCACCAGAAGCTGGTTCAGCGTCTGTTCTCTCTCATCATGACCGCCGCCCATTCCGGTGCCTCTCTGACGGGCAACCGCATCTATCTCATCAATAAAAACGATACAGGGGGCATTTTTCTTGGCATCCTCAAATAAATCGCGGACACGCGATGCACCCACGCCTACGAACATCTCAACAAAATCCGAACCCGAAATAGAGAAAAACGGGACACCCGCCTCTCCGGCAACAGCCTTCGCAAGAAGAGTTTTTCCCGTTCCGGGAGGCCCCACCAGAATTACTCCCTTGGGAATCCGCGCACCCACACCTGTATATTTCTGAGGATTCTTCAGGAAATCTACGATTTCCTCCAGCTCTTCCTTTTCTTCCTGAAGGCCTGCGACTTTCTTAAAGTTCACATTGCTGGTGGCCACCATCCTGGCTCGGCTGCGGCCAAAATTCATCATCTTGGCATTCGCTCCTCCACCGGAACGGGCATTAATAAAAACAAAGAAAAAGATAAGCACCCCTGCCGAAAGCGCAATCGGCAGAATAACGGACATGAAATAACTGTCCTGGCGGATAGCCGCTGTGGTATACGGAACCTCCGCCTCACGCAGAGCCATCTCCACCTCATTGACATTCAGGACATTGAATTCCTGGCGTTCTCCCGACTTTGTAATAAACTCCACCTCGCCGGTAGGCGTCTCCCGATTCGGGCGGATAACTGCACTGCTTATATTGTCATCCTCCAGATACGTCATAAACTCCGGGAAATTAACCGTATTGCTTTCCGCATTTCCCTGCCCTCTCGTCGAAAATAACATGAAAAGGAGTAAAATAAGGACCAGAAGCCCCAACCCTCCCATTGACTGACGCTGTCTCAAATGACTTCCTCCTTATAACTCTACGACTCCGATATACGGCAGATTTCTGTATTTCTGATCATAATCCAGTCCGTATCCGACTACAAATTCATCCGGAATCGTAAAACAGGTATATTTTACCGTTACCTGTTTTTTTACTCTCCTCTCCGGCTTATCTAACAGCGTACAAAGTTCAATACTTCTGGGATTTCTCTGCTTTAAAACCTCTATCAGATACGCCAGAGTCCGGCCGGAGTCAATAATATCCTCCACGATAATAACATCTTTGCCTTCCAGCGGCTCATCCAAATCCTTCACAATTTTTACAACACCACTGGATTTTGTGCCGGATCCGTAACTGGATACTGACATGAAATCGAGGGATACCGAAAGATCCAGGCGTTTTGCCAGCTCACAGGTAAAAAATACCCCTCCCTTTAAAATACAGATAAGGTGTACCTGTTTCCCCGCATAATCTCTGCTTATCTGCTCTGCAATTTCGCTAATCCTTTTGTTTACTTCCTCTTCCGTTAATAATACTCTGATTTTATCAGCCACTGTCCGCTCCTTCTTCAAACTCTACCTGAAGTACTGTTCTGGTTTCTTCTGTCACTTTATAGTATTCGCTGATCCGCAGCCCCACAATCCACAGAATATGACTGCCCTCCGCCAGAAGCAGAAGGCGCCCTCTCTCATCCCGGGGAATTTTTTCATCAATCATATAAGCTTTCAAAAGCTTCCTGCCGCCTGATGAAAGAGTAATATAATCTCCCGGAAGTCGGTGCCTGACGGATAACGTATCTTTTATTTTATCATAATCAAACCATTTCGTATACTGGTTTTTGGGAAATTCACTGGGATTTTTACACGGAAAAACACTGACATGAAAGCCCGGAAAATCGGAAACGGGCACAGATTTGCCGGCAGCAAAATCTCTGCTTTCACCTGACACTCCGGCGCATAGACTGTTTTCGTATTTCTCCGATATTTCTCTCCGATAAATAAACCGCAGCATACCGTACACATTTTCAACTTCCAGAAAATGCGGCAGCGATATCTTTCTTCCGGTTCCATTGTCCGCAAGCTCCAGAATCTGTCTGATATGCCCGGCGGTAATATCCTTCAAAGGATACCTCTGCCGCTGAAGCACACATCTCACAATATAACCCTGCAGTATCTCATCCTGCGACCGCAGCGCCGCAGCCTTTATCCTGCCCCCGGACACATTTTCATCCACCCACAGCCCGGCCCTGTCCTCAAAGAACTGATTCGCCTGGCGTATCCAGGCACCTGCTCTCAGAATATGCTCTTCCGCCTTCTCATTGATCATTCCCGCAACAGCAGGAAGAATCTCGTTTCGGATTCTGTTCCGGACATATTCATTTTCTCCGTTGCTGGAATCTTCAACCCAGGATATTCCTTCACTTCTGAGGTATTCCATAATCTGCTGATGATTTGTCCACAGCAACGGACGAATGATCCTCCCCCTGACAGGAGCAATGCCGCCCAGTCCTTTTAGCCCGCTGCCCCGGAACAGATTCAGCAAAATTGTCTCTGCGCTGTCTCCGCCGTGATGAGCAGTTGCGATATGAACTCTGAAGCCGTCTCCCGGCTCATTTATTCCATCCGCACACCGGCACGCAGAACAGTAAGCAATCTCGTTTTCCCAGTTTTTTGCTCTTTGCTCCAGCAGGCGATACCTCGCCAGACGACCGGCTTCCTCTACCGAACAGCCCAGCTCTTTTGCCTCTTTCGCCGCATCTATCCGTTCCTCATAAAACACTATGCCCATACTGTCGCACAGAACACGCGAAAATTCTGCATCCCGATCGGCCTCACATCCTCTGAGGCCATGATGCACATGCAGCGCGCGAAGCTCCACTCCCAGTTCCTTTTTTAATTTTCCCAGAACATACAGAAGACATACGGAATCCGCCCCGCCGGACAATGCAACCAGAATCCCGTCCCCCGGCGATATCATATGATATTTATTAAGATAATCCTTCGTCTCTCTTTCCATTTTTTATCCTCATTTTATTCCTGTCTACAGTATACAGAACTTCTGCCCGTTTCACAAGGGCCAGCGTTCAAAAATCCCCCCTACCAGAACCGTCATGTCATCTGCAGCCTCTTCATTTACGGAAGATGCAAACTCCAGGATGCAATCTGCCATTTCCTGCGGATTTCCGCTTTCAAGCCCCTCAAGATACTCCTTGAATGCCTCTTCTTTGTTCTCTCCCGGCATTGCCTCAAGCACACCGTCGCTAATCATAATAACCCTCTCATTATCCCACAGCTTTCTTGACAAAAGCACAGGTTCCACTGTCTTTACCACTCCCATGGGGACATCCCCCGCTTCAAGTATTTCTGCCCCTTCATGTCCCAGAATAAAGGTGGGAACCGCTCCCAGCTTCATTGCCTCAAGCACACCGGTACTCAGATCAATGCAGCATAAATCCAGCGTCGCAGGATTCTGATCAGCCCCCGCCAGAAGAAGGACCGTATTTACAAGCTTCAGAGCAGAACGGGATGAAAATCCCGTTTCCAGCAGCTGCTCTGTGAGCTCTATCGCTTTACTGCTGTCCTCACTGGCAAGAGGCCCGCTCCCCATCCCGTCAGACAGGCTCATAATAACCTGCCGCGGCAATCCTTCCCGGAATGTATAGCTGTCTCCGGATATCTCCTCTCCTGCCTTTGCCGCCCGTGCCACGCCAAACAGCATTCTGTATTTCCCGTCCTCAACAAACCGGAAAGTTCCCGTGTTGCGCGTGATAATACTTTTACTGTCCCGGGCCGCACTCCAGTGACTTCTTGGAATCGCACGCCCGATAAGCTCAGAAGCATCTCTGGCGGTCATACAGCGCCCGTTTGTACTGCGCATGGTCAGAAATGCCTCCCTGCGCCCCCCTTCATATTCCAGCATCAGCATATTTTCCACCCGCAGATGATGACGGCGAAACATATATTTAATCGTATCTTCAAACTCCACCGTCACATCAGACGCATTTTCCATCTGTCCCGAAAACTCTTCCAGAATGGAAGCCAGCTCCCGGAACTGTACAATGACCGTGTCACGGCTCTCCATAAACCGGTTTTTCCAGGAGAGATTCATCGTTGCCTTTCCCAGACTCCGGTTCAGCTGCAGCATATATTCTTTCTTTTTTCTGCACGCTTCATTAAACAGCCGGGGCATGTCCTCCATATCAATTTTTCCCTTCTGCTCAAAAGCCCGCAGAAGGTAATAAAGATAATAGCTGTCATCTCTCCTGCTCCCGTAATAAAGGTTGCACCGGGTACACTCCCCGCAGACAGCGGCTGCAGCCGTCTGCATGGCGGCAAGCCCGTCGTCCCGGGTAAGGTGTCCGCCTCCCCCTATCTCGTCCGCAAAAGCCTGCGCCAGCCCACTGAGAGACATGGCCATATCCCGAAGTCTCTTGGCCGTATATACATTAACGTCTGCCATATCTCTATGTAAACTTTTTCTTTTCAGCACAAAAAATCCCTCCTAACCTGCATAAAATCATTATATACAGGCCGAAGGGAAATATTTGTCAAATTGAAGAAACTTCTTTTTAAATCGTGCGACAGATTTCGCTCCGCACTATTTCTGCTTAAATTATTCTGCTGCCCGGACACCCGCACATTAAAAACATCTGTCCCGGATGCTACTGTGCCGGTTTAAGCAGAACCTCATCCCGATTTACCAGGCCAAGTTTCTCCTTAGCAACCTTTTCAATGTACTGTTTTGTCTGAACATACACACGATATTCTTCCAGTTCAGCAGCGCGCTTCTCTTCAGCGTCAACCTGCGCCATAAGATTTTCCTCCCGGATCTGATAGTTCAGATCCTTCTGTTTCAGGTCAATCGCTTTAAGATGAACTACAACCGCAAGACTCAGCACTACCAGTGTAACACCGAGCAACGCCATACGGTTATTCAGATTTTCTCTCTTCTTCTTTCGTATTTTCCCGTTTTTCTGCACTCTTCGTGTCCCCGGCACCTTCTGTCACACCCTTCCCTTTTTGAGACGATTTACATTTCCTTTTTTCACGGTGTTTGTTCTTTGGTTTTTTTATTTTAAAATATTTTGCTGTTTTTTTCAATAGATGAAATAAAATCCTGCTGACTGTAATGTTGTATACAAGCATTCCTGACAGAACTCCAACTACCGAGTACCATCGCAGAATACCGCTATTTTGATGAAGCAGCAGCAAAAAAGTAATAAAACTGGACATCGCCCAGTATATCACATCTTCTATGCCTGTCCACAGGGTTCCATGTCTGACTGCAAGACGAAATATGCGGAGTCCGTCATAAAAAGCCATCAGAAACACGCCTGCTGCAAGACTCTCAGCCAAAAGAATCAGTTCTCCAAATATTCCCCCGCCCGTTTCCATAGCAATTCCCTCTATTTAAACAGACGGCCAAAAAGTGATTCTCCCGACTTCCGATAACTTTCATTGGAAGAATAGACAAAACTGTCAAACCGGCCTTCAATATCAATTTCTCCCTTTTCCAGTGTCAGACGGCTGACATGCAGTCCCTTTCCCTTTACAGTAAGAAGTCCCTGATCTGTGTCAAGAATAATCTGGTTTTCGTCAAAGGAAACCACATCCTGAATCCCCGTGACAGCCCCCCGCTCTCTGTTTGTCATCTCCAGTCTGTGAGGCCTTCGGTTTATCTTTTCTTCCATGTAAAAACCTCCTAAATATATCTAACTATTGTTAAATATATTAGGAGGTTATCCAATTTATGAATTATAAATATCGGTAAAGCTCCTTCGCCTCATCCTTCTTCACGGTCTCCGCCACATCAAGTACCTCGACACGGACAGACTTTACTCCGAACTGAATCTCTATCACATCGCCCTTTTTCACACCAAGAGACGCCTTTGCCGGTTTGTCATTTACCAGCACCCGCCCCGCATCACAGGCTTCATTGGCGACCGTTCTTCGTTTTATGAGACGTGAAACCTTCAAAAATTTATCTAATCTCATAAACTTATGCGTTTACCATATCCTTTAAAGCTTTTCCGGCTTTGAATTTAGGTGTCTTGGAAGCAGCGATCGGCATGGTTTCGCCGGTCTTCGGATTTCTTCCCTCTCTTGCAGCTCTCTCTGCAACTTCGAATGTGCCAAAGCCAACCAGCTGAATCTTTCCGCCCTTTACCAGCTCTTCAGAAACAGCATCCGTAAAAGCTTTAATTGCTTTCTCCGCATCTTTTTTGGAAAGCTCTGCCTTCTCTGCTACTACTGCAATTAATTCTGTCTTATTCATTGACATATTCCTCCTATTATCCTAGCACACGAGTCTAAAAACTCCGTTTTTTTGCATTCCCGCAATCTTACTTTACATTTATATACATTTCTCTATAGTTTGTCAAGGTTTTTTACTCTTTTCCTCTGATTTTATACGCTGCCACAACGCCAGTCTCTCTTCTTCAGAATCAATTGTCAAATCGCCAAAAACATGAGGATGGCGACGCACCATTTTCGCACTTATTCCATCAATTACATCATTTATGGAAAACATTCCCTTTTCCTCTGCAATACGGCTGTGAATCATAACCTGAAACAGCAAATCGCCCAGTTCTTCACAGAGATTTTCCATATCCTGATTATGAATCGCCTCAATTACCTCCCCGGATTCTTCTGTGAGGCAGGGAATCAGACTTTCGTGCGTCTGTTTTCTGTCCCATGGACATCCTCCTTCCGATCGCAGCGCAGCCGTAATTTCTATCAGATCCTCAAATGTATATGGCCCTTCCGTTTTTTGCACAGCAGCATCCTCCCTGTTTAATCATTTTTAGTTGGAGTATAACACAGACCCCCAAAAAAAGACAGGAAAGAATGCGGTATTCTTCCTGTCTTTTACACTTGATTATATTTTCCAACATCCAACTTCAATCAACACTGCTTTGGCGGTATCATATACAGAAACGATGATTTAATGCTGTTTCCACCCAAAAATATATGATTTTTTTGTGAATTTGTATGTTTTATCTGTGAACTTCATTGTGGTTTCATACGCTTTCCGTTATATTTAAAAAAAAGCAGAAAGGAATATTTCCCGGTTATGGATTATTTAATTGAAATCACGCAAAAAGAACGAATGCTTTATGGAGAAAACTTAATTCTTCTGGAAGGCAGTATGCGGGAATTTCTTTCATGCATGGATATGATTCGTAAATATCAGAAAGAGACCTCCGGGTGGGATCCGGTGGCATCCTGCAGCGCCCGCATTAAAAAGGCAGACAGCATGACAGAAAAACTGAAGCGAAACGGACTGGTTCCAACTT
This sequence comes from uncultured Lachnospiraceae bacterium, assembly GCA_944384125.1. GTDB lineage: Bacteria > Bacillota > Clostridia > Lachnospirales > Lachnospiraceae > Otoolea. The sequence goes on along the minus strand of CALWSF010000049.1, from coordinate 11,053 downwards.
CCTATAACGCCATACATGAGGTTTATGACGCTGCCGGTGTGCGCCTGATCTGTCCGCTGATAGAAGATGTATATCTCATTGTTTCCCTGATCCGCCAGATTCCCGGCATCACAATCCGCAAGGAAAAAGATTACATCTCACATCCCAAACCAAATGGCTACCGAAGCTACCACATGATTCTGCAGTTTCCTCTGCGGTTTCTTCCAGCCGGTTTTGCCTGTGACGTTCCCTGGCTTGAGATTCAGCTGCGCACCATTGCCATGGATTGCTGGGCAAGTATTGAACATCAGCTGAAATACAAAAAAGATATCTCAAATTCAGAATTAATGCAGCAGGAGCTGAAACGCTGCTCTGACGAAATCGCTTCAACTGATCTGTCACTGTCAACGCTCAGAGAGCTGATAGCCGCTTCAGAGCAGGGAAAGGAGAAGGAAGTTTGAAGATATTGATTGCAGACGACGAACAGGAAATGACACGTGCCTTAAAGGCAGTACTGGAGCACGAAAAATACTCTGTTGACACAGTAGCGGATGGCGCTGCCGCACTGGAGCAGGGCCTTTCCGGCTCTTATGACTGCCTGGTCCTTGATATAATGATGCCCCGTGCGGATGGCCTGTCCGTCTTAAGAACTCTTCACGAAAACGGAATATCCTCTCCGGTTCTGCTGCTTACTGCCAAGGCACTGGCAGAAGACAAAATCGCAGGTCTGGATCAGGGCGCTGATGATTATCTTACCAAACCTTTTGATGTCAGCGAATTCATGGAACGAATCCGCGCCCTGACGAGGCGCAGTGCCGGCCGTGAACAGACAATTTTATCAGCAGGAAATATTCAGCTAAACCGCTCCACTCAGGAGATTACCTGCAGCGGAGCTTCAATCTGCCTGGGCAGTCGTGAATCAGCAATGATGGAACTGCTTATCCGCCGAAAAGGACAGTTCATTTCTTCCGAGCAGTTTTTGGAACACATATGGAGAAACGAAACAGAACAGGGGGAAGATCTGATATGGACCTACATTTCTTATCTGCGAAAAAAACTGTCAGCTCTCGGAGCGAACATATCAATCATCAGCCAGGAAGGCTGCCACATGCTGAAAGAGAACAGGGAAGAATGAGCAGAAGTCTGCGCAGGCGCTTTCTTCTGATTACAATGCTTTCTTTGACCGGCACCTTTCTTCTTCTCGGAACAGCTATTAATGTGGGAAACTATCGGCGAATTACTGCCCGGATCGATGCGATCATTGATGTCCTGTACGAAAATGACTGGAGGTTTCCAAGTGCAGAAAGTAACCCTGATCTGTCAGGAGGATTCCAGATTACGGAAGAAACTGCATTTGAAACACGATACTGCATCGCACGAATCAGTGCTGACAGAAAAAAAATCGAAATTGACACAGCTCACGTAGCTGCGCTGGATCAGGAAAATGTTCCGGGAATTGTTGAATCCATTCTGGACAGCGGACACTCAAAGGGATATCTGGGATACTACCGATATCACTGTTATGATGAACCAGGCGGAGAGACAGCCATTGTAATTGTCGACTGCTTTCTCCAGCTGCAGACCTTTTATGCTGTTCTGCCGCTTACCCTTCTCGTCTTCACATGCAGCATTGTCGTTGTTTTCCTGCTTCTGTGTCTGCTTTCAGGTTATGTAATTCGTCCGTTTTCCATTAATATGGAAAAACAGAAGCGTTTTATCACAGATATTTCCCATGAGCTTAAAACCCCCCTGGGCATAATTTCCGCCAATATGGGAGTTGTAGAACTGACAAAGGGGAAAGATGAATGGACAGAAAGCACAAAAAATCAGGTGCAGAGAATGGATCGGCTGATTGCCGAGCTGATTGAATTATCCAAAGCTGAGGAGACGGCCTGCGCTAACCCGCCCACTGTTTTCTCCGTCAGCGCCCTGGCAGAAGAAACCGCCGGGAATTTTCTTACTCTGGCAAAATCCCAGGACAAAAAATTCTCGACGGAAATTGAAACTGATCTTAATATGAAAGGTCAGAGGGAACAAATCCTCCGGCTGCTTACAATTTTAACGGATAACGCCGTTAAATACTGTGATCCGGGGGGAACTGTACATCTTGAACTGCGCCAGAAACGCCGCCAGATTATCCTGCGTGTTTCCAACCCCTGTGAGAATCTGGACGCTTCAAAGCTTCCGCTTCTGTTTGAGCGCTTTTACCGGGCAGATGCCTCACGGGCACGCAGCAGCGGCGGTTACGGCATCGGCCTTTCCATCGCCCGCTCTGTTACAGAACGGCACAAGGGAAAACTAACTGCTTCTTTTCAAAATGGCATTGTGACTTTCACAGCCACTCTCCCCCGGAGCTGATATGATCTATCCCTCCATCTGACGACCGAGGAAGCCTGCTGCCGTAGCCGCAAGCTTTATTTCGGCATCTCCGAATCGGGCCCGGGGTTCACGGCTCAGAATTACGACCGCACCGATGGCATCTCCTTCACAAATAATAGGTGAAATGACCTGTGCCGTAACCCCGTCCGGTTCTTCTGAAACAACAGGGATAAAACTTTTATCTTCCCTGACTGCATTGACTGTCATTCGTTCTGTAATAATATTTTCCATCTGACGGCTGATAGGTTTTTGAAGATAATCTTTCTTGGGGCCGCCGGAAACGGATATTACCTGATCCCGGTCAGCAATACAAACCATAAGCCCCGTTGACTGAGCCATCGCTTCCGCATACTGAACCGCAAACGCCGCCAGTTCCACCATGGGAGAGTACTTCTTTAAAATAATTTCTCCCTCCCGATCGGTAAAAATTTCCAGCGGCGTCCCCTCACGGAGTCTCAAAGTTCTTCGTATTTCCTTGGGAATAACCACTCTTCCCAGATCATCAATTCTTCTTACTATTCCTGTAGCTTTCATCGCAGCAATTCCTCCATTTTACTTTCTTACATTTATCCTCAGGGTTGTTCGTAAATGTAGTATTTGTAAAAGGGAGGAATTTATACTTTCGTTTTTATTCTGACACACTGCCTGAATCTCTCCATGCAGCTTAAAGTTAAAATTTATATATGTCAGTTCAGTGCGGCAGCCATCTCCATTGCTGCTCCCAGATTAAGAAGACCGCCCGACAGAACTTTTCCGCTGAGACTGTTCAGAGGAGTCACACTTCCAAGAAGAATTTCTTTTACCTGGGAAAGGGTAATATCACTGTCATAGGAATAAACCATAGCCGCTGCAGCCGCAACCATGGGAGCTGCCATGGAAGTTCCGGTCATATAGCTGTATCCTCCGTCCGGAGTTGTGCTGAGTATATATGTACCCGGTGCAGCCAGGTCAACAGATAATGCACCATAATTGGAGCTGTAATGAAGTGTTCCGTCATAACTGATATTTGCAACTGAAATAATATTATCCAAATCAAAGGACGCCGGATAACTGGGAATCAGATCATCATCAACCCCCAGTTCCGACACTGACGTTCCATTTCCCGCCGCAGCGATAAACAGCATGCCCGACTGCGTCATGGCATCATAGAGAGCCTGATCATAGCTCTCCGTGGACAGGCTGAGATTGCAGACAGATGCGCCATTGGCCTCAGCATACCGAATTGCCTGAATCAGAGACTCCGTGTCTCCGCTTCCGTCTGTTCCGCCCAGCACTTTCAGTACCATTACCTTAATTTTATCTCCTCTGACAATCCCGGTAATTCCTGTTCCGTTATCTGCAGATGCTCCTATTGTGCCAACTCCATGAGTCCCATGACTGTCCTCGCTTCCTGTATAAACCTGATTGTTATTATTGTAAAAATTCCATCCATACACGTCATCCACATAACCATTTCCATCATCATCTATTCCGTTTCCAGATATCTCATCCTGATTAACCCATACGATATCTCCCAAATCTTCATGAAAAATATCTGCTCCCGTATCAATAACAGCTATTGTAACCTCTCTTTCTCCCCCATTATACAGATTCCAGCCCTGTTCCGCATTTATATCAATCCCGGCTACTGCTGACGACTGTCCCGAATCCGTTCCCGCTGCCAGAAAGTCTCTTCGGAATACCCTTCCTCCACCAGACCATTCATTTCCCGGCCTCTTTCCGACACCAATTTCCGGCATCTTCCACATTCCCGGATTAAAAGGAGTACTGAAAGGACGGTCAAACACAGGAAACTGATTTTGCCCTTCCTCCATCTGAAAAGTGCCATCATTTGAAAGTGCCCACTGTTCCCCTGCCAGCGCCTCATTTACTGATACGGCCGCTGCCGTATATATACAGTCAGCCGGTCCGCTTTCCCCTGATGCAGAAACAGTATTTCCAACTCCCACACTCAGAGCGGCACCAGCCAACATCGCCCCAATTCCAGCCAGCCTTTCTCTCTTCATCATATCTTTCATCCTTTCTCCCGGTATTCATCAAAATAATTTTTGGCCACATTTTTCCAGACATTATATCAGGAAAAACCGGAACGAAACGTGAAAAAATTGTGTTTTTTCTGTGAAAGCCATGCAGTTTAACCAGAATATTCATCATTATTATTTCAAAAAATAATTATATTTTTTTCGACATATTTCAAACAAATATATTATATTTTTATCATTTCATAACGTTATTTTTTATTGACAATAACAGCCATAAGATATATGATGACACTAAGAATTTTATCAATACCGGGAGGAAACTTTATGAAAAAGAATGCATTGAAAATCACATTGGGCGCACTGCTTGCCGCTGCCGTTGTCTCAGGCTGCAGCACACAGAACAGCACTCCGACGGAAGCAGTAAGCACAGCGTCCGAAACTGAAGCCGCATCTGAAGAAGCATCATCAGAAGCACCTGAAAAGGCATCTGAAGAAGCAGAAAATGAAGCGGTCTCTCTGGATGGCCAGTCTCTCCTTATTTACTGCGGCGCAGGTATGACAGAACCCTTCCAGGAAATTGCTGATGCCTTCAGCCAGGAAACCGGCTGTGAAATGAATGTTACCTATGCCAATGCCGGCCAGATTCAGTCTCAGATTACCACATCAGAAGAAGGGGACTTTTTTATTGCCGGTTCCGCCGATGAACTTACCCCGGTAGAAACATATGTGGCATCTCAGAAAGATCTGGTAAAACATATTCCCGTTCTTGCAGTTCAGGCCGGGAATCCAAAAGAAATAACAGGACTCAGCGATCTGACAAAAGAAGGCGTTTCTCTGATAGTCGGAGATCCGGAAGCCACCCCCATTGGTAAGATCGCAAAAAAAGCCCTGACCGATTTAAACCTTTTCGACAGTGTTCAGATAGCAGCAACCACCGCAACCGCACCGCAGATGGCCACTGCAGTTGCAACGGGAGAAGCTGACGCCGCCATTACCTGGAAAGAAAACTGCAGCACAGACGGGGTAGAAATCGTCGATACGGCCGATCTGGACAATTACATAAAAACCATTCCCAGTGCACGTCTGACCTGCTCCGCCAACACAGAGGCCGCAGATGCCTTTGATGCTTTTCTGGACACGGACACCGCCAAAAACATCTGGACAGACTACGGATATGAAATCGTGGAATAAACCTTCTTTATTTTCAATTATATCAATGGCAATTGCGCTGCTCATTATCTGTTTTGTGGGCAGCGCTATTCTGGCCATTATTGCCGGGGGAATTCCGGCATTTAAAGAAGCGGCAGCCAGCAGAGAAATACATTTCGCCCTGCGCTTAAGCGTTCTTACATCCACAGTTTCCACCATCATCGTCATGACACTGGCAATGCCGGCTGCTTATGCCCTGACAAGGACTCCCATGCCTTTCAAGCGAATTTACAGCCTGATTATCGATTTGACGCTCTCACTCCCTTATATTCTTCTGGGACTCAGCCTTCTCATCCTGTTCTCATCCCCATGGGGTAAATGGCTGAAAGCACACCATATTCAGGTTGTATTTTCACCGCTCGGCATCGTGATGGTTCATCTTCTTATCAATCTCCCCTATGCGCTGCGTCTTATCCGTTCTGCCTTTGAATCAGCCGACATTCATCTTGAATATATCGCCATGACTCTCGGGGCCACCCCCCTGACTGCTTTTCTGACAATTTTACTGCCCATGTGCAGAAACAGCCTCATAAACGCCTTCATACTGACATGGTCCAGAGCGCTCGGCGAATTCGGCGCAACACTGATGCTGGTAGGAGTTACCCGCTTCAAAACAGAAACTCTTCCGGGCAGCATCTACCTTAATATATCAACCGGGCAGAATGATATCGCCATGGCAACCGCCATGATTATGCTGGTCATCTCGGGAATTACGCTGTTTTTATCAAGAATTTTAACAGATCCCTCCAGGGATAAGAATCGAAAGGTAGGAATTTAAGTGTGAGTGCACAGCTCGAGATCAAAGATTTTTCCGTCACAAGAGGAAATTTTTCACTTCAACCCGTCTCGCTCTCTGTAGAAGAAGGAGAAATTTTCGCCATTTTGGGGCGAACCGGTTCGGGAAAAACCGTTCTTCTTGAAGCAGCAAGCGGCATGTTCCCGGGAGACACAGGCGAAATTCTCCTGAACGGCACCAACATCTGCCGGATTGCCCCCAGAGAACGGCAAACTGGTTTTGTCTATCAGGATCACGGACTTTTCCCGCACATGGATTTTTTTCACAATATCGCTTATGGTCTCAAAATGCACAAAGTCCCCAGAAACGAACAAATCCGGCGTGTACATGAAATTATGGATGCATTTTCCATTCGCCACATCAGCCATCAGTACCCGGGAACTCTCAGCGGGGGAGAACGGCAGAGAGCTGCTCTTGCAAGAGCACTGATTCTGCGTCCTGTGCTGCTTCTTCTGGACGAACCTTTCTCAGCCCTTGATCCTGCAACACGCCGGAGAATCCACGAACAGCTCCTGTCCGTACACAGACAATATAAATGTACAATTTTATTCGTTACCCACGATTTTCAGGAAGCAGTCACACTGTCTGACCGGATCGCCATTCTCCTCGACGGCCGTCTGGAAACAGTGGTGGAAAGTGGACAACTGCTCACAAACCATTATAATGAAAAAGTAGAAGAATTTTTAGGGAGGACTATCGATCATGAATAGGATAACTCTGACAGAAGAAAATTTTTATTCAGAACTGAAAAAAAGGTTTATGGATCTGCTGACGCACGAAAATATTATGGAAGAGAATGTTTCTCTTAAAACGAAGGCTCTCTCTCCAGAGGAGGCGATCGGCATTACAAAGAGAAAAGATTTTCCCATTATTACAGGAAAAGATGTGATGATTCAGGCTGAGTGCATGGGCGCTCTGGGACAGGCATTCACAGATGCTCCTGTCGTCTTTCATGGAAACCTGAAAGAAATATGCAGCCTCGATTTAAATGATTCCCACAGCCGCGGAATTTTCATTGCATCTCTGAACGCAGTTATGAAGGCCCTGGGAAAAGTGGAATGTACTGTTCACTGCCGCAATGACGGACCGGAACTCTGTGCTGCCGACGTAACTGCCTACCTGAAGGAACACTACGGAAATCCCAGAATCGCGCTTATCGGATATCAGCCGGCGCTTCTTGAACATCTGGCATCCGCCTTCTCTGTCCGGATCACAGATATGAATCCGGACAATGTGGGGCAGACACGCTTTGGCGTACTTATAGAAAGTGCAGAAAAAAACCGGGAAATCACTCATACATGGGCTGATCTTATTCTGGTTACGGGAAGTACCGTCTGCAACGGGACAATCACTCAGTTTCTTGATCAGCTGGACAGGACACTTTTCTACGGAACATCCCTTGCCGGTGCAGCCCCGCTCCTCGGACTCCCGCGGCTCTGCTTTGCCGACCGATATCAGTAATGGAATATGATCCCGATAACTGCAGAAAAAACAATGTAGACAATCGGATGTTTTTTGAATTTAACCAGTCCCCCGTAAACGACAGCAGCCAGCAGAACTGCCTTCCAGTTTATCAGCTGACCAAGTCCGGAAAAAGACCATTCCTGCATCTGCTCACTTCCAAGAAATGCAATCTTGGCCACGCCTATTCCGGCAGCCGCAATGAGAGCAGCAGATGCGGCCCGAAGACCATAGAGGGCATTCTGCACGACTGCTGCCGTTTTAAATTTATCCAGAATTTTTGAGATTCCTATAATAATAATCACAGAGGGAAATACCAGTGCAAGCGGTGCAACCAGCGCCCCGATAACTCCCATGGTATGATAACCCACATACGTCGCCATGTTTACTCCCAGCGGGCCCGGAGTAGATTCTGATATGGCAATCATATTGGAAATATCATGAAATGTAAACCATCCTGTGGCCTCCGCTATATCATAGAGGAACGGCAGCGTCGCAAGTCCGCCTCCGATCGCAAATAAACCGCATCCGAAAAAACGGATGAACATTTCTATCAATATGTTCACGCCTTCTTCCCCCTTCCTTTAATTATAATTCCGACAGCACCGGCAAGCACAACGAGGATTGCCGGGGAAATGTCAGTAAAAAGCGACAGCACAAGCACAACAGCAAAAATTCCGACTGTTATTTTATCAACCAGGGCTTTCTTCCCAAGCTTCAGAACGGCACTGAAAATAAGAACACACACACAGGCCCGAATCCCGGCAAAGGCGCTGTTCACAAAACTCAGTTCCATGAAATTTGAAATAAAGGCAGCTATAACGGTAATAATAACCAGTGAGGGAGCGATCACTCCCAGAGTTGCCATAATTCCTCCCGGAATCCCCTTGATTTTATAACCAATGAAGGTAGCAGTATTAATCGCAATGACTCCCGGCGTACACTGACCGATGGCATAATAATCCATCAGTTCTTCCTCTGTAGCCCAGTGACGGCTGTTTACAACTTCTTTCTCCAGCATCGGCAGCATGGCATATCCGCCGCCAAACGTAAAACCTCCGATCCGGGCAAAAACCACAAACAAATCTAAAAGTTCTTTCATTTTCTTCCCCCGTCCCGCCGGCCTGTTTGCCGGCTGCATAAATGTCAAATTGTTCCTTCAGTATCATAGCAAACTTGTACCAGAAAAAAAACTACATAAAAGATATATAATCTATATAAAAAAAATATAGTTTCCGTGACTTTTATTTTCTTCTATTGTATTATTATTTCATACCGCCTTTCCGGACGCCGCCCGCCAATCTGACAGCTTTGACACGAAAAACACCAACAGAAACGGAGGATATCAGATGGAGCTTCGTCAGCTGCACTATTTTATTACCATTGTGAATGAAGGCAATATTTCCCTTGCCGCAAAAAAACTGCACATCTCCCAGCCCCCTCTCAGTCATCAGATGAAACTTCTCGAAACAGAACTGGGGGTAACGCTCTTTGAGAGAGGGGCCAGAAACATCCGGCTTACTCTGCCGGGTAAATTTTTTTATGAAAAGGCGCTGGCAATCCTTGACCTGAGTGCTCTGGCGAAAGAAGAAATAACCAATCTGGAACAGGAAATCCGGGGAGTCCTGCGCCTGGGAATCATTTCCTCCGCCACTGAAATAATAACCCGAAAATTTCTCTCGCCCTTCTGCTCCGCTTATCCCGGTGTAACATTTGATATATGGGAAGCCAATACTTTTCAGCTTTTGGAAAAGATCAGCACCAATCAGATTGAACTGGCTGTTGTCCGCACTCCCTTTCCCCGCAGCGGACTGGACTGCTTCCCGCTTCCGGCTGATTCTTTCCTGGCAGTCGGACATCCCCGCTTCTGGACAGGAATGGAAGAACTGCCTGAAATTCCGCTCTCCTGCCTGTGTGAAAAAGGCACTCCCCTCATTCTCTATAAACGCTGGGAAAACCCCATACACAGCTATCTGGACCGACTGGATCTTTCTTCGAATATCATCTGCCGGAATGAAGATGCGCGCACATCAGTTCTGTGGGCCCAGGAGGGCCTCGGAGTGGCCCTTATTCCCGAATCCGCCCTGTACCTGACAAAAGATCAGAAGCTGATACAGAAAAAACTTACCGAGCCATGTTTAAATTCCAGCATCTGCCTTATAAAAAAGAAAGAAAAGACACTTTCCATAGCTGCCGATGCTTTTTACAAACACTTTCATCCCTAGGCCCCGACAGATGAGTTTAAACACTTTTCATTGTCTAATTTTTATCACAAATTTATTGTTAAATTTTTAATTTTCAAAAACCATTTGATTTTTTATTTAATTGCAAGATAATGTATAGATACATCTGGAATTCAGCACATTTTTATCCTTTGCTCTGTGCTAATCTTTAGACAGGCAGATTGCTTACATATGGAAGGGAGGAGGCACAGGTGGCCTTTATATCCAGCTTTACATTTAATGCCCACGAAGGACTTCAGACACACTCTCACAGCTATGCACACATTATTATTGTTCTGTCACAGACGTTTTATGTAAAATTTTCCGGACGCGAATATACCCTGACTCCCAGGGTAATCGGTTTTGTACCGCCGGGTATTCTCCACGAATACGGATGTACCGGAACCGCACTGACGCTGAATATCCCTGCTGAAATGATCAAAGCCACTGATCTTCTGTCTCTGACAGAAAACTGTGTTCTTGATATCAGCGAGAAGCTGGAGCCGCTTGTCTCACTCATTAAGCAGGAAGTAGAAGAAAATGCCTGCCACAGTGATTCTCTGCGCTATCTCTTTTATTATCTATACGACAAGCTCGTAGCGCAGTACCGGCCTCCATCCCTCCAGTATATGCATGAGAACTACGCAGACGACATCAATATTTCACAGCTGGCTGCACTGGAAAATTACAATGTTTCCTACTACACCTGCTGGTTTAAAAAGAAAGTCGGCTGTATTCCCAGCGATTACCTGAAAATGGTAAGAATCGAAAAAGCCAAGGAAATACTGGCCACAACACGATACCGCATTATCGATGTCGCCATGCAGGTAGGATATAATAACAGTTCCTCCTTTACCCGGGCCTTTCGGACGGTTGTGGGCGTCACGCCCAACCAGTACCGGAAAAGCGCTCTGGAGGCAAAGACAGGAACCGGAGCAAAGCAGATAAAAAAGTCCAGCGGTAATATGTCAAGAGGAAAATGAATAAAAATCAATAGATTTTTGCTGGTTTTCCCTAAAGATGGG
>CALWSF010000048.1 GCA_944384125.1 uncultured Lachnospiraceae bacterium | reverse complement strand
AAAATTTGACACAAAAAATGCAGGTTTTATAAGGCCTGCGAGGTATTTTTTTATTATTCAACTGTCAAACTCCCGCGTCCGAATCCGGTCATACTTTTAAGCATAGAAGTCCCATCTCTCTTTCGTCCATAGATAATGGTATTATAATGCAAATAAAGCGGTGCGTCAACCGAAACAATTCTCCTGACTGCGCCCTCCCGTATCCCCTTCAGATCAATATCAGGTTGTTTTTATATGTTTTTTTCATTATAATAAAAGAAAATTTTCAAAACAAATACAGGCATTTTTACTTTTGATGATATAAAGGAGTTCATTAATATGGCATTTGATGGAATTGTTATTGCTAATCTTGTGAAGGAACTGAATGACCGCCTTACCGGCGGAAGGATTACCAAGATTGCTCAGACAGAAAAAGATGAGCTTTTCTTTACCATAAAAAATTACAGGGAAACCTGCCGTCTTCTTCTGTCAGTCAACGCAAGTCTCCCACTCGCATATCTGACAGAATCCAATAAGCAGGGACCGATGACAGCACCCAATTTCTGCATGCTTCTTAGAAAGCACATCGGAGGAGGAAAAATCATATCCGTTACACAGCCCGGACTGGAGCGCTGCATTCATTTCACAGTGGAGCATCTGGATGAAATGGGCGATTACTGTCAGAAAGTGCTGATTGCAGAGCTTATGGGAAAACACAGCAATATTATCTTCTGTTCGCCTGACGGTACGATTATTGACAGCATCAAACATATTTCCGCACAGGTAAGTTCTGTGAGAGAGGTTCTTCCCGGCCGGACATATTTCCTTCCTCAGACAACTGAAAAAAAGGATCCTCTTGCAGCCGACGAATCCGTTTTTTCATCTGTTCTTTCTTCCTCTCCCATGCCGGCCGGAAAAGCCATCTACACGAACTTTACCGGTATCAGTCCCGTCATGGCAGAAGAATTCTGTCATATTGCCTCTATAGATGCGGACAGACCGGCATCAGAACTCACAAAACCGGAACAAACCCATTTAAGCCACTCTCTTGTCCTGGCCATGGATTCCGTCAGAGAAGGAAATTTCTGTCCCACGATTATTTACAAAGATGAGGAACCGGTAGAATTTGCATCCCTTCCGCTGACCTCTTATCCGCCGGAATACCGCGCTGAACACTTTGATTCCATCAGTGAAGTTCTGGAAAACTATTACGCTTCCAGAAATGTGATTACCAGGATCCGCCAGAAATCTTCTGATCTGAGGCGTATCGTTCAAACTGCGCTGGAGCGCAGCTACAAAAAATACGATCTTCAGCTGAAACAGCTTAAGGATACGGAAAAGCGGGATAAATATAAGGTTTACGGAGAACTTCTCAATACCTACGGCTACGAGCTGACCGGCGGAGAAAAAGAATACAGCTGTCCCGATTTTTATACGGGGAAAACCATCAGAATTCCTCTGGACCCGCAGCTCAGCGCAAGGGAGAATGCGAAAAAGTATTTTGATAAATACGGGAAGCTCAAACGGACATACGAAGCTCTTACCCAGCTTGTGGAAGAAACGAAACAGGAGATCGAACATCTGGAATCCATTGCCACCTCACTCGACATCGCGCGGGGAGAAGAAGATCTGACTCAGATTAAACAGGAACTTGGAGAATATGGCTTTATCAAAAAGCATGGACCGGCAGGGAAGAAAATAAAAATAACAAGCCGTCCCTTCCACTACATTTCCTCTGACGGTTTTCATATTTATGTTGGAAAAAACAATTATCAGAACGAGGAGCTGACATTCAAAACAGCGTCCGGAAATGACTGGTGGTTCCACGCCAAGGGAATCCCCGGTTCCCACGTTATCGTAAAAACAGAAGGAAAAGATCCCACCGATCGTACCTTTGAAGAGGCTGCCTCACTGGCCGCCTATTATTCAAAAGGGAGAAACAGTGAAAAGGTTGAAATTGACTATATTCAGAAAAAACATGTAAAAAAAGTTACGGGAGCTGCCCCCGGATTTGTTATTTACCATACCAACTACTCGATGATGGCCTCCCCCCGTGTTCTCCTCAAAGAAATCTGATAAAGCAAAAACGGCATCTGAAAAACAGGAGCCAGGTCCTTAAGTGACCTGACTCCTGTATCTGTTCTTACTCGGAAAACAGCCTGTCAATCAGTCTGTATCCGTCCCTGATAAACACGCCTGTTTTTGCTGCATTTTTCTCACTGTAGGAAAGGCCGCATCCCTCTGTCTTCCGGCTGTCATACAGTATATAGGGAACCGGTGTGGAAACATGAGTCCGACAGGAAATCGGAGTCGGATGATCCGGCATAATCAGAAGCCGGTAATCTTCTCCCGATGCATCCATTTTTTCTCTTACGATCCGGATCAGCCTCTGGTCCAGATATTCTATAGCCTCCACTTTCCGCTCGGGACTTCCCTGATGTCCCATCTCATCAGGAGCCTCCACATGGACATAGACAAAATCCGCCCCATCCTCCAGCACAGCCCGGACTGCGGCCTCTGCCTTACCTTCATAATTGGTGTGAAGGCCTCCGTTGGCACCCGGAACGGTAATATTTTTCATTCCTGCTCCGACTGCAATTCCCTTCAGAAGATCAACAGCCGAAATCATGGCTCCCTTCTTTCCTGTTTTCTCATAGAAGGAAGAAAGTGCCGGACGGGTTCCGGCTCCCCAGAACCAGATGGAATTAGCTTTATTTTTTCCCTCAGCCGCTCTCTTAATATTAAGAGGATGCGTGTTGAGGATATCGTAACTCTTTTTCATCATCTCCCGAAGTGCCTGTTCCTCGGGCAGATACTGTCCCACTTTCCTTGTGAGAATGTCATGAGGCGGAGTGAGCTGTGCGACGCGTCCGCCGGCCCAGATAAGAAGATGACGGTAGCTGGTCCCCACATAAAACTGATATTCTTCCGTCTGAAAAGCATCGCGGACTGCCGCCATTAATACTGCAGCGTCTTCCGTTGAAATTTCATCAGAGCTGTGATCCAGCATAATCCGCTCCTCATAAGAATCCTCTTCTTCCGACAGCGTTACGATATTGCATCTGAGAGCAATATCATCCGGCTTCATATCAACCCCTATACTAAGCGCTTCCAGGGGAGAACGGCCTGTGTAGTACTGTTTTGGATCATAGCCAAGAACAGCCAGATTTGCCGTGTCACTTCCCGGACTCATCCCCTCGGGAATTGTCTGCGTCAGTCCCTGCTCAGAGATCGGCGCCAGCCGATCCAGTTCAGGTGTCTTCGCATATTCTATTGGCGTCTTTCCTCCCAGAACATCAATGGGTTCATCCGCCATTCCGTCACCCAGTATCACAATGTATTTCATGTCACAGACCTCCCAGCATTGTAATTAATAAAAACTTTTCTATGTCAGAAAAAGTGCAACTGCAAACAGAATCAGCAGAAAACCGACATTCCAGACCGTAAATTCTGCCAGATATTTTCCTTTTTTCTGTCCATAGTCCTTCACAAAAAACTTAAAGGAAATCAGGCTGGCAAGGGATGCTATCAGCGTTCCAAGCCCTCCCAGATCCACTGCCGTCAGAATAACTCCGTAATTACCCGTAAATCCGGAAAGAAGAATGGCTGCCGGCACATTACTGATAACCTGACTGACAAGTACCCCCATCAGAAGCTCATGCCCTTCTATCATCTGTCTGAGGAGTACACTGACAGCGTCTATCCTTTTCATGTTTCCGATAAAAATAAAAAAACAGATAAATGTAAACAGGAGCCAGTAATCCACATGTCCGGCAAGCTGTCTGTCCTTTAAGCACAGCCAGCACAGCACAGCCGCAAGCGCAACAGGCCATGGAATGAGATGTATTACAACCATAATACAGAGCAGAAACAGCCCCAGATACACATAGAGACGCGGACTGTGCCATGAAATATCCTGGCCGCCACTTTCCTGTATCCCCTGCCCGGACAACGGTGTCTTTTTCTCCCAGAAGGCAGCAGCAAAAAGCAGAATGAAAGCTACCCCTGCATATGGGAGAACCGCTCTGAAAAATGCACCGGAAGAAATACCGGAAACCGAATACAGATAAAGATTCTGAGGATTCCCCACAGGTGTTGCCATACTTCCAAGATTTGCCGCAATCGTTTCCAGAACAATCAGGCGAATCAGGCGTTCTTCCTGCTTTACTGCCCGACAGACAAAGATAGAAAAAGGTACAAAAGTTATAAGCGCAACGTCATTTGTAATGAGCATGCTGGAAAAAAAGCAGAGCAGGATAAGCACCAGAAAAAGCTGTCTCGTATCCCTTACCCGTTTCAGAAGTATATTTCCCAGCTCAGAAAAAGCTCCGATTGACTGGAGTCCTGCCACAACTGCCATAAGACAGAACAAAAGCGCCAGTGTGCGGAAATCTATGTACCCTATATATTCCCTTCCCGGCCGTACAAATACTGCCGAAAAAACGGCCAGTAAAAAAGAGACAACAAATACCGTCTCCCTTTTTACAAATATTTTTATTCTTTCATACATAATACTTTCTGACATGACTTTCTCATCCCAAAATTCAACGGAGCTTCTCAGCGAAGCTCCGTCTTTCCTCCCATATAGGGACGAAGTACTTCAGGAATACGAACAGAGCCGTCAGCCTGAAGATTGTTTTCCAGAAATGCAATCAGCATACGCGGCGGTGCTACTACAGTATTATTAAGAGTGTGCGCAAAATACTTTCCATCCGGACCGTTTACACGGATTTTCAGCCTTCTGGCCTGCGCATCACTTAAGTTGGAGCAGCTGCCGACCTCAAAATATTTCTTCTGTCTGGGAGACCATGCCTCCACATCCACGGACTTAACCTTAAGATCTGCCAGATCTCCGGAACAGCATTCAAGTGTACGAACCGGAATATCCATGGAGCGGAACAGATCAACTGTATTCTGCCACAGACGGTCGAACCACATTTTGCTCTCCTCCGGCTTGCAGACAACAATCATCTCCTGCTTTTCAAACTGATGAATCCGGTATACGCCTCTCTCCTCAATTCCGTGTGCGCCCTTTTCCTTGCGGAAACACGGGGAGTAGCTGGTAAGAGTCTTCGGAAGCTCCTCCTCCGGAATAACAGTATCAATAAATTTTCCGATCATGGAATGCTCACTCGTTCCGATCAGGTAAAGATCCTCACCCTCAATCTTATACATCATGGCATCCATCTCGGCAAAACTCATAACACCTGTAACCACATTGCTGCGGATCATGAAAGGAGGAACACAGTAGGTAAATCCGCGATCAATCATAAAATCACGGGCATATGCGATCACTGCGGAATGCAGCCTGGCAATATCCCCCATAAGATAATAAAATCCGTTTCCGGCCACCTTTCTGGCACTGTCCAGATCAATCCCATTAAACCGCTCCATAATCTCCGTATGGTACGGGATCTCAAAATCCGGCACAACCGGCTCGCCGTAGCGCTGAACCTCTACATTCTCACTGTCATCACGGCCGATGGGAACACTGGGATCAATAATGTTGGGAATCGTCATCATGATCTTTAAAATTCTGTCGCCAAGCTCCTTCTCCTGCTCTTCCAGCTGTGCAAGACGTGCCGACTGCTCAGCTACTTTCTTTTTCATCTCCTCGGCCTCTTCTTTTTTACCCTGAGCCATCAGAGCGCCAATCTGTTTTGCAATTTTATTTTTGTTGGCACGGAGATCATCTGCCTCCTTCTTGGCCGCCCGGTTTTTAACATCCAGGTCAATAACCTCATCCACCAGCTCCAGCTTGCTGTCCTGAAATTTATTCCGGATATTCTGCTTTACAATCTCCGGATTTTCTCTCACAAATTTTAAATCTAACATAGTCTCCTCCTGCTGCTTTGGCAGCTGCCATTTCCGGCAATTATCTTAAAGACGGTCATCCGGCCGTGTCTTTGTCGATTATACTACAGTTTTACACACATGAAAAGCCCTATTTTCCCGTACTGTACAAAGCATTCTGTCCTACATCTTCATAAGATACGGGAGACATTCTTCTATACAAAGGCCTTCCGGCTCCGGCACGCCCATCGCAACAGAACGCTCCACACATTTCCGCGTAAAGGCCGCCGCCCGGCGAACCGCCTCCTCAAGGGGAACCCCTTTTACCACACTGGCACCGATTACTGCAGAAAATATATCGCCGGTTCCGTGACAGGCTCCCTTCTCATAGTGGGCTGTCTGAAATACAGGGTCCTTTCCTTTTTCGTGAATCACATTTAAAACCAGATTTCCTTTCACAACACCGGTCAGTACAACTGCTCCTGCGCCGAGAAGAAGAAGCTTCCATGTCAGATCCGCCAGCTTCCGTTTGCTCCATCCCTTTTCCTGATATGGCGTATCCGTCAGCACACAGGCTTCTGTCAGATTAGGCGTTATAATATCCGCATGCTGAATAAGTTCCTTCATAGAATCACAGAGTGACTCATCGCACACACGGTAGAGAACGCCGTGATCCCCCATGGTAGGATCAACAAGAAGCATTGTCTGATCCTTCTTAAAATACCGGATAAAGTCTGTCACAATTTCCGCCTGGCGTGCAGAGCCCAGAAACCCTGTCATAATTCCGTCAAAAGAAAATCCAAGCTGTTTCCACTGCTCTATATACGCTTCCATGCGATCCGTATAATCATCAAAAAAGCAGGATGGATATCCTGCGTGGTTGGACAATACTGCCGTCACTACCGGACAGCACTGCACCTTCAGTGCACTGATAACAGGAATAGCCGCTGTCAGTGCACAGCGGCCATATCCTGCAATATCATTAATGGCAGCAATCTTTTTAACTCCCGCTGCCGGATCTGTCATTTTTATCTGTGCTCCTTTCTCTCCCTGCACAGACATCTCATCATATTTATCCATGTGTTCCTCCAAGACATGTCAGCTTCTGGATTCCGCTGACAGTTCCGTAAATATTCCGGCTCTGCAGAGCGCGGGGCGAAGTGCCATATACACTGCCACCGATACAATTGCAGATATAACTGCATTGACAGAGGTGGACGCGATATTCCACGCCAATGTAAGCTCAGCCGCAGGCTTTCCGACAATCCAGAGCTTGTAATAATAGCCAAGAAGAGGATCTGCCACCACATTAAATATAAGACCTGCCGCTGATGCCAGAACAGCAAAATAAAAAACATGCTTTCTGTCCCTGACAGAATCAATCTTTCCGATACGGTGTGCCACAAATCCGGCAATCAGTCCGATGCACAGTTTGCAGACAAATGTTTTCGGAGCATATACAATATAGACAGGATCCATCAGATCGCCAATCGTCATTCCGATTGCACCTCCAAGACCGCCGTAAAGCCCTCCCATAAGAAGTGCCCCGAGCACGCACACCGCATTTCCAAGATGAATAGATGTCGCGTCTCCTCCGGGAAGTGTGATCCGAATCTGTCCGTAGGTAAACACTACATAAGAAACAGCTGCCAGAAGTCCTACCATTGCAACTTTATAAGCCTGATTTGATGTTTTCTGTGTCATAATAATCGCTCCCTTTTGTGTTTGCACTATCATAACACAGTTTTGTACACTTAAAAACATACAGTTTTAAACATTTTAACAGGGTCAGTTTTGTCAGTCATGTGATTCAACACAGAGAAGAACGCCGTTATCCATTTCAAGGATACCCTCTTCCCTGCTCAGCTCATTGCTGATACAGAGGCTTGTCCCCAGAAAAACAGTTTTACGGTTCAGCGGATATTTGAATCCTTTCAGTGTAAGCCCCTCTACTTTTTCCGTCACAGGCAGAAAAGAAATGTATTTGCCATAAAGCTCTCTTCGCCGGAACACTTTTCTTCCCTCCAGAAGATAGAGCCGGTTTCTGTCATCATAAATACAAATCTCCATACCCTGTCTGAAAAACTGATACATCAGCTGGATATTTGCCACAGCATGATCCATTCGTCCCCCCAGTGCCCCAAGAATGTCCACAGACTTACAGCCATTTCTGGCCGCTACCATCAGAGCCAGCTCTGTATCCGTTTCATCCTTCTCCGGACGATGAATCTCAAAAACAATGGCAGGATCACTGCGGTATTCACTCAGAATATCTTCATCAACCGTGTCGAAATCTCCCACAACTGCATCCGGTTTCAGCCGAAGATGTTTTAAAGAAGCAAGCCCCGCATCCGCCGCAATAACAAAATCATAGGGCCGCTGCTGGAGAAATTCCTTTGCAAATGCAATATCCAGCGTACCGCCCGTCACAATCAGACACCGCCCCATAACCTATCTCCGTTCATACTCCTGAAAAATATCCAGAAAACGTTTTACATTTTCTGAGGGGTTCCCCTTAAATACGGCTGAGCCGGCCACAATCACGTCTGCCCCCGCATCTATCACATCTCTTACATTGTCAGTTGTAATACCGCCGTCTACCTGAATTTGTGTACTTAATCCCCTCTCACTGCACATACGCCGGAGGGAACGGACTTTTTCCAGCGTATAGGGAATAAATTTCTGTCCCCCAAATCCCGGATTCACTGTCATAAGAAGTACCATATCCACTTCCGAAAGAATGAGATCAAGTGTCCCGACAGGGGTGGCAGGATTAAGAGCCACTGCTGCTCTAAGCCCCGCCTCTCTGATCTGATGAACTGTGCGATCCAGATGGAGACAGGCCTCCTGATGCACACAGATAAGATCGGCACCTGCCTTTTTCATGGCATCCACATAACGGCCCGGTTCCTCCACCATCATATGTACGTCAAATACCCGATCCGTACATGAACGCAGACTCTCGATAAGCGGCATTCCGAATGAAATGCTGGGTACAAAGGTTCCGTCCATCACGTCCAGGTGTATATACGGCGCACCTGCCCGGGCAACTTCCTCAACCTGCTCTCCCAGCCGTTTAAAATCCGCACCCAAAATCGAAGGCGATAAGATAATCATATTCATTTCCCCCGTCCGTATTTTTTCTTTTCTTTCAGCTCCTGATATAAAAGCCGGTAATTTTCATATCTGCTTTCGCTTATCCGGCCTTCCCTGACCGCATTCTTGACTCCGCAGATTCGCTCACCCACATGGACACAGCCCAAAAAGCGGCAGTCCTCTTCCCAGGGAGCGAATTCCGGAAAACATTCCTTTAATTCTTCGGGCTCCAGATCTTCCACATACATAGAACTGAATCCGGGCGTATCCATCATGTACGTCCCTTCTTCCACAAAGAAAAGTTCCGAGTGGCGCGTTGTATGTTTTCCTCTCTTAATCTTTTCACTTATACCGCCTGTCTGCATTGCAGCCTCGGGATGAAGAAAGTTTGTAATAGAAGATTTTCCGACCCCGGAGGGACCGGCAAGAACAGTTGTCTTACCTGCTATCAGGCTGTGAAGCTTCTCAAGTCCCTCCGCCTCATAGGTGCTTATGAAATGGAGAGGATATCCGGCAGGACCGTATATCTCTCTGAGATGCTCTATCTCCTGTTCTCCTGCCAGATCTATTTTATTAAAACAGATTACCACCGGAATCCTCTGCCTCTCCATCATCACAAGAAATCGATCCAGGAGATTCAGGTTTGGAAGCGGTTCTGTGACAGCAAACACTATCAGTGCCTGATCAATATTAGAGACCGCCGGCCGGATTAAAGAATTTTTTCTCGGAAGTATATCATTAATATTCCCTGTTTTCTCATTCTCATCAAGAATGGAAAACTCCACATTGTCCCCCACGAGAGGTTTAATGTTCCTGCTGCGGAAAATCCCCTTGGCCCTGCATTCATACACATGCTCCACGCCGTCATGGACATAATAGAAACCGGCGATTCCTTTTACAATCTTTCCCTGCATCTCATCTTTCCATCCCTTATTCATCAACCTCCAGAAACTCCAGCGGGTACGTCTTTAATACCTTGTCATTAGTCAGATCAAGGACCTGAAGCTCTCCTGTCAGAACACCGTCCGCGCCCTCAATATTATAGTGAATGGGAAGGGTAATATCTCCGCCTATTACTCTCGGCTGCATAATCACTTTTGTTACCACTTCTCCGTTCACAACCTGTTTCATTACAATCGAAACCTCAATATGAGTATCTCCTGAACTGGGGCCAAAAAAATCCTTCAGCTGGAAATCATCATTGACAGCCGCAACATATCTTGTTCCGCTGCCTGTGCTGACCGTATATCCGACTGCCGTCCCCTCCGGCGTTTCCGTTTTTTCAGGAATATCCTGACTGATGATAAGTCCTTTCTCCACCTCGGAACTCTTCTGCTCTCTGCGCTCTCCCAGCTGAAGTCCCATAGCTTCCAGAACGACCCTGGCATTCTCCTCGGACATGTTTGTAATCTTCGGCATCATAACAGAAGGCACTTCCGGTCCCGTGCTTACAAAAAGCTTAACAGTATCTCCCTCATCTACTTTCTCCGGCTCATACCGTATAACCTTTCCCGCCTCTATTGTATCGCTGCTCTCCTCCTGAAGCTCAACAAGCACATTTTTAGCCTGCAACTGTGCCTTTGCAGCCTCCACAGTCATATTCTCAAGTCCCATGGCAGTGAGATCCAGCTGTCCGCTTCCCTCTCCTACCGTAATCGTAACTTCCGACTGTTTGGAGACAATTTCTCCGGACTCGGGAGACTGTCCGATGACAAGCCCCTTCATGTCATCATCTGACTCGGCATATTCATAATGTATTTTAAGAGATTCCTCCTTAAGAGCGGCCTCCGCTTCCTCCGGAGTAAGTCCTTTCAGATTGGGAACTCTGCTCTGTGTGGAATCAATGCTTTCTTCTTCCAGACTGGACTCTATGGCAGCCGTCGTCTTTTCAGTGCCTGACCCCAGATTAAATACGCCCAGAAGCTTAACAAAAATAACAGCCACAACGGCCACAATTATCACAGCCACAATAACCCCGATAGATGTCAGCAGCTTTTCCATCTGCGGGTTGACATCCTCTGAGCTGTCTCTCGTCTTTTTCCGCTTCTGCGCTCTCTTCTCGCGATTTTCCTCTCCGTCTGTCAGGGGGTACTCACTGGAAAAGCCCTCATCATCACGGATGCTCTCCCCACGGCCTCTCCCCGCGGTCCGACCGATATTTTTCCGGTTTGAATCTATTATAAGGTTCAGTTCATCCTTATCTCTCACAACAGTGGGAGATGTCTCATCATACTCCGGCTCTTTTTTCAGGTAGCTGTCTTCCGGATCCACGAGGGCATGACGAAGATCCGCAATAAGCTCATAGGCACTCTGATATCGCTTCTCCGGTTTTTTATTTGTACAGGTCAGGATAATTCTGTCCAGGCTTGGCGTAATCTCCGGATTTATACTGCTGGGCCTGGGTACCTGATTCTCCAGATGAGCCAGCGCGATTACTACCGTATTCTCTCCGTCAAAAGGAACACGCCCTGTTGCCATCTCAAACATTGTGATACCCAGTGAATAAATATCACTTCTGGCATCACTGTAGCTTCCCCTGGCCTGCTCCGGAGAAATATAGTGCACGGAACCTACCGCGTTGGTTCCCACTGTCTGTGACGACACACCTCTGGCAATTCCGAAATCCGCAACCTTAACCTTTCCATCCCTGGAAATTATCATATTCTGCGGTTTAATATCCCGATGCACGATATGCTGATCATGAGCGGCAGCAATACCCTGCGCCACCTGAATTGCAATACCGATCGTTTCCTTGACTCCAAGATGTCCCTTTTTGTGAATGTAGCTTTTGAGCGTTATTCCCTCGATCAGTTCCATGACAATATAATGGAGTGCTCCGTCATCCACAACATCATACACACTCACAATATTGGGATGAGAAAGTCCGGCAGCAGCCTGTGCCTCCATCTTAAACTTACTGACGAAATTGGAGTCCTGACTGTATTCATCCTTTAAAACCTTAATTGCCACGAGACGGTTGAGAGTATGGCATTTTGCCTGATATACCTCCGCCATACCGCCGGTGCCAATCAGGGACAGAATTTCATATCGATCCTGCAGATAGGTCCCTGGTTTAAGCATCATCATCGTCTCACCTCACTTACTTGTGGATCTATAAGAACAATCGCTATGTTATCCCGACCTCCGTTCTGGTTCGCCAGCGCAGCCAGCGCCTTTGCTTTCATATGAAGTGAACCCGGAAGAAGAACAAGACGGTAAATGGCAGAATTATCCACCATATTTGTCAGACCATCCGAACACAGCAGCACGTAATCTCCATGCTGCAGTGAAACCTCAAAGAAATCCGCCTCCACATGACTTCCAATACCCACAGCTCTCGTGATAATATTCTTCTTTTCCCTGTATTCCTGGCTTTCCCGCTCCATCTGTCCCATAGAAACCATTTCTTCCACAAAAGAATGATCCCTCGTTATCTGCCGGATTCCCGACCGCTCTATCACATACAGTCTGCTGTCTCCCACATTGGCCACATAAAGCACATCGTCCTGTATGGTCGCCGCCACCAGCGTCGTCCCCATCCCGGAAAGCTCCTGCTTTTCCGAGGAAAGTCTGAACAGACGGCCGTTGACCTCCTCTATTCCGGCCCGGAGGACAGACACAGGTTCGCCTTCCTTTATTCCCCTTATGTATGAAACAAGATTTTCTGTCAGAAAACGGGATGCAAAATCTCCCGCCTGATGTCCCCCCATACCATCCGCCACCACAAACAGATTGGGGAGCGGCCCTACAGGTTCCGTGCTGGCGAACTGAACATCCTGATTAATTGGCCGGACACGTCCTATATCCGTTAATGCGTAGGCTTTCATGATCTTTCTTTCCTTTCTCAGCCGCTGCCGGCATCAATCTATTTCCTTCTTCTTATCAATATAGCTTCTTCTGAGCTGTCCGCAGGCGCCATCTATATCCTGCCCCATCTCCCGTCTTATGGTAACGTTTATCCCATTCTTTTCAAGATAATGACGGAATGCTTCTATTTCTTTCCGATCTGACCGCGTAAAGTTCCTTTCTCGGATAGGATTTACAGGTATCAGATTGACATGACCGTGAAGATCTTTCAGGAGCCCGGTCAGTGCCCGCGCCTCCTCAAGATTGTCATTGACACCGCTGACCAGACTGTACTCAAATGTCACACGCCGTCCCGTCTGTTCAAAATAATACCGGCAGGCGTCCAGAACATCGGGGAGTGCATACGTCTTTGCAACAGGCATCAGAGTCCGGCGCACCTCATCGCTTGGAGCATGGAGTGACAGCGCCAGTGTGATGGAAAGCTTTTCATTGGCCAGCCGGCGCATCTGAGGGACAAGGCCGCAGGTGGAAACCGTAATGTTTCTCTGGCTGATATGAAGTCCGCCTTCCCCTGTGAGGATATGTATGAACCTGAGAAGATTGTCATAGTTGTCAAGCGGTTCTCCTGATCCCATTACTACTACATTGGACACCCGTTCCCCTGTCATGGACTGGATTCTGTATACCTGATCAAGCATTTCCGAAGCAGTCAGATTGCGCTCCAGTCCATCCAGAGTCGAGGCACAGAAACGGCACCCCATCCTGCATCCCACCTGTGAAGATATACAGACAGAATTTCCATGCTTATATTTCATAAGCACACTCTCGATTACATTGCCGTCCTCCAGCTCAAACAGATATTTTCTCGTCCCGTCAATCCGGGAAATATATTCCTGAACCGGCTTTAATGACACATACCGGCATTCACGTTTTATCCATTCCCGGAGGCTTTTGGGTAGATTCGTCATCTCATCCGGGGAAGCCGCCGTTTTCTCATGCATCCACTGGTATATCTGGGCAGCCCGGAAAGATTTTTCTCCATGCTCATCCAGAAAAGATTTCAGTTCTTCCAGCATCATTGATTTAATATCTGCTCTGGTTCCATCAGTCGCCATACTGCCTATGCCTCATTTCCTGCTTTGTCACTCTTTTATCACGCGCCTCATAACAGCAATAAAAAATCCGTCACAGGGATGTACTCCCGGAAGGAGCTGCAGATACCCCTCCCGCAATGTTTCCTCTTGAAATGCCTCCCCAAGACGACCGCTTATATCAACCGGTTCAAACGGGAATTCTCCTAAAAACCAGTCTCTGTTATCTCTGTTTTCGTGGCGGCTTACTGTGCAGGTACTGTATACAAGCGTTCCGCCCGGTCTGACATACCGCCACGCAACTGATAATATTTCTCTCTGAAGAGAACTGAGCGCTTCAATTCCCTCCGGTGTCGTATTATATTTGATATCCGGCTTGCGCCCGATAATCCCGAGCCCCGAACAGGGCAGATCGGCAAATACCACATCCGCCTTTTCTTCCCAGCGTTCGTCATAGACCCGGGCATCCCACTCCGTTGTACGTACATTAACAAATCCGCTTCTGTCTATGTTTGCCCGGATCATATCTGTTTTGTGTTCATTTATATCCCGGATTTCCACCATCCCGGTTCCATGCAGCAGATCTGCTGCATGAAGCCCCTTGCCTCCCGGAGCTCCGCAGATATCAAGAATGGCATCGCCGCTTTTTATACCTGCCGCATCTCCTGCCAGAGACGAACTCAAATCCTGGATCTGGATAAGTCCTTCTGAAAATGCCTGAAGCTTCTCCGGATAATCCACACCGGACAGTACATAAACACCGCTTCCCGGTGCTGCCTCCCGGGCTGAAACACCCTGCTGTTCCAGAGATGACACGATTTCTTTTTCAGACGCCCGGCTCTCGCAGAAACGGGCCATCAGGGGACGCTCCTCGAGAAAAGAGCGCAGCATCCGCCGGCAGTTTTCCGTTCCGCACTCTCTGTTCCACATGTCAATCAGCCACCGGGGCATCGAATACCGGACAGAATCATCCGGGAAAGAAAGTGTTTCCTTACCCCTGATCACAGAACGGAGAACTCCGTTCACAAATCCTCCAAGTCCGGCAAATCCCCTCTTTTTAGCAAGTTTTACCGCTTCATTGCACACAGCAGACGGCGGGACGCGATCCATATAATAAATCTGGTAAACGCTCATCCGCAGAACTGTTCGGATAAACGGTTTCATTTTATTAACATCTGTTCTGGAATATGCATTTAAAATATAATCCAGCTGCAGACGGTATTCCACTGTACCGTTTACCATACGCTTTATAAATGAACGGTCCATTTTCTCCAGATACTGATATTTTGACAGTGCCTGAGTGAGCACAATATGACTCAGCTGTCCCCGTTCCATAATTTCCATCAGGGCGTCAGCAGCAATCTCCCTCAGGAGAGTCCCGTTAGTCATCTCTTCTTCCTCCAAAGAGAATAATCAGCCGCAGAAGCTGAAGAATAGATCCTGCAGCCGCAGCCACATACGTCAGAGCCGCAGCTCCCAGTACCTGCCTGGTATACCCGACTTCCTCTCCCTGCAGAATCCCTGTCTCATCAAGCAGACGAACGGCTCTTGAGGAGGCGTTGAACTCTACAGGCAGTGTTACAATCTGAAACAGAACCGCCAGGGAGAAAAGGAGAATTCCCAGAGAAACCATGGGGGATCCCATTCCTCCGATAATTATCCCAATCAGAATCAGCGGCCAGGAAAGCTGTGCTCCGATGTTGGCAACCGGCACAATGGCTCCTCTCAGTTTTAACGGAGCATAATTGGTGTTGTCCTGCATCGCATGACCGCACTCATGTGCCGCCACGCCGATGGCAGCCACGGAAGCTGAGTCATAGACGCTCTCAGACAGATTGACCGTCTTGCTTCTGGGATCGTAATGATCCGTGAGATTGCCGGCTACACGCCGAATCTCCACATCATATATTCCCTGGGAATTGAGAAGCCGTTTTGCGGCTTCCGCACCCGTCATTCCTGTCATGCTTCTGACTCTTGAATACCGTGCATAGGTACTGTTAACCTTGGCTGAAGCTGCCATAGAAAGCACAACTCCAATCAGCACCAGAATAATGGTCGGATCAAAAAAGCCATAATATCCGTAACCGAACATAAAAACTCCTTTCTCAGTCCTAATCAATACAAATTCAGGTTTCCTGATACGTCAATTTCCGGGCAATGCAGAGAACCAATTCAGACACCGAGGATTGTCCCCTCTTTCAGAGGACAGCCGCGGAGAAATGCTGCCGCATCCATGCGTTTCTTTCCCTCAAGCTGCAGCTCCCGGATTTTCAGAATACCGTTTCCCGTCTGTACGCAGATACCGTCCCTGTCATTTCTCACAACCTGCCCTGCGGGAACCATGTCCGCATTTTCCTCTTCTGCCACATCTGCATCCCACAGTTTCAGTATTCTTCCATTAAAGGCCGTATATGCACTCGGCCACGGATTCAGTCCGCGTATCAGACGCTCGATCGCAGCCGCATCCATATTCCAGTCAATACGTCCCATGGATTTGTCCAGCATTTTGGCATATGTGGCGCCCTCTTCCGGCTGCTTTTTACCGGTAAGGACTCCCCGCTCAAGCTTATCAAGTGTAGACAGAATAAGCTCTCCTCCGGCTTCGCTCAGGCGGTCAAAAAGACTTCCTCCCGTTTCCTTCGGAGCAAGCTCTATTACTGTTTTTTCCAGTATATCGCCTGTGTCAAGGCCGACATCCATCATCATTGTCGTGACGCCGGTCTCCTTATCGCCGTTAATTACCGCCCACTGAATGGGAGCTGCTCCCCGGTACTTCGGGAGCAGGGATGCATGAACATTAATGCAGCCAAGCCTCGGAAGGCGCAGGATTCTTTCCGGAAGTATCTGCCCGAATGCAGCCACTACAATGGCATCCGGCTGCAGCTTCACAAGTTCATCATAAAATGCGTCGTCTTTTCTGATTCTCTCCGGCTGATATACAGGAATTTTGTATTCCATTGCCTTTATCTTGACAGGAGGCATACCGGCAGCCTTTCCGCGGCCTTTCGGTTTATCCGGCTGTGTCACAACTGCTGTTACCGAATGCCCTCCCCGAATCAGAGCCTCAAGTGTCGGCACCGCGAAATCGGGTGTTCCCATAAATACAATTTTCATAGACTTATTCTTCCTCCGCTGTCACATCCTCCAGAGGTCCCTCCACGATCTCCACATACAGATGACCATGAAGATGATCACACTCATGACAGATGGCTCTGGCAAGAAATCCCTCTCCCACCAGCTCATACTCTTTCATATCTCTGTCAAGGGCTTTTACCTTCACACGTTCAGGGCGTGTTACAACGCCTGATTTCCCCGGAACACTGAGACATCCTTCCGGACCGGTCTGGCTTCCCTCCATCTCAAGGATAACCGGATTAATCAGCACATACTGATTGCCGTCCTCCACATCAATTACCACAATCTGCTTGCGGATTCCTATCTGCGGAGCAGCAAGGCCCACTCCGCCGGCCTCATACATGGTATCAAACATGTCATCTATCAGCTGCGCTGTGTGCTCCGTCATATCTTTGACCGGTTTACACTCCATTTTAAGTACTTCGTCTCCTATAGTTCTGATTGAACGGATTGCCATCTCTATACTCTTCCTCTCTATGAAATATCATATTGTACTGCAACAGACCGGAATTTTTCATCCCCGTCTGTCAGGGAATCGATTTTATCCCTGATTTTATCAAGTATATCACATTTTTTGCTCTTAATATATAAAATTTTTCTATATATATCATTAACTTTGTATACCGGAGCCTGCACCGGCCCTATAAGCCGTACCCCCGGTTCACTCTGTACCAGCTCTTCTATGAGCCTGCCCGCACGCTGTGAACACAAATCCAGCACATCCTCCTCAGGTGAAGAAAAGAGAATACCGGACAGCGCATACGCCGGCGGATACTGCATCAGACGCCGGAAGGCTATCTCCTGTCTGTAGAATTCGTCATAGTCCTGTGCAGCAGCAGCCGTGACAGCATAATGCTCAGGCTGATACGTCTGGATCACAACATTGCCGGGGCGGCTTCCCCGTCCTGCCCTGCCGGCTGCCTGTGTCAGAAGCTGAAAAGTTCTTTCCGCACAGCGGAAATCCGGTGTGTTAAGCGATAAATCCGCCGCCATAATCCCCACCAGCGTCACATCCGCAAAATCGTGTCCCTTTACAATCATCTGTGTTCCGATGAGGATATCAGCCTCGTGGGCCGCAAAAGCCGCCAGGATCTCTTCATGCATCCCTTTCCTGGCCGTCGTGTCTGCATCCATCCGAAGAATCCTGGCTGCAGGAAATCTGCTTTTTGTAAGTTCTTCCAGCTTCTGCGTTCCGGCCCCAAAACCCGCAATATAGGGAGAACCGCAGGACGGACACCGGTCCATCAGAGGAACCGTATAACCGCAGTAATGACACACAAGCCTGTTTTTCCCGTGAAGCGTCAATGAAACGTCACAATGAGGGCAGCGGATTGCCTCTCCGCAGGAACGGCAGGATATAAAATTGGAGTATCCCCGGCGGTTTATAAAAAGCATAATCTGTTCCCTTCTTGCCAGGCGATCTTCCATAAGAGCCTCCAGGCGTCTTCCGAAAACAGATTTATTTCCCTCTCTCATCTCTGCCCGCATATCGGTTATCTCAACCGCCGGCAGCACGCTTCCCGCAGCTGCCCGGCTCCCAAGACGCAGCAGCGTATATTCCCCGCTTTCGGCTCTCTGAAAACTTTCAAGAGAAGGCGTGGCAGAACCCAGAACCAGTGATGCATTGCCAAGCAGTGCTCTCTGTCTGGCGGCCTCCACAGCATGATACCGGGGCATTGTCTCACTTTTGTAGGCTCCTTCGTGCTCTTCGTCTATGATAATAAGTCCAAGGTTGGAAAACGGCGCAAAAAGTGCTGAGCGCGGTCCTATCATAACCGATACCTCTCCGGTAGCGGCACGCTCCCACTCCCGGTACCTCTCGCCGGCAGACAGACGGGAATTCATGACGGCTATGCGATCGCCGAAACGCCGGTAAAAACGCATAACCGTCTGATATGTCAGCGATATTTCCGGAATCAGCAAAATGACCTGCCTGCCAAGTGACAGCACATAGTCCATCATCTCCATATATACTTCCGTTTTTCCGCTGCCTGTGATTCCATAGAGAAGATATGTTTTTCGTATCCCGGCACCATACTCCTCCCGGAACCGGTCTGCAGCAGCCATCTGATCCCGGTTAAGCCGGACAGACCGGCCGGCAGAAACAGACGGAGCATTTTTCTTCTTTATCTTTACCTCCACGATTCCCCGCTCTATCAGGGGGCGAAGCGTAGAATCAGAAATTTGAAGCTGTTCTTTTGCAACCTCCTCCGGAATAACGGGATTTTCTGCAAATGCCTCCAGAAGCCTGAGCCGTGCTCTGTAATTTTTTCCGGCTGCCTGTTTTATCTCCTCCAAAAGGCGCTCCTTCGTCAGAACGCAGCAGTAAAGATGCTTCTCCCGCACCTTTATTTTCTGTTTTACGGGAAGAACCGTCTTAAGTGCCTGGTTCATTGTTGAGCCGTACGTTTCTCTCATCCACCAGGCAAGACGGATAAGCTGGGACTGCACCGAAACGCTCTCTTCCCGT
Source organism: uncultured Lachnospiraceae bacterium (assembly GCA_944384125.1). Lineage (GTDB taxonomy): Bacteria > Bacillota > Clostridia > Lachnospirales > Lachnospiraceae > Otoolea. The sequence goes on along the minus strand of CALWSF010000048.1, from coordinate 2,516 downwards.
ACTCCAGCTATCTCTTTAAGTTTTTCCGGAGCAAATTCCGGTTTTTCCTTAATTTCAACCACATATCCTGTCCGGAGTGTATTCCCCTTTCCAAAGGGAACCTGCACTTTCACGCCCACTGTTATCTGCTTCAGAAGCCTGTCCGGGATTAAATACTGAAAGGGTCTGTCGACCCTCTCATGTGAAATATCAATAATTATGTCTGCGTACATATCACGCCCTCTTCCTGGCTGCCGCTCTCCCGGCGGCCTTTTCTCTTTACCCCTGCTTTCCGGCAGGTATGAAGCGTGCAGCCGCCTCTCCAAGATGCATACTGTTGGAACCCTTAAATAAAACTGCGTCGCCCTTCCTGAGTTCCTTTTTCAGATATGTTATCATATCTTCCCGCTTCTCTTCTCCAAAACAAATAACGGAAGCCTCCGGAAGACCTGCGGAAACAGCTCCCTCAGCAATAGCGCGGGCAAGTTCGCCAAAGGTTACAAGAAGGGACAGATTCAGCCCGGCTGCAAATTTACCTGTCTCCCGATGAAAAAGGAGCGTATCCTTTCCCAGCTCTTTCATATCTGCCAGCACGGCGATATGACGGGATGCTTCCATGGAGGACAGCACCTGAAGACCGGCCCGCATGGAATCCGGGCTGGCATTGTAGGTATCATCAATAATCGTTATTCCGTCAGCCTGTACGATTTGCTGCCTGTTTTTAAATCCGCGGTACTCCTCCAGCGCCCCGGCAGCCGCTGTAAGAGAAACGCCGTAAAAATCTGCCACGGCCAGAGCGGCCAGCGCATTTCGGATATTGTGTTCGCCGGGAACAGAAAGACGGACCGGAATCCTCTCATCTTTGCAGATGAGGATGAAAGAAGGAAGTCCCCCTTCAACTGTTATCTCCTCAGCACGGTAATCACAGTCTGCTCCCAGTCCGTAACTTATTGTACGGCATCCTTCCAAAGCCTTTACCCCGGACAGAAGATCATCATCCCCGTTAATAATAAGCGCGCCTCCGGGGCGCATCCCGTCCTGGATATGAAGCTTCTCCCTAAGTATATTCTCCCGGGAACCGAGATTTTCAATATGGGTAACTCCTATATTGGTCATAACCGCCACAGACGGACGGGCTATGGAAGCTATAATCTCCATCTCGCCCGGCTCACTCATCCCCATCTCCAGCACACCAATCTCATCCTCCGCCTCTATGGCAGAGAGTGTAAGCGGAACTCCCAGCTGACCGTTATGATTTGCAGGAGTTCTGAAGGTTTTAAATCCGGCTGACAGAGCAGCAGCCACCATCTCACGCGTCGTTGTTTTTCCCACGCTTCCCGTGATCCCCACAATAGGAATGGAAATACGGTCACGCAGATATCTTCCTATATCCTGAAGTGCTTTTTTCGTATCATCCACCCGGATCAGCGCCCCCGTAAAACCGTCGGGAGCACTCTCATGCTCTGAAGTAAGAGAAGCTGCAGCCCCTCCCTCAAGAGCCTGAGTGATAAATGCATGGGCATCTGTCCTCTCTCCGATAAGCGGAATAAAAAGTGTATCCGCTCCCGTCTGTCGGGAATCTATGCTCAGATGGCGAAGAACGGTATCCCCGTTTCCGCAGAGCAGCCGGCCGCCTGTCGCCTCCACAATATTTTTTACAGAAATATTCTCCATAATTCCTCCCCGATTCTTCTCAGATTCCCAGCTCTTCTACTGTCTCAAGCACTGTCTCACGGTCAGAAAAATGATAGCGTACACCCTCTTTTTCCTGGTAATCTTCATGTCCCTTTCCGATAATGGCAATAATATCCCCTTTCTGTGCGTGTGAGAGACTGTAAAAAATTGCCTCACGGCGATCCGGAATCTCCACATATTTTCCGTTCGTTTTAGAAAGCCCGACCTTTATATCCGACAGAATATCCTCCACGCGCTCAAAGCGGGAATTATCTTCTGTTATAATGGATAGATCCGCGAGTCTGCCTCCAATCTCCCCCATAGAATACCGCCGGTCTCTGGCACGGTTTCCTCCGCAGCCAAACACACAGACAAGGCGCCTGGGATGATAATCCCGAAGTGTCAGAAGAAGGCTTTCCATGCTGACCGCATTGTGGGCATAGTCAACGATTACTGTAATGTCCGGCGATCGGTATGCAATCTCCATCCGGCCGTTTACCTGCAGGTTCTCAAGCGCATGGCAGAGACATTCTCCGGAAATTCCAAAAGAAGAGCACACTCCCGCTGCCGCCAGCGCATTATACACGTTGAAGCGTCCGGGTACAGCCACACGCAGTTCCCCTTCACAGAGTCCGTGCATCCGGAAATCCAGACCTACAAAATCACTTTCACGCACATACTTTATCTGATCTGCCGTCAGATCCGCACTGCCCTCAAGTGAGATTGTCTTTAAGGAGGCACTGACTCCCTCAATGATAGCATCATAATGAGAATCATCTCTGTTAACCAGTGCAGTACGGCTGTTATTCAGAAGCTGCTTTTTGTAATACAGATACTCCTCGAAGCTGGCATGCTCATTGGGA
>CALWSF010000047.1 GCA_944384125.1 uncultured Lachnospiraceae bacterium | reverse complement strand
GAAAGTAACAAAAAGAAACCCCTAACCCCTCATGAGTGAGGGGCAGGGGAGTTGAATAGGCGGAGCCTATTTTTTATTTTACTGACGTATTTTTCTCCCCAAACAGTTCTGTTTATGATAAAATAGGCGTACGCAGATCAGATGCGAAGAAAAGGTGTATTTTTAATAAAATATGAAAGAAGAGGAAGAAAAATGAGGATAGCGGTAACGTATGATAACGGAAAGGTGTTTCAGCATTTTGGGCACACAGAATTTTTTAAGATCTATGAAGTTGAAGATAAAAAAGTGATTTCCAGTGAGATAATCAGTTCCGGTGGGACAGGACATGGAGCACTGGCAGGAATTTTGGCCGGTCAGTCTGTGGATGTGCTGATCTGCGGAGGTATTGGCGCCGGAGCGCAGGCCGCGCTTGAGGAGGCGGGTGTAGAGCTGTGTGCCGGAGCGCAGGGAGATGCAGATCAGGCAGTGGAGGATTATCTGAGTGGAAGCCTGGTATCTACCGGGGCCAACTGTGATCATCACCACGAGGAAGGGCATTCCTGCGGCCATCACGGGGAAGGACACACCTGCGGCAGCTGCGGCGGTGGGTGCGGTTCTCATTTTACGCTGACGGGGAAAAATGTGGGAAAAATCTGCCGTACGCATTACAGAGGCACGTTTAATGACGGAACGCAGTTTGATTCATCATATGACCGCGGAGAGCCTCTGGAATTTGTCTGCGGAGCGGGGCAGATGATCAGGGGATTTGATGCGGCCGTAGCTGATATGGAAGTAGGTCAGATTGTAGATATTCATCTGATGCCGGAGGAGGCGTATGGCATGCCTGATCCCAATGCGATCGTAACCCTCAAGATTGCTGAGCTTCCTGGTTCGGAGGAACTGGAGGTCGGTCAGCAGGTATATCTGACAAACCAGTACGGTCAGCCGTTCCCTGTGACTGTAACAGCCAGAAATGAAACGGACATTACGTTTGACGCAAACCATGAGATGGCGGGAAAAGAGCTGAATTTCCGCATTGAGCTGGTTGAAGTAGAAAACTAAAAGGCCTGTTCTGTTAAGTGGTCGGAATCGAAAAAGGCCGGGAATAAAGCTCCCGGCCTGAAATCAGAAGCGCAGTATAAGGTATGCCTGCCGGTTATTACCTTGCCGGTCTGTTATTTTCTCCCCATATGCACAGCTGATCGAGAATTTTCATCAGTGATTGCCCTCTGTCGGACAGACTGTATTCGACTTTGGGCGGTATCTGGGGGTATTCCTTTCGGATGATAAGCTGATCTTTTTCCAGTTCTTTTAAGGATGAGCTGAGGGTTTTGTGGGATATGGATTTTATATACCGTTTCAGCTCATTATATCTTACTATTTCAAATTCCATCAAACAATAGAGAATTACCATTTTGTATTTTCCGCTGATCAGGGATAGTGTGTAGCTGAAGCCGGTATCCTCAAAATTGGCATTTTCAATATAGTCTTTAAACATAATATTTTTAATGTACACTCTCCTTCGGGATAGTATCTAACAAAAATGTGCGTACTTTATTGGCGTTATATGTACTGATATAATTATAGCAAATTCTTTGGAGGTGTATAGATTATGAATAAAAAAATTTGTATCTTAAACGGAAGCCCGCGTTCAAACGGAAACACAAAGGCTCTTATAGCAGATTTTATAAAAGGAGCTGAAGCTGCTGGAAATGAGACGGTCTGTTTTGATCTTCAGAAAATGAATATTCACGGATGTCTGGGGTGCTGTGGCGGAGGAAAGGATGCAGCCAGTCCCTGTGTTCAGAAAGATGATATGGAAAAGGTTTATCCTGTATATAAAGACGCCGATGTTATAGTTCTGGCTTCGCCTATGTATTACTGGGGAATCAGCGGTCAGCTGAAATGTGCATTTGACCGGCTTTTTGCAGTGGCTGAACTGACCGCCAATTATGAAAATCCTAAAAAGGACTGTATATTACTTATGGCTGCCGAAGGAGACAGTGAAAGCAATTTTGCTCCTGTCAGAGCTTTTTATGAAGGGCTGGTTTCTCATCTGGGATGGAATAACCTTGGAATTATATATGCCGGGGGAAATATGGAAGCCGGAGATGTTTTAAAAAAGCCGGAACAGCTTGAGAAAGCCGGGGCATTAGGCAGATCTATTGTTTAGAATTTATGAAAAGGGCACAGTTTCGGCCGGCATCATGGATTTATAAAAATTAAGTATAGTTTCCTTATTGACTTTAATAATATGGATTTTATAATTAATGAAAGCGCTGATATGGCAGGAGTGCGGCCATTGAAAAAGAATGTAAAAGAGAACGGTTAAAAATGTATTATAAAAGTTTGAAAAATATTTCTGATCATGAGATTGCAGACTGCATTACTCTTGCATTTTCGGACTATTATTTTCCCATTAAATTAACAGAAGAGGAGCTGCCTGTTTTTTTCAGTACAGAAGGCATTGACAGAGAATTATCTTTCGGCGCATTTTCCGGCGGCCGGATGGTTGGATTTATATTAAATTCCTGCAGTATATATAATGGACAAAAGGCTGTTTTTGATGCAGGTACGGCAGTCATTCCGGAATACCGGGGGCAGGGGGTTTTTACAGAGCTGTTTAAATTTGCAAAGCAGAGGCTGGAAAAATGCGGGGCAGAAAGATATTATCTGGAAGTTCTGCAGCAAAATGACAGAGCGATTGCCCTGTATAAAAAGCTGGGTTTTTCTGTTGTGAGAGAATTTTCTGTTCTTACGGCCCTGGCATCAGATGAAAAAGCCGGGAATGAAAAGTATGACGATGTCAGATGTGTGGGATTTGGTAAATTTGCTTTTGACCAGGCAGAACACTGTCGGTGCGTCAGCCCTTCTTATGAGCATTCGACAGAGATATTAAAATTAAATCCTGATTTTTATGATGTTGCATATACAGGCGATGGAGACATTTCTGCATTCTGCATTTTTTCAAAAGGAGACGGACGGATTTGCCGGATGGGATACCGAAGCATGACGGATTTAGAATGCATTCTCCAGTATCTTCTTTCTGTATTTGGTAAGATTACTGCTAAAAACATTGATATGAATGAAGTTCAGATACTGGAGATGCTTTATTCTGTCGGATTTACACAGACAGCAAAACAGTTTGAAATGGCAGGGACGATTTCCTGCCGGCAGCCTGAATAGAACTACAGGATATGGGATGATGTCCGTGGCATCTGCCCCCGGATGTTCCGGATGTATCTGCCGGAAGCCAGTTCATCATTTTCAGGATAGATAAAATTAAAGTAATCTGCAACAGAAAGGGCAGTTTTCCGGAATAGTGCGCAGGAGATATCTATGGAACGCCAGAAATGTTCGTAGTTTCCGTCAGTGTATGTTTTTACGTATTCTTCATAGAAATCTGCCGGTAAGTATTTTTTAAAATATTTATTAAGCTTTCCGGAGGATACGGAATAGTCTGTACGGATACCGATGTACCAGTTTAACATCTGATCCAGCATATCCCGCACAAGAGTGTTGTAGGTGGTCATGGCGAAAGGCAGTTCATCTCTTGCAATGCCCTTGGCCACATCGCACAGACACCAGTAAAATTCATTGCAGCATCCCCGGAACCTCTTTTCTGAGGGCTTTTTAATATGGAAATCCTCATCTGTGGGAGGCGGAAGCTGGGGCAGATATCCTGCTTTATCGAGAAGCGGGACAAACAATCTGTTCCTGTTTGTGCCTTTTTTCATTACAGAAAGGGTTTCTACACCAATATCAATCCGGTTCCCGTCTTCAAACATCAGGAGCCATGAGTAGCTTTCGTTGTATTTCGACTGAATATGGAAGCGTTCTCCATAGCCGAAGGCATCGTCCTGTTCCTGTTTTAATACGATTTTTCCGAAATTTTTCATCCAGTCCGTATTTTTTATAAAAGATTCCGTTTCCGTGACAACATACATAACATCATAGTCTCTGTAAATGTCTCCGGGGGCATTGGGATTTGTCCTTGATCCCTTTAAATATGCTGCCAGAACTCTGTCATCTGATTTTGCCGTATTCAGGATGAGAGTCATCATTTCATCTTCACTTCGCAAAATAAATTCTCCCCTTTCACTGGTATTTGCAGCTGTTTTGATCCCAATTCAGTTTTAAATGTCCCTGCAGCATAAAAAAATGAAAAATTATGAAAAGAAGGCAGGTAACGTTGTAAACCTTTTAAAATATCTGTAAAATATTTTCAGAAACAGTTATGCAGATAAATTATATTGCAGAACATAATAAAACAAAAGACTCTTTTTGAAGATTTGGAGGATACCTTATGGCACAGAATATTATAATCCGAAATGAAAGAGAAAGTGACAGGGAAGCAGTTGAAAATCTCACAAGAAAAGCTTTTTATAATCTGTATATGCCGGGATGCGTGGAGCACTATCTGGTTCAATTGCTTATGGAGCATTCCTTCCAAAAGGCAGTGCAGCTGGGATATGATGTAATTGTCATTTTCGGAAGTCCTGCAAATTATGTCAGCCGTGGTTTTAAGAGCTGCAGGAAATATAATGTCTCTGCTGAAAATGGGAAATATCCGTCTGCAATGATGGTAAAAGAGCTGATTCCCAATGCACTTGCCAATCACAGATGGATTTATCAGGACAGCCCTGTCATGGCAGTCAGAGAAGAAGATGCGCTGCGATATGATGATACACTGGAACCGATGGAAAAGAAATATCTTCCAAGCCAGGATGAATTTTTTATTATGAGTCATTCATTTATTGAGGAATAATTGCCTGATTTAAAAAGGTATGATTTGTAATGGATTTATGCAGTAAAGTTGAAATATAGTGTATATAGGCTGGTATTTTATTATGAAATTTGAAGTTATTGACAGGCAGTCCTGGAGTAGGAAAGAGTATTTCGAACATTATTATTCATCAGTTCCCTGTACTTACAGTATGAATGTGCGGTTGGATATCACTGAAATTGTCGAGAGCAGACACAGGCTTTATCCAGCCATGTTATATGCTATTTCTGTCATTGTGAACCGGCACAGCGAGTTCCGGACTTCTGTAAATGAAAAAGGCGAGGTTGGTGTTTTTTCTGAAATGATTCCCTGTTATACAGTATTCCATAAAAAAAACGAAACTTTTTCAAATATCTGGACAGAATATCATCCCCGTTTCAGTAAATTTCTGGATGCATATCAGAAGGGTATGGAAAAGTATGGCAGTATTCTGCAAATGGAGGCAAAACCGAATACTCCAATTAATACCTTTCCTGTTTCTATGATTCCCTGGACTACATTTGAAGGGTTCAATCTGAATCTTCAAAAAGGGTATGAATATCTGTTACCTATTTTTACAATGGGAAAGTATTATGAGGAAAATAATCGGTATTGGCTTCCGTTGGCTGTTCAGGTGCATCATGGGGTCTGTGATGGTTTTCATGTATGCCGTTTTATTAACGAATTGCAGGAATTACTCTGGCAGAAAGACACTTTTAACAGTATATGAAGATATTCCCATGCCGAGTTTTTAATGGAATCGCATGGATACTAAAGAATGGGAGATGAAAGCATGGCATACAGTGAGCTGGTAAAGAATTTTAACCGCGTCCGTGATTATATGAGAGAATTCTATGTTTATGGCTTTAAGAGCAGGGATGAGTTTACCAGAAAGAGTGCCCGTACCTATGACGATGAACGCCGCCGTCTGGAAAGCTGGCTTGGCGATTATATGCGGTTTTGTCAGACTTCTGAAGGTAAGAATGTTTTCATTTCCATAGACAGCCGTGTGACCCGTCATAATCCTCTTTACAAAGCCTGGAAGACAAAAAGCTTTACGGATGGAGATATAACACTTCATTTTGTTCTTTTTGATATTCTGTCAGGACCGGATATCAGTATGACAATTGGAGAGATAACCGGAAAACTGGATGAGTATCTCTCAGATTTTTCAGAACCCAGGATGTTTGATGAGTCTACGGTAAGAAAGAAACTTAAGGAATATATCAGCGAGGGACTCATTGTTTCTGAGAAAAAGGGAAAGACCGTGTATTACCGGCGAAGCCAGGGTGACAAAATGCCGGATCCGGATGTGCTGGACTATTTTTCCGAAGTGCTTCCGTGCGGCGTCATCGGATCGTTTCTGCTTGATAAATCAGACAGATATGAAAGTCATTTTGCATTCAAGCATCATTACATAACTGCGGCCATGGACAGTGAGATCCTCTGTCAGATATTCGGTGCCATAAGGGAAAAACGCAGCATCACACTGGAGATGATTAACAGGCAGAAGGACAGGATTACCGAGAGTCATGTCGTTCCTGTCAAAGTTATGGTAAGTGTTCAGAGCGGCCGCCAGTATCTCATGGCCTATACGCCCGGATTCAGACGGATTAATGCATTCAGAACAGACAATATTGTTTCCGTGAAGGTGGATGAGATAAGTGAGCACTTTGATGAATTTCAGAGTAAATTCGACAGGATGCTTCCTCATATGTGGGGAGTAAGCACACAGAGCAGATCAGGGAACAGAATGGAGCATGTGGAGTTCACGGTCAGATACAGCGATGATGAACCGCATATTCCGAAGCGTCTGGAAAGAGAGAAGCGCTGCGGGACAGTGGAATATCCGGACAGTAACACCTGCAGATTTTCGGCGGATGTATTTGATGCAAGTGAGATGATTCCCTGGATCAGGACATTTATCTGCAGAATTACAGAGATACATTTTTCAGATAAAAGCCATGAGAAACAGTTCAGAGACGATTTAAACGCCATGTACGCTCTTTACGGACTGGGAGGTAATGAGTAAATGATTTTCAGTGAACTTTACGGTGCGTATTACAATACTGTTGCAGCCATACTGAAGGAAGCCGTGACGCATCCCGTTTCTGATTCGGAACTGAGAAAAATTATAGAGAAGCATGCTTTTGGGGAGAGCATAGTGACTATTCCGGCTGCGATTAAGGATGAGCGCTGGCAATTACTCAGAGCGGATGGAACGACGCCTGTTAAAAATATCCCGTCTCTTCCGTTATCCGTTATTCAGAAGCAATGGTTAAAAGCTGTTGCATGTGATCCCAGAATAAAGCTGTTTGGAGATACAGGGTTAGACTTCCCGGAAGTTGATCCGTTATTTCTTCCGTCTGACGTTATTGTGTTCGACAGGTATTCTGATGGAGATAATTATACGGACGAAAAATATATTGCAAATTTCCGGCTTATTCTTGATGCGATTAAAAAAAGATATCCTCTGTGTATTGAAACACTGAACAGAAAAGGTCATCCTGTTATGTCGGCAATATTTCCGGAGTATCTTGAGTATTCTGAAAAGGATGATAAATTCCGTCTTATCGGTGCGGGGAGCAGATTCGGAAGTACGGTAAACCTTGGGCGGATTATCAGCTGCAGCCCATGCAGTGATCCGTTTGAGATAAACCTCGGAAAAAGGAATGCACCCAGGCCCAGGAGCGTTAAATTTGAACTGACGGATCAGAGAAAAGCACTTGAGAGAGTTCTTCTCCATTTTGCTCATTTTGAAAAGACAGCGAAGAAGACAGGCGATGACACGTATTCTGTGACGGTTTATTACGACAAAGAGGATGAAACAGAAATGGTAATACGGGTACTTTCCTTTGGGCCGATGATTAAGGTTACAGCGCCGGGACATTTTGTGGATTTAATAAAACAGAGGCTGAGCGCTCAGAAAAGCTGCGGGTATTTGGCGCCCTCTGACTGAATAACGTGTCCGAAGATGAGAATTTACCCACGGCATGAACTTCCGGCAGTTTTTTCTGCCGTCTTGTCGGGATTCATGCGATGGGGCGGGGAAACGATTAAACAGGATTAAACCGGGAGGAAAAGAAATGGGCATAGACCGTGCTTTCTGTGACTGTTGGATTACAGGAAAAGACAATGGTAAAGAGATTGAAAATCCCACATGGGAAGATATTGAAAAGATGATTTTGAACCTTGACGGGTATATCAGGACATTGGTAACTTTGGGGAATTATGATGAAGGATATTATATGGCTATTGGTGGCGGTAAATATGGAAAATATATCGCTTATGCTTCTTATGATGACGGGGAAAAAATCTATAATTTAGTTAGTCAGGCCGGCAGTGAAAAAGAATGGGCGGAATAAAATCCATTGTTTTTATTGAGAAAATGTCATGCAATCAATATCCGGATTTAGAAGAGGAACTGTTGCAATAAACGGGGTTAATTGCTTTCATTTATCACGAAACAGAGCAGCAAATCGGAATTTGGAGGAAACAAAAATGGGGAAAACAGTTCCTGACTGGCAGACATTTATACAATGCACAGGCGCCACTTTGACGATCCGCCACTTGAAAAGCGGGATGGCGTCGGAGCATCAGGGCGGCAGTTTAACCGGAATTAATTTCTGTTACTGAAAGATAATGCGACATTTAACCGGGCATTACAGTTCCCTGTCTGAAGAATAGAGGTGGACGGATTGTTTGAAACGAAAAAAGAGGTTATAGAATATTGTAAGAATATAGTACAATGCCTGGTAAATGAGGATTATGCTGATTTGGAGAAGAAAGGAATTCTGGGCAGAGTTTCACAGGAAGATATTAAAAGAGTACTGCTGGAATATGATGACCGGAATCATATAACAATGCCTGCAAATCAGTATTTTGATGAACTTGACATAAATGAATACAGTGATAAATCCGGATATTGGGTTGATATTGACATATTTTATGAGAATCAGATGAGTGATTTGACATTGCAGCTTGATTTTCGTAAAAACGGATTAGTCTTAATAGATGATCTGCATGTGCTGTAAAGACTTAAATGTAGAAACAGGGAGACGTCTGCTGAATTTGCAGACGTCTCCTCTTCTTTTGCAAAGACTGCATTGAGTGTTCGCAACTTTTTTTCCGTGAATAAATGTACGGGGGAAGGTAAAATGATATCGTAAACAAAAGGAACGGGCCGGGAACACCAGCCGTGAAGCACTTTTAAAGGCACCCACAGCAAAAACGAATCGCCAGGTGGTTAAAGCAGATGGGGGACCCCATCCTGCGCGGGTTCAAATCCCGTTTAAGTGGTGCCTTGTACCGGATAACCGGAGAAAAGGAGAGGTTCATATGCTGCATTTATTGGAACAGGAAGCAAACACTGCATTTACGGAAAATGGCGCCGTCACAAATAAAACCAGCGGTTCCGACTGTCTTGATCTGTTTGCGACTGTCGGTGCGCTGCGGCGGGAAAGTGATGAAGAGATCATTGCCCGTTTTGTGCGCGCATATACAGAAGATGCAGATACGGCAATGAAGCTTCTTTTTTTCGCCAGAGATATAAGGGGCGGTCTGGGAGAGAGAAGAGTATTCCGCACTGTGCTGTCCTGGCTTGCAAAAAATGAGCCGGAATCGGTAAAGAGAAATATGGAATATATCCCGGAGTACGGCCGGTTTGATGATTTGATCGTACTTTTTGATACGCCCTGTGAGAATGAAATGCTGTCCATGCTTAAGAAGCAGTTTGAAAGAGATCTTCTCTGTGCTCAAAACGGAGAAAAAGTATCTCTGCTGGCAAAATGGCTCCCTTCTGTAAATGCATCAAAGGGGCAGACAGTTCGCTGCGCGAAGAGGACTGCAAGAGCATTTGGAATGAATGATGCGGCATACAGAAAGGCAGTTTCTGCCCTGCGTTCCGAAATACATATCATTGAAAATCATCTCCGTGAAAGAGATTATTCGTTTGATTATGAAAGGCAGCCTTCCAGAGCGCTGTTTAAATACAGGAAAGCTTTTGCAAGAAACGACAGAGAAAGATATCGCGCTTTTCTTTCCCGTGTTGCTTCAGGAGAGAGCAGACTGCATGCGGATCATGTGTCCCCGTATGAGCTGGTTGAGCCGTATCTGATTGCGGGCTGGGGCTGGAGGGGCAATCCTTTCATGAGAGATATTTCTCCGGAGGAGAAAGCGGCACTGAACGCGACGTGGGAATCTCTGCCGGATTTTGGAAAAGATGAGGATGCCCTTGCAGTCATTGACACCTCGGGTTCCATGTATTGTGGGGGCAGGCCCATGCCTGCGGCGGTGGCACTGTCCCTGGGATTATATTTTGCGGAGCATAATAAAGGAAGATTCAGAAATTATTTTATTGAATTTTCGGCGAGGCCGCAGCTGATTAAGATTAAGGGAGAAACCTTTGCGGATCGGCTTCGTTATCTGTCAACTTTCAGTGAGGTGGCGGATACAAATCTGGAGGCGGTATTTGAGCTGATTCTGAGGACAGCGGTAAAGAATAAGGTAAAACAGGATGAAATGCCGGGGAAGCTGATCATCATTTCTGATATGGAATTTAATTCCTGTGTGCGGAATGCTTCTGAAACAAATTTCAGCCACGCAAAGAGGATGTATGAAGCAAAAGGGTACAGACTTCCTGAAATCGTTTTCTGGAATGTTGCCAGCAGAAACCGTCAGCAGCCCGTTACCATGAATGAACAGGGGGTTGTGCTGATATCCGGTGCAACGCCAAGGATATTCCAGATGGTGGCCGGCGGTCATTTATCTCCCCGCGTATTTATGCTGGAAGTGCTGGGAAGCGGGCGCTATGCAAAAATAGGCGCATAGCGCTGCAGTCTGACAGGGATACATATTTTTGAAAGGAATGATACTGTGTTTGAGATAAAAGGAAGGATAAATACGGCAGTCTGCTATGCCAGGGTTGTTGAGGAGGGCGCCATAGAACAGATTCGCAGAATGTGTGATTATGAGCTGACCGCGGGCAGCCGTATCCGGATCATGCCGGATGTACACGCCGGTAAGGGCTGTACCATCGGAACTACCATGACGGTCCGCGACAAAGTCTGCCCCAATATTGTCGGAGTGGATATCGGATGCGGCATGTATACGGTAAAGCTTGCGGATAAACATCCCGACTTTGAGAAAATAGACGAGATCTGCCATTATATTCCCTCGGGCATGAAGGTGTGGAGCGGCAGAATGGAGAGATTTGATCTCACAGCGCTTCGCTGCTACCGCTCGCTGAGAGACACAAGAAGACTGGAGCGCTCCCTGGGGACTCTGGGCGGCGGCAATCATTTTATTGAGATTGACAAAGCTTCTGATGGCACATTTTACTTAGTTATTCATTCCGGAAGCAGAAATCTGGGGAAACAGACAGCGGAGATTTATCAGAAGCTTGCTGTGGATCTGCATGCGGGAAAAGAAGATTATTATATCAGAAGAGAGGAAATAATCCGTACCTATAAAGCGGAAGGGAGACGCGGGGAAATCCAGGCAGCTTTAAAAGAACTTGAAAAGGAATACGCAGACAGACTTCCGGACATTCCGGAAGACCTCTGCTGGCTGTATGGAACCTTTCTTGAAGATTATTTACATGATGTTGAAATCTGTCAGATGTTTGCGCGCAGAAGCAGGGAGAGAATGGCGGAAATTATTCTGGAGAGAACCGGAATGACTTCCATCGAAGCGTTTCACACCATCCATAACTATATAGACACGGAAGAAATGATATTGAGAAAAGGCGCGATTGCGGCACATGCCGGGGAGAAGGTGCTGATACCGATTAATATGAGAGACGGTTCGGTACTTGCTGTCGGCAGAGGAAATCCGGAGTGGAACTGTTCAGCGCCTCACGGAGCCGGACGGGTTATGTCCAGAGGAGAGGCAAAACGTTCTTTAAGCCTTGAGGAGTACAGGGAGTCTATGCAGGGTATTTATACAACCTCCGTGAATGAGAGTACGCTGGATGAGGCGCCGATGGCTTATAAATCGCTGGAAGATATTATGGATGTGATACATGAATCGGTGGATGTCGTGGATATTATCAGACCTGTTTATAATTTTAAGGCGGCTGAGGAAGAGCGCCATGGATGAAAAGAAAGAGGGATTATAATGAAGAAACTGATTCTTGAAAGGCTGCAGGAAATTGAACGGACAGAAAAGATCAGGATCCTGCTGGCGGTTGAATCCGGCAGCCGTGCCTGGGGCTTTGCATCCCCTGACAGCGATTATGATGTGAGATTTATTTATGTGAGACCAAAGGAGGATTATCTGCGTCTGGAGAGACTCCGGGATGTGACTGAAATGCCCTTAGATGGAGTTCTGGATATTAACGGGTGGGATCTGCAGAAAACACTTCGGTTATTATACAGATCTAATCCAACTGTGTTTGAATGGTTCTCATCGCCTGTTGTGTATATGGAGACGCCATTTGCAGATACATTCAGAAAAGTTATGCAGGAATATTTTTCAGCAAAAAGAAGCCTGTATCACTATCTCAGTATGGCGGAGGGGAATTACAGGGAATATCTTAAAGACGATGAGGTTAAAATAAAGAAATATTTCTATGTTCTGAGACCGGTTCTTGCCTGCCGGTGGGTTATTGATAAAGGGACACAGCCGCCAATGCTTTTTTCAGAGTTAGCGGATGCACAGCTGCCGGACAGTCTTCTGCCGGATGTAGACAGACTTTTTAATCTGAAGATAAAATCTCCCGAAGTAAAAATGATACCTCGAATTGACAGGATTAATAAGTATCTTGATGAGGAGATTGCCCGGATAAAGTCAAAATTAAAGGATACGTCTGATGACAGACAGGCAGACTGGAGGGAACTTAATGCTCTGTTTCTGCAAAATGTGGGATGACGGGCGTTTTCCGCGGCATGCCTCCATTGATTTTTCCGGCGGCAAATAAAAAGAATTGACAACTAAGGTTCTGCGTGATAAAGTGATTGCAAACCAATGAGAAAGAGCAAGTAACTTCAGTGATGCTTTCCAGAGAGCTGCCGCAGGTGAGAGTGCAGTATGACAAAGCTGGAGCGAATGGGCTTTTGAGGGCGAACTGAAAAGTGGAGTAGGTAAGCCGGAGACGAGACTCCGTTATCAAAGAAAGCATATGTTTGTATGCATGAGAGGATACAGAAGGCTGTATCAAGCCGGGTGGCACCGCAGGAGTATGATGATATTGAAGCTCCTGTCCCTGCAGTGATGAATGAACTGCGGGGACAGGAGCTTTTTTAATTTACTAAAGAGATAATCAGAGAGGAGAGACGGCAGATGAAACTGGAGAACTATGAGGTACATCTTCCCAATTATTCTATCGGGGATCAGATTTATGATAAAATCGGTCCGGTATGTGAATCTTACGGAAAAAAAGTTCTTGTGATTGGAGGAAGAAAGGCGCTGGCAGCCGCTTACGATAAGATTGAGAAATATGTAAAACAGACGAATCTTACCATTATCGGAAAAGAGATTTATGGAGAGAACTGCACGTACGAGACGGTGGATAAGCTTCGGCAGATGCCGTTATATCAGGAAGCGGATATGGTGTTTGGCGTGGGAGGCGGAAAGGCGCTGGATACGGTAAAGTGTCTGTGTATTACGGATGACAAGCCGGTTTTTGCATTTCCGACGATTGCGTCCAACTGTGCGGCATGCACATCCGTTTCTATTATGTACAATGAAGACGGAAGCTTTCTGAAGCCTCATTTTTTTGTCCGTCCGGTTATGCATTCATTTATTGACACGGAGATTATCGCAAAGGCTCCCAGCCAGTATATGTGGGCCGGGATCGGTGATACATATGCGAAATATTATGAAGCGATGATTTCCTCGAGAGGGGAGCGGCTGGAGCATTTTACAGCTCTCGGTGCGGCTGTCAGCGTGATGTGCCGTGATCCGCTGCTTCATTACGGAAGACAGGCATTTGAGGACCATAAAAAAGGACTCTGCACCTACGACGTGGAGCAGGTGGTTCTGGCTATTGTGGTAACGACGGGGATTGCCTCGATTTTCCTGACCAAGGATTACACACCGGATTATAACAGCGGTCTGGCACATGCGGTATTTTATGCCATGACATCCTATCCGGTCATTGAGGAGAGGCATCTCCACGGAGAAGTGGTTGCGTTTGGCGTGCTTCTTGCGCTCCTTGTGGACGGTCAGCACGAAGAATTTGAAAAAATCTACAGTCTGAACCGTTCAATCGGACTTCCGGTTTCTCTGGAGGAAATTGAAATTACAGAAGCCCAGTGGCAGGAATGTATGGAACGGATTCCGGAAATGTCGGATATTGCTCATTATCCATATCGTGTTACTGAAAAAATGCTGGAAGAGGCAATGCAGCGTTTAAAAGAAAGGGTAAGAAAAGACCATGAAAAATGCTAAGACAGGGGCTGCGGTTCTGGGAGTTTCGTTTGTATGGTTTACAACGCATTTCGGAGGCGGTTTTGCCTCCGGAGCGCAGATTTACAGTTATTTTGTACGGTACGGAGCATTGTGCCTGATTATGCCTGTGCTGGCAATGCTGTACAATATGGTGTTTTTTGCATACAGCCTCCGGTTTGCAAGAAAGCATGAGGTTTATGATTACCGCTCCTATAATAATGCGTTTTATGGAAGATTTGCACCTGTGTTTTCCAATCTGTTTGAGGTGCTTTATATCTGTGTCATGTGTGTGGCTCCCGCGGTTGCATTTGCCACAGGGGGTGCAACGTTGAGTGAGCTGACGGGCATTCCGTATCTTTTGTGCACGCTGCTGATCGGGATATTTATTTTTGTAGTGGCAATTTTTGGAACAGATCTGGTGCGGAAAGTGGCTTCTGTATTGTCCGTCTGCATCATTATGGGTCTGGTTATTGTATACATTCCCAATATTATTTCCAATTTTTCCGGAATCAGCGATGCGGTAAAAAGTATGAATGCGGCCCCGATGTCTCCGGCAGATGCCCTTTATTCCGCTTTTCTGTACGGAACTTTTCAGCTTTCCAATATTGCGGTGTTTGTGCAGCATGCGAAATCGTTTGAAAAGCCTGCGGATGCGGTAAAAAGCATGGGAGCGGGATTTGTGGTCAATTCGCTGATGATGGTAATGGTTGTGCTCGGCCTGATGACGGTTTATACCAATTCGGATGCTGCCGGTCAGAGTGTGCCGACCCTCTTTATGGTGCAAAACGGCGTGGGTGCATCCTTTATGACGCCGCTTATTTCGGCGCTGATTATCCTGGGAGCGGTGTCCACGGCGGTTAATATGGTTGCGGCCATGGTAAAACGGATCTGCGGGGATGTGAAGACGGATAAGACAGAGAGAGAAGGAAAAAGATTTTATATCACAAAAAAAGAGATAGCTGCGGCACTTGTGTGCTGCGCGGCTGATTTCGGAATTGCCCAGTTTGGACTTCTGACCCTGATTCAGAAAGCATACAGTGCAATCGCCTACCTGGCAATTCCGGTTATTCTGATTCCGTATATTGTTCATATGATTGTGACGAGAATGGATACGAAATGAATATGTGAAAATGGGAGAGGCGGTTATTACCAGATACAGAAACGATAAACTGACAGATCTTCATTCACAGAATATCTGTCAGTTTTTTTTGATAGAAAAAATCGTGAACCATTTTATCATATTCCTGCCAGAGTGAAAGCGTTTTGCAGTGTTCTGCTCTGGGACATGGAGGAGCCCCCTGAACCAGGCAGCTGACTGTCGCGAGAGAACCTTCCATCCATTCCAGAATCTCCCCCACTGTATAATCTTCCGGCTTGCGGCAGAGAACATAGCCGCCGCCGCGGCCACCCTGTCCGGCTATCATTTTGCCCTTTACCAGTTCTTTTACGATAATCTCCAGATATTTTTTTGAAATTTCCTGACGGGCAGCGATATCCTTTAATGGAATGTAACCTTCTCCATTATGCTCCGCCAGCTCTATCATAACTCTGAGCGCATAGCGTCCTTTTGTAGAAATCATTTTTATTACCTCGCCTGATTTATTTTATCACAGGTTCAACAGACAGATCAATCGGAAACCTCCGTAAGTTTCTATAAAAACCTATTGACATAGTAGGTCAATAGATATATAATTCAGTTCATAAAAAGATTTGAACAGGAGAATGGGAAAGGAGATAAAAATAATGAGAGGATACAGGGCTTACAATATAAACAGCATCATGTGTTGTCGAATGTTTTATTCCCGGGCATATTATATGGCTGGGGGCAAAGCGTACGCATGGTGTACCTGTTTGCCTCAACACACTGCATGACCTGTCAGTATGATGTAAGCCATTTGCCCGGGAGCTTATCATGAGCTTCCGGTTTTTTATTTTTTAAGAACCAGTATTTGATTCATCTTAAACCCACTGCATTTTTACGAAGGAGATTATGATTATGAGTGATTACAAATTTGAAACCCTGCAGCTTCACGTCGGTCAGGAGCAGGCCGATCCCGCCACCGATTCCAGAGCAGTTCCTATTTATCAGACCACTTCCTATGTGTTTCGTAATTCCGCTCATGCCGCTGCCCGCTTTGATCTGTCAGATGCAGGCAATATCTATGGACGTCTGACCAACTCTACGCAGGATGTTCTGGAAAAGAGAATCGCGGCTCTGGAGGGCGGCGCGGCAGCACTGGCCGTTGCCTCCGGTGCGGCAGCCATTGCGTATGCCATTGAGGCGCTGGCGCAGAAGGGCGATCATATCGTTTCACAGAAAACCATTTACGGAGGCAGCTACAATCTGCTGGCGCATACGCTGCCAGCCTATGGAATTGAAACGACTTTTGTGGATGTGCATAATCTCGCGGAGGTAGAAGCTGCGATCCGGCCGGAGACTAAGGCGGTATATCTGGAAACGCTGGGAAATCCCAATTCAGATATTCCGGATATTGATGCAATCGCTGCCATCGCGCACAGGCACGGACTGCCCCTGGTCATTGACAACACCTTCGGTACGCCCTATCTGATCCGTCCCATTGAGCATGGTGCCGATATTGTGGTGCACTCGGCCACCAAGTTTATCGGCGGCCACGGGACTTCTCTGGGCGGGATAATCGTGGATTCCGGTAAGTTTGACTGGAAATCCGGCGGCCGGTATGCGCATATTGCGGAACCGAATCCCAGCTATCACGGCGTGTCCTTTACAGACGCCGCGGGCCCGGCCGCTTTTGTTACATACATTCGTGCCGTTCTTCTGCGGGATACCGGCGCGGCAATCTCCCCCTTTAATGCTTTCCTGCTGCTCCAGGGGGTGGAAACACTCTCGCTGCGGCTGGAACGCCATGCCAAAAATACAAAGAAGGTTGTCAGATTTCTCTCTGAACATCCACAGGTTTCCAAAGTGAATCATCCCAGTCTGCCGGATCATCCCGATCATGCACTCTATGAGAGGTATTTTCCCAATGGCGGCGCTTCTATTTTTACCTTTGAGATCAAAGGCGGTCAGGAAGCTGCATGGAAGTTTATTGACAGCCTGAAGCTGTTTTCACTGCTGGCAAATGTAGCGGATGTGAAGTCGCTGGTTATTCATCCGGCCACAACTACCCACAGTCAGCTGAATGAGGCGGAACTGGCAGAGCAGGGTATTACTCCCGGAACCATTCGGCTGTCGGTCGGCACGGAACATATTGACGATATTATCGCGGATCTGGAAAATGGATTTGCAGCAGTTCAGTAAGGAGGAAAAACATTATGGCAAATATTTATCGGGGAATCCTGGGGCTGATCGGCAATACACCTCTGGTTGAAGCAGTCAATCTGGAAAAGGACGAACAGCTGGAAGCAACTCTGCTGGTTAAGCTGGAGTATTTGAATCCTGCAGGCAGCGTGAAAGATCGTATTGCCAGGGCAATGATCGAGGACGCGGAGGAGAAAGGACTTCTGAAGCCGGGCTCTGTGATTATCGAGCCGACTTCCGGCAATACGGGCATCGGCCTGGCTGCCATTGCTGCCGCCAGGGGCTATCGCATTATCCTGACGATGCCGGAAACCATGAGCGTGGAGCGCAGAAACATTCTGAAGGCCTACGGAGCGGAAGTGGTTCTGACGGAAGGAGCCAAAGGAATGAAAGGAGCCATTGCCAGAGCGCATGAGCTCTCCCGGGAAATCCCGGGAAGCTTCATTCCGGGGCAATTTGTGAATCTGGCCAATCCTGCCGTTCACACAGCAACCACAGGGCCGGAAATCTGGAAGGATACGGACGGCGTGGTGGACATTTTTGTGGCCGGTGTGGGAACGGGAGGTACCATTACCGGCGTGGGGAAATACCTGAAGCAGCAGAAGCCAGATGTCCGGATCGTTGCAGTGGAACCGGCTGATTCTCCGGTACTTTCCGAAGGCAGAAGCGGCGCTCATAAGATTCAGGGCATTGGCGCCGGATTTGTGCCGGAGGTGCTGGATACCGGTGCGTATGACGAAGTATTTCCCGTAAAAAACGAGGATGCCTTTGCCGCGGCAAAGAAGCTGGCGAAGAAGGAGGGCATATCTGTCGGCATTTCCTCCGGTGCGGCGCTCCATGCGGCCGTTGCTCTGGCAAAGCGTCCGGAGAACCGGGGAAAAGTAATCGTTGCGCTGCTGCCCGATTCCGGCGATCGCTATTATTCCACAGCGCTGTTTACAGAATAAGGCGGCAGGGATAATCAGGAAAGCGGATCCGCAGAACCTGGTCATGAGAAAATACAGCAGTCCGTTTTGGGTTGAAATAAAAGAAGATGCACTGCTCTATAGGCATAAAGAGTTTTTATATATGGATATCAGAGCCGCTGCGGCATATAAAAATTTCCTGTTTATCAAGGCGGACAGGAGATGGCTGGTAATCAAAGCAGACAAAGACGAGAAGCAGGCCATACTTTCAAAGATAAGCAAAAAAACTTTGATTCGTCTTACGGAAGAAAAAGAGGCGTTTGATCTGAGGAAGCTTTGACGGGAAAGACGGATATATATTTTTCCGTCTGAATGAGATATAATGAAACCGGCAGTAAGTTGGAATGATGAAGCCGTCGTTTGCGGGAGGAAATCAGAGTGGATGATACATTGGATTACTACAATCAAAATGCGGTCTCTTTTGCGGAGAATACACTGCATGCAGATATGCATCCGGTGCAGGAAAAGTTTCTTGCGCTGCTGAATGAGGGAGACTCCATTCTGGATTTCGGCTGCGGTTCCGGGAGGGATACCATGTACTTTTTTGAAAAGGGATATCACGTTTCCGCTGCGGACGGATCAGCAGAGTGCGTCAGACTTGCCAGCGCGTATACGGGAATAGAGGTAAAGGAGATGCTGTTTCAGGATTTGAGTGAGATTCGGGCCTATGACGGCATCTGGGCCTGTGCCTCCATTCTGCATCTGCCAAAACGGGAGCTGGCGCCGGTTCTCCAAAAGATGCGCGATGCGCTGAAAGATTCAGGCGTTATTTATACATCCTTTAAATATGGAAAATTTGAAGGGTGGCGGGACGGCCGGTATTTTACGGATTTTACAGAAAATACATTTCAGGATTTTATCAGAGAAATTCCGGCACTGAGCGTGGAAGAATACTGGATTACCAGTGACGTAAGGCACGGAAGAGGGAATGAGAAATGGCTCAATATAATACTCCGAAAACGGGATATTCGTTAGTTATTGAGGGAGAGTACCGCAATACGCTGGATATTGAGGGCTTTTCCCGGATGATGAAGGATCCGTCCTACTGTTACAAGTTCTACTGGCTGGAAGCCATTGTCGGGCTTATATCAGAAGGAGTTCAGGATACGACATTTGATGCAGTTATTGATGAGATGATCTGCAGCGCCTGGTATTCGGTGCGGGAATTTCATATTCATCTGAGCGGTATGCTGGCGGACGGGCAGATAAGGGACGGGCTGGAAAGGATAATTCTGAGATTGACAGAACTGAGCGATCTGCCTTCAGACGCGTCCGGGGTTGAAATCAAAAATGCGATTGCTGAACACAATCAGGAGCTTAAGAAATATAAGGAGCAGCTGACCCATATGGTTCCGGGACGGGCTCTGGCAGGATTTTTCGCAAAGAGCAGTGAGAAGGTGCCCTGGGACAGCGCGCGCAGGCTGACAGAGTATGTCCGCCACTTTGACAGCACATTGGCCCGTCTGCCTTATACATTCGGAGACAGCAGCAAATTAAAAAAAGAAGTTCACTTTAATGCAGAGTGGATGCGGATGATTCAGGATAACACGGTAAACATAATGGGGTGGATTCAGTTTGAAAAGGTAAAGTGGCTGCAGAATAATAATCCGGAGGTACCTGGTCTTGTTTATAAGCTGAAACCGATGGATGATAAGATGCGCAGGCTGAATCATGTCCGCAGGCTGTGGGAAGGAATTATGAATGTATGTGAAGTGAGAGATGTCTTTACCGGCCGCCCAATGAATACAAAGCGGTATGATGTGGATCATTTCATTCCCTGGTCTTTTGTCATGAACGATGAATTGTGGAATCTGATGCCCATGGAATCTTCTCTGAACTCGTCCAAAAGCAACAGACTGCCGAAATGGGAGCCGTTTTTTCCGGTATTTGCAGATAATCAGTATTTGATGTACCGAATGATTCAGGAAAAAGAAGAATTGCATAAGCGCTTTGAAATGTGTTATCGGGACAATCTTCACTCTATCTGGGCAGGTCAGGAGCTGTACCGGCCGGGAAACACGAAGGAAGAATTCTGCAATGTTCTGCAGAAAAATATGCGGCCGGTTTATGATTCGGCTAGACGGCAGGGATATGAGGTCTGGAATTACTCTGGATGTTTATGAAAGGAATGGAAATACATGAAGCCGAGATCAGAAAAAAGCATGGAGCTTTATCAGATGATGGTAAAACGGGGATATCCAGAGCCATTCTGTGATGAAGTGACAAGAAACTTAAATACAGATTGGACAGCTCAGCGAATGATAGGGTATTTGTCACATTATCAGAAGCTGCGTCTGGAGGATATAGCAGATGAGGTTCTGGCAATATTAAGTGATCGCAGCCGCATTATGGAAAAGAAGGCTGCAGAAGGAGCGAATGCCAGATGGAACGAGATGATGCGAAAGGGATTTTCCTGCGAGGAGGATGAATAATGGGACATTTTTATTTTGTCCGTCATGGACAGACGGTGTGGAATGTTGAAAATAAGATTTGCGGCGTTACCGACAGCCCGCTTACAGAATACGGACGTGAGCAGGCAAGAGAAACCGGACGCAAAATTCTTGCGGAAGGTATTAAAGCGGATGAGATTCTCTGTTCCCCGCTCAGCAGGGCTGCAGACACGGCGAAACTGATTTCTGAAATGACCGGGATTCCATACCGGGTGGAGCCGCGGCTGATTGAGCAGAACTTTGGTAAATGGGAATCGACGCCCCGGGACGGACTGGAGTTTAAAAAAGCCAAGGAATTCTTTGCGTGCAGTTATGAGGGAGGCGAATCCACGCTTCGTCTGGCGCAGAGAATCTATAACCTTCTGGATGATATTAAGGCAGAGTCGGATAAAAAAACGTATATTCTGGTCGCTCACAACGGAATTGCCAGAGTTGTGCAGTCGTATTTTACGGACATGACCAACGAAGAATATGCGGCGTGGGGTGTAAAAAACTGTGCGGTAATCCGGTATGATTTCTGACTCGCTAACAGGGATAATTTTAAGATGACAAGAAAGCTGAAGTTAAAGTTCAGGATTGATACGGGGTTAAGAATATGTTAGACTGTAGTCGATTTAACTTAATATTTCAGGTATCAGGGAAAGAAGTGATTTGTATGTGTGTCAGCACAAAAAAGAGAAACAAAGATTTTCTCCATGCAAAGCCAGTGGACTGCGACGGTTGCATGGAGTAAAACAGTCGCAAAATAAAAATGCCGGCTTTGCAACTTGACTCTTATATCAAGGAGGAAGTCCGCATGAAATATCTTAATGCACAAATTATTCTTCCGGACGCGCTGGTAAAAGAGCTGCAAGCCTATGTTCAGGGCGGATATATCTATGTTCCTGTTGTATCGGGGCAGCAAAAGCGCTGGGGAGAAGTTTCCGGCTGTCGGAGAGGTTTAGAACAGCGAAACAGACAGATAAAAGAGGAATATCGAAGAGGTGTTACCATGGAGAGTCTGTCTGAAAAATATTGTTTATCTTTATATGCTGTTCGTAAAATCATATATCAGAAGTAATGGTAAGGGGCCGTTGCAAAATAGATGAGTAATCATCTATGGAGCAGCGGCTCCGTTTTTATGTCCTGAAAACAGAAAACG
>CALWSF010000046.1 GCA_944384125.1 uncultured Lachnospiraceae bacterium | reverse complement strand
TAATTGCCAATTTTCGGGTGGCTTGTTTGCTATACACTTTTTTGGCGGTTTACCTCTACTTCTTTGTTTCAAACTTGTACCTCCTTAATAATCAAATCGTATTATTTTGCGACTGCCTCAATTTCCACCCTGGCATTTTTCGGAAGCTTTGCCACCTGAAAAGCAGCGCGCGCCGGGTAAGGATCTGCAAAAAATTCCTGATATACCTCATTCATTGCCGCGAAATCATTCATATCCTGCAGGTAAACCGTTGTTTTGAGAACGCGATCCATCGTGTATCCGGCCTCTTTCAGGATCTCCCGGATATTTTCCAGTGACTGCCTCGTCTGCCAGGCCACATCCTCCGAAGGAAATTCCCCTGTGCGGCTGTCAATGGGAAGCTGTCCTGAAACAAATACCAGATCCCCGTCCATTACTGCCTGAGAATACGGTCCAATGGCCGCAGGCGCATTCTGTGATGTTAATTTCTTTTTCATATTCCTCACTCCTGATTTTCCAGTAAATTTAAAACCTCATCTATGCCCGGCATATCAATCAGCTCCTTTGCATAGTGAGCATATGTTATAATTCCTTCCTCATTTACAATGAAAAGCGCCGGAAGCTGCTGTTCGTTCCCCTCATAATCGCCATGCTCAAATCCATACTCTTCGGCCAGCTTTCCTTTTTCCTGAAGCTCGGGAAGCCTTTTTCCTGCCAGAGCATCCATGGACTTTGCCGGTTCAATCATAAGAGTTTCATAAAATTTCATATCTGTGTCACAGATAATTTCAAAAGGAAGGGGCTCATCCTTCAGAGCCTCCCTCACATGCTCCCCATCGCTCTGCATAACGACAAAAACCTGTGCTCCTCTTTTCTGAAATTCCCCATAGCGTTTTTTTATGAGAGCCACATCCAGACGGCAGACAGGACATCCGATATACCGAAGAACCCAGAAAACTGTTTTTCCGCGCAGGACATCCTTTACTTTTTGTTCAGGCTTGTATGCCGTTTTTACCGTTAAATCGGGGAATCTGTCCCCTGCTTTATATTTTTTCATTGTCTGTTCTCTCCTGTCACAGGCAGCTGTCAGAAATTTCTTCTGTCATATGCCGCCTTTAAAAGTTCAAGTCCCTGTTTCAGAATGCTTCTGGGGCAGCCGATATTGATCCGCATAAACCCAGCTCCGTCTCCGCCGAACCATTCGCCCACATCAAAGGCAATTCCGGCTTCTTCCAGGCAGAATTTCTGAAGCTCCTCATTCCCCAGTCCCAGCTCCCGGCAGTCCAGCCAGAGAAGATAGGTCGCATCCGGTTTCTGGCACTTAATCTTCGGCATATTCTCCTTCAGATACGCATCCAGAAACAGATAATTTTCCCACAGATAATCGATCAGCTGCTCCAGATATTCCTCACATTCCGGATCGGCGTAAGCCGCCTCAAAAGCCGCCGCGCCAAACAGATTGGCAATATAAAGAACCCTCTTTTCCATCTCTTTCTGGAATTTTTTCCGGAGCTCTTCATTGGCAATGATGATAGCTGACATCTGCAGCCCCGCAATGTTGAAGGTTTTAGACGGTGCCGTCGCCACCACGCATATCTGCTCTACCTCCCTGCTGAGCGCGGCCATGGAATAAAATCTGCAGTGTCTGAAAATCAGATCGGAATGAATCTCATCCACCGCCAGAATGACATGATTTTTCAGGCATATATCCGCAATTTTCTGAAGCTCTTCCACGCTCAGAACTCGAGAAACGGGATTTAAGGGGTGACACAGGATAAGAAGCTTATTTTCCGGCTTCTCTGCCAGCTCTTCCAGCTCTTCAAAATTGATGTTCCATTTCTCTCCGTCAAACAGAAGTTTATTATTCACAACTGTCCTTCCGTTATTCTCCACGGATTCCCGGAAAGGATAATACACCGGAGACTGGATAATCACACCGTCTCCCGGCTCTGTAAATGCTGCCACCATGGCACTGAGCGCCGGAACAACGCCATTGGTAAAATCCACCCACCCGGGATCCACATCCCAGCCGTTTCTCTTCTTCTCCCACGCGGCAATCAGTGCTCTCGCATCATCAGAAACCTTGCTGTACCCGTAAATGGGATGGGCCGCCCGTTTCTGCACCGCACGTACAATGGGCTCCGGGCAGGGAAAATCCATATCCGCAATCCAGAAAGGAAGCGCATTGGGATTTTCCGGAAAATTAATATCCCGGGCATCCCATTTATAGCTGAGAGTTCCGTTTCTGTCGATTACCTCATCAAAATTGTAGTTCATTCCATTTCCTCCTTCTCACTCAGTCAAACCATTCCAGTAAAGCTTTTGAACGAACTTTTTAGCATATTAACTGTTAATCTACTTAAATATTAGCCAAACGAATCCATAAAATCAATATGCTATTTTTACAAAAAACAACAGCATATTTTGTGAATAATTTTTCCTACATTATTATACAAAATAAAATCGCCGCAAACCTTTTAATTCTGCCTTGACTTTTTGACATCGGTATATTATTTTATGATTAAGTATATTAACTATTAATCTTATAAAAAGTTTACTCCCTGTAACTGCAGATTAGTATATTTGCAAGTTCAAATACTTATGTGTTTAAGGAAAAGGTGTGAAGATATGGAAAAGAACAAAAACTCAGCATTCTCAGTTAAAACCCTGCTGATTCTCGCAGGCTCCTATGTTTCCTTCGGAATCGGAGCCGGATTTGCCACAGGTGCGGAGCTTCTTCAGTTCTGGGCGCCCCACGGCTCCAAAGCCATCCTGGGACTTATCATCTCCTCGGCGCTGATTCTTCTCTGCATCGCGGTTGTTTCCCGTGACTGCCGAAAATATAAGCTGGTTAATATGGAGATGATGTATAAACATTACTGCGGCAGATACATTGGCGCCGCGATACAGTGGTTCAATACTCTGACATTCTTTCTCATGGTAGGAAGCATGATCGCCGGCGGCGCTGCCTCTTTAAACCAGGCATTCGGCCTCCCAACATTTGCCGGAACCATTATCATGCTGGCAGCTGTACTGATCACAGCCCTTATGGGAATGAAGCGGCTTACCGATACCCTCGGCAATATTGCCCCTGTTATTATTATCTCTGTATTTATCATCTGCATATTCAGCTATATGAACGGAACAGACGGTTTTGCCGCAGGCGATCAGCTGATCCGTGAAAAAAGCGGCCTTTCCATGTCAGGAAATCTTATTTTCAGCGCCGTTCTCAATTTTACATATGTCGTTCTCAACATGAGCGCCTACAGTGCCAATGTATCCACAAGAGCGGACCATCAGAAAGAACTGGTGTGGGGAAATGTACTCGGTCAGTTTATTACTGTCCTCTCCCAGACTTTTATCTTTATCGCTTTCATCCTGAATGCCTCTATTGTGGCAGGAACCGATATACCGCTTCTTATGCTGGCACAGCGCCTTGGAAATGCTTTTTATGCTTTCTACGGAATTATCGTTGTTCTGGCCACCTACACGACCGCTACCGGTATGGCATGGGTTGCTGCCTCCAACATTCAGCATGAGGACAGCAAATGGTACAAACCGGTGGTAACCATCGTCTGCGTCGGAGCATTTATCTTCTCAAACTTCGGTTCCTTCGGCGTGCTGATGAACTTCGTTATGAAATTTGTTTCTTATCTTGGAGTTGCATTCTCCATATGCGTGATTGTGTCAAAAATCTACAGAGCCGTTAAAGAGTCAAAAGCTCCGGCTGAGAATTTATAAAACTGCTATCCCCATAAAGCCCATTTTTTAACCTCCATTCAGGGAATCGGGATTTGCGGAATATGATCAGAAAAAGGAGACGCCCGCAAGCTTTTTGCAGACGTCTCCTTTTCCTGCGTATAAAACTTTGGTTTCCCCATCCGGAATATCCCGCTCAGATAAACAAAGCCCACTATTTTATATAAAATAATTACAGATTAGCGCGGATCAGACTGATAATGACGGAAAAAACTCCAGTTACACAGACTGCTTTTATTAATACAGGCAAAATTTTATCCGTAAAAACTTTGCCCGGATACTCTCCCATTACCGGTATGATCTTCCTTTTTACCATAACAAAGACAGCAGTCCAGATTATCAGCAGAAGAACACCTAAAACTGCAGGTGTTGGAAAAGGCAGCATCCCGGGATTATCTAAAAGTATTTCCCATACAAAATAAAAAACTGCCAGAACCAGGTAAAAGACAAGAAGTACAAATAAAAAATATAAATATATTTTCCGTCGCTTATCCATACAGACTCCTTTCTCTGTAATCTCATTAACTCTTTCAGTATAGGTAGGATCTGTGATATTCTTAAAATTTTATATAATTAACCATTTATCTATTTTACAATAAACCTTTGTCTGTTATAATAGTAACTGCAAGACTTAAAGGTAAGGAGATTATTTATGGATCAGAAAAACAGACGATACAGTGAACTAGTTGAAAGTTTTGATGAAGGGTACGATCTCTGCGCCAGATATGATTCCATGCCGCACCAGTACGGAAATGAAATTCTCTATCAGTCGGAGATGCACTTTCTCCAGGCGGTAGGCGATTCGCCCAATATAACAATCACAGTAATTTCCCAGCAGCTGGGAAAAACAAAGAGTGCCTGCTCCCAGATGGTGCGGAAACTTATGAAAAAGGATCTGATCACACAGGAGCGCAACCAGAATAATAACAGGGAATATTATCTGAACCTGACCGAAAAAGGAACAGAGATCTATTACGCTCACGAGAAATTCGACAAAAGCTGTCTTTTGAGAACGTATGAAAGTCTGAGTGATTTCACGGATGAAGAGCTTCAGACATACATTGCCATTCAGAAATGTCTCAATCGCGTATTTGCCAGGGACGTGGAGGAAAACGGCGTTTTAACCCTGCCTGAGAATAAAAAGAAAAAATAATAAAGAAAATATTTGCTGTAATACAGGCAAAACCGGACCGCAGCAACGAAACGGAACAGTCGCACTGTCTCCCGTGTTCCGGCCCGGTTTTTAAGTTTAAATCTTTTCTCACAACGGATGTTCCCGGAAATAACTTTACTGAGAAACCGGTTTGCTGACAGAAATCATCCAGTCAAAAATTGCATACTGACCGGAACTCATACCCGAGGAAATCCTCGTATTGGCGCTTCCGTGATCCGCTCCACTCATGACATCCAACCAGGCCTGCCCTCCCGCCGCAAGGATTTCATCCACTGCGGTCTGAGACATCGTCTTTGCACTTCCCTCATCCTCTATAAGCAGCCAGGTCGGAACAGACGCAAGTTTCTGTCCCCATCCCTGCTCCCATTTCGCAATGGGACATTTATAGTGAAACGGAATCACACCCACCAGGCAGGAAAATACTTCCGGATGGTTTGCCGCGATCTGAATCGCCGCGTCGCCGCCCATGCTTGTACCCATAATACTTATTCTGGTGCGGTCTATTTTGTACGTATCGGCCACATATTCAATCAATTCCATAACAGACGGTTCGATCCCCGGCCACATTCCCTTAGCACCGAAATCCAGTTCCGGCGGCAGAAGCGGCGCCAGTATATACGCCGGCGTTCCATTGGCTCCCCCGGCTCTGAGATTCATAAAAAATTTCTCTTTTCTCAGTTCCGCAACATTCTGGGGGCCGCCATGTCCATGCAGATACACAATCAGCGGCATATTTTCCACAGCATTGGCCGGTTCATATAGACAATACTGAAAACGCTCCAGCTGACTCGTCTTCATGCCTCCTGCGGTAACCCCGCCCGAAGACGTCTCTGCAGCATAAGCCGTCGATGCGGCAAACAGCATGATAACCCCAACCATAATCAACAATTTTTTCCACAGTTTTTTCACTTTTCATACCCCTCCTTTATGTCCCCATCATATCACTTTTTATCTTTTATTTCCAGCATTATAACCGTTATTTAAGCAGTTTTTATTCCCGGTTCGGGACTCTTTGCATCAGCACCGTCATGGCTTCTGAAAACGGTTCCGGCAAAAATCACAGAAGCGCCGCCTCCATTCCGATTACCCCGCTTATCTCCTCCCGGGGACTGTCCCCCCAGTCCACAGAGTAAAGCCTGCTTCCATACCGGATCGCCTTCATCCCCTCCGTTACCCGGCACAGCGGATTATTTTCAAAGCCGCCCCATAAAAGCATGGGAAAGCCGGACTCTGCCGCCACGGAGCGCAAGAACCTTCTTCCCATCCTTACGTCACTGTCCTTTACATAGAGATATGACACGATTCCGCAGGGGATTATCTTCCCCGGCTGCGGAAATGGCGGATATCCCAGATACTGTGTGGGAAGGCGGCGAAGAAACTGGTATATCCCGCCGTAAGAACACATCTCATACTGTTTGCTCCCGCGCTGATCGCCCACAAAGCAGCAGGCCGCGATCTCCCCGTTTTCCCGGTACGCATAAAAATGCTTTTTTCCGAAGCCCCGGCAGTTATAATCCACGGGAACCAGACTCTGCGCAGAGAAATGACACTGCATAAGCTTATCGAAGCCTTCCGTCTCATCCCTCTCAAGTCTTAAAAGTCGCATGCCGTCATGAAAGCAGTATGTGGTGTAATGGCCCAGATACCGGTACTCCGGCATATTCCGGTGCTTCTTCTCAAAGAGACGCACGGCGGCCCGGTTACTGTCCAGCACTGTCGTATAAAAAAAGCGGCAGTCTGTAAGCCTTTCACGCAGGAAACGGTATGACTGCGGAAGAAAGGAAATCCTCCGCTGATAATCTGGATGCAGCTTGAGTCCCGTCAGATAGGCGCACTTCTCCTTTCTCCCGTTTACGTATTCCGTCCGGACTACCGCGCCGCCCACCGCGGCCGTGCGTTTTTCCCTGTTGTCGTCAATGACGAGAATGCGGGCCTCCTCTCCGTCCGCCCCAAACGACGCAAGGGGCGAGGGGTTTCTCAGAAACCGGATATCGAGACCGCCCTTAAAGCTGCCGCTCTCAAAGATCCGGCGGATTCCCTCATCGTCCCCGCCTGCAGCCGGGCGAAGCGTATATCTGTCATTTTGGAAGTTCATCCAGATTACCTCCTATGGGGACATTCATCTTCATGTCAATCTCCTCTCCCAGGCGCAGATTCATCTGCCAGAAAAGGCCCCAGAGAAGCGGGCTCGTCCGCCCGAAGGAGGCGAGTCCCCGGCTCAGCACCGTTTTCGGGGACGAAAATTCCTTTCTCGCATCCCGGCAGAGACGGCTGAGCTTTTCCGGGGATAGGCGGGCGGGACGAAAGGCCAGCTCGCCGTAACGGTAGCCTTCTTCCAGCCACCATTTATCATATAAAAGCCGGTTTTCTCTCTCAAGCCGATCATAAAGCCGTGTGCCGGGGAAGGGAAGCAGATGGTTAAAGGCCGCCGTATAAAACTTATGTTTTTTGCTGAATTCAACCGCATCCTCAATGGTGCGCTCATCGTCATTATCATAGCCGAAGACGAAGGTGGCGTAAATGCCGATCCCCGCGTCGTGAATCCGCTTTACAAGCTCATCCCGCTCTCCTATGGTATCATTAAAGGACTTGTTCATCTGCCTTAAATTTTCCCTGTCAAGGCTCTCAAAGCCGATGAGAATAATCTCGCAGCCGCTTTTTTTCATAGCCTTTAGAAGCTTCTCATCCCTCGCGACAGAAAGCGTTCCCTGTCCCGCCCACTTGATTTTACAGGGTGTGATATCCTCAAAAAGGCGCAGGGCGTTCTCCCGGTCCGCCAGGAGATTATCATCCACAAGAAACGTGTATTTATGCCGGCTGGCCCGTATATCCTCCAGGATCAGCCTGTGATCCCGGCAGAAATACCGGCTTCCGTAAAAAGCGGAAATGGAACAGAACTCGCAGCCGTGGCAGCAGCCTCTTCCCGTCTCCACCAGAGACACCGGCAGATACCGTTTCCCCGCAAAAATACTCTTGTCCGGGCACACGTCATAAGCCCCGATCCCGCCGTGATAGACCGGCTTAAGCCGCCCCTCCTTTAAATCCTGCAGCACATTTTTCCAGACGGTCTCCCCGTTTCCGATTATGATACTGTCCGCGTGTTCTCCCGCCTCTTCGGGGCACAGGGCAACGTGGTAGCCGCCCATCAGAACCGGAATCCCCTTCTCCCGGAATCTCTGCGCAATCCCGTAGCTTCGCCTGGCCGTATAGGTCTCCACGGTTATGCAGACCAGATCGGTCTTCGTATTATAATCGATAAGCTCTATGCGGTCGTCAAAAAACTCTGTCTTTACCGTTTCCGGCGTCAGAGCTTTTAAAACCGCTATGGTAAGCGGCTCCATCTTCCACGTCCCGATGTATTTCTGTCCCGGCTTCTTTCCGATCGCCGGGAGAATAAACGTAATTTTCATCCTCTCTCCCCCCGCCCTTTACTCTCTCCCGCTCCCCTATTCTGCGGGAATGTCGGAATTATCGCACATGACCTCTCTCGTAAACCGCCTCCACTTGTCCGCGTATCCCTTGTACCCCAGATTCAGGGGTACAGAAAGCCATGGACTGTGCAAAAAGGGAGCAAGACGCCCTGCCACGCCGGAAAGGGAATACGTCGCCTCCCACGCCCGGGACGTCCCCTCCTCCAGCTGCTCCTTCGTCATCCGTGCCGGGTAAAACACACAGTGCTGCACATCGTACATGGCCCAGTTTCTCTCAAAGATCCGGCCTTCCCGCTCCAGCTGAGCGTAGTAGGCCGTACCCGGAAAGGGCGTGAGAATGGAATAGCGGGGCAGATCAATTTTGGCCTTTACGGTCATTTCCACCGTCCGGTCAAACACGCTCACATCCTCCTCATCCCCGCCGAAGGCAAAGCAGCCCTGCACCAGGATTCCATTGTCATGGAGCTTTTTCATCAGCTCCACATAGCTTTCCACCTGATTGACCCCCTTGTGGATATAGGCCTGGGATTCCTGGGTTATGGACTCAAAACCGATCAGAAGTCCCCGGCAGCCGCTTCTGCGAAACACAGAGAGAAGCTCTTCATCAATGCCCAGGGATGAGGTCACAAGACCAAGCCAGATGATTTTTAACGGAATCAGCGCCGAGAAAAGCTCCATGGCATACTTCCTGTCCGTAATGAGATTAACATCGGGAAATACCACATGTTTCGTGTGAAGCGCCTCAATCTCCGCCACCACCTCTTTGACGGGACGCTTATACACCGTGCGGCCGAAAGCGGCCGGATAGGCGCAGAAGCTGCAGGTATGGACGCATCCCCGGATGGCCTCCACCGTGCTGGTGGTAATGTAGCGCTTCTTCTGCAGAAGATCCCGGCGGGGTAGAGGCCGTCCCGCAATGGTAAAATCTTCGTTCTGGCGGTAGAACCGCTGCCAGCTTCCCGCCGCAAAATCGCGGATAAAGCGGGGAAACGTCTGCTCCGAAAAGCCGGTAAAAACCACGTCCGCGTGCTGCGCCGCCTCCTCCGGAAGCATGGAGGGATGGACGCCCCCCATAAACACCATGATCCCCCTCTTCCGGTAATAATCCCCATAGGCATAGCACCGGGGCGCCGTGCCCGTTATGCAGGTAATTCCGATTAAATCCGCGTCTATGTCAAGAGGAATCCTCCCGGCCGTCTCATCATATATGGCTACCTTTGCCGGCACATCCTCCGGCACCAGCGCCGCCAGCGTCGTAAGCGTCAGAGGCGCATAGTGGAGCGATCGGCCAAAACTTCCCCCATACCGGTGCATGGCGCCGGCCGGCGCCAGAAGAGCAATCTTTAACATACCATTTTCTCCTATTTTTCTCTTCACTCTCTGTATTCCAGAATCTCAAACCAGTCTTCCCATCCGTCCTCCGCGCTCAGAGACGCCGGCTTAATGTCCCCAAGCCGCATCTTTTTCTGTCTCAGACGCTCCAGATAAACCCGGGAAGGCTCTCCTCCCACCAGGGCAACCGACGCCCCGTCAAGCTGTCCCAGCTTCCGGCAGTACTGGTAGTGAAAGCTTTCACATAAGGCCGCCTCCAGCTGCCCCGCCGTGACGTGACGGGCCTTTGTGTAGAGACAGTACCCCTTTCCCCTGGGCGCCAGAAGGGAAAATTCCCGGTTTGCCCCCAGAAGGCCCAGCACCTTTCTCACAAATGATTCCGTCAGCTTCTCGCCGAAGCGGTCCACCGCCGCGCCCTTACGGCCCAGAAAACGGATAAGCGGAGGAGCATCAGGAAAAGTCTTTAACACCTCAACCACATCGCCGATGCAGTAGCGGTAAAAACCGCCTCCCGTCGTCACGATTAGCTCATACTCCCCCGGTTTAAGTTCATCCGGCGGATATATCCTTCCGTCCTTCAGGCTGCAAAATTCAAAGAAATGGGAGTAGAGACTGAGGCGGCTCCCCGTCTCCCCCACCAGGGGAAAGGATACGAAGCACTCGGTGGCGAGAAGGCCCTTGGGCTGAATCATCACGCCGGGAAAAAGCTCTTCAACCTCACGGACACAGTCCGCCGCGCTCCCGTCCGCCCAGCAGCTGATGATTTTAAGATTTGAAAACACCCTCTGAAACTGCCGCTCCCGAAGAGATTCTCTTATGAGCCGGGACCGCCTCCCGTGGCCGCCCGCCGCAAGGCCGTCGCAGAGCGCGTCCCCGTTCTCCGCCATATAGCCGCACAGGATCGAGAGAAAAGATGGGCTCCAGACGGATATAAGCGTCAGATCCTCGCAGGCAAGAAGCGAAAGAGCCGTTCTACGGTAAAAATCCTCCGTGTCAGAACAGAGCTTTACGGAAGAATCCACGGCAAAAAGCTTTTTTAAAAGCATGCTTCCCATGGGGCCGAAATACTCCGTATCCTCCTCAAATCCGATGGGGATTCCCCCCTCGGTAAAGCTCTTTTCTGATGATATTACCGGCGTGACGGACCAGTAGCTTCTGCCTTCCGACACACCGTTTACCCGGGAATAAATATCGCACAGCCAGGGCTTTACGCCCCGCAGAAATTCATTTTTAAGCGTCTTTGTGTAAGGAATCAGCTTTTTTGCCGAGGAAGACCCGCTTGTAAGCTCAAAAAGCCTTACCTCCTCCGATGTGAGAACCTTTTTCTCCCCGACGGCAATCCGATCAATATAAGGGATATAGTCCTCATAGACCGTGAGAGGAACACGCTCCGCAAACTCCTCATAAGAGGAAATCCTCCCGAAGTCCCAAAGCCGTCCGTAAACCGTATCCGCATTTTCCTTAAGAAGCCGGAAAAGGTACTCCCTCTGCACGCGTCCGATATCGCAGGGCTTTAAAAATTTCCGGTACGCGGGCAGGTAACTGAGCCGGCAAAGCCCGTTCCAGAACGGATACCCGCCCCTCATGAGAACAGAAACTCCGCCGCATGCGGACGGAGATTTTCCCGGTCGATCCGCGCCAGACATGCCAGATCATTGCCCCTTAAGTATCCGGGATTTTTTTCTGCGAAAAAAGCGATATCCCTGTTTTTAAGCTCCCTCTCCCCGATATCCGCCACGCCCTGCCGGAGCCGGTCCTTATCCGCCCGGTACTCGATTACCCCGGTAAAAGGATTATACTCGCCCGGATACAGAAAACTGCCATAGGCGTCCATGATGCTCTTTTCAAAGGAGGGCGTCTCCCGGCGGCAGTCGGGATAAAAGTGCTTAAAGAAAACCGGCAGCATCCGGTAGGTTTTGTACCCCTTGCAGATTAAAAACCAGTAAAACTCCTTCTTCGCACCGGCATAACGGAACCAGAAATCCGCCCATACCTTAAAAAGCGTCTGATCGCCCCAGTATTTCCTGTGAATAATCGTATCCCCCGAAAAGACGCCTTCAACCCGCCTTCCGTCCACATCGACCGCCAGGATTTTCTGCGTCGTAAAGCCCGCCAGACTCCCGTCCTCCGCGTACAGGGAAAGGCAGAAGTCCTTCTCCGCAAAATCCCGGCGAAACACCGCCTCATCCGTCCCGTCATAAAACTCCTCCATCAGACGGTACATGGCGCAAAGCTCCGCGTCCCCGCAATCCTTTGCAGGGCGAATCTCTCCTCTCAGCATTTCTCCCTCTCCTCCCCCGTTTTCTTTCCGCTCTCAAGCCCGAACCGCATTCCCTGCTTTTTGAATACCTCTTTCCGGAAAAGAGGATTGTAAATCAGGTACGTCATAAACCGGTAGGGCGTGCGCAGATTCGTCCGCGGCTCCAACGCCCGCAGAAAAATGGACAGCGGACTGTTGAAACGCCTGCGGCAGTCAAAGGAAATTTCCGTAAGTTCTTCCGGCGTCATATTTTTCGGAACTATGGCCGCATAATTGAACCTGTAATTTTCATCCAGCCACCATTTTCCGCCGTATAAAAGCCGCCCCTCCCGCTCCAGCTTCCGGTAGAGAGGCGTGTTCGGATACGGCATCAGAATATTAAAAGCGGCAAAGGTAAATTTGTTCCGGATGGCAAAATCGCAGGTAGCTCTCACAGACTCAATCGTATCCCCGTCATGCCCCACCGTAAAGGCCGCCCAGGTCTGAAGGCCCCACGAGCGCAGCTTTTCAATCTCCTTCGCGTACAGGGAACCCGCCCCGTCCCGGTTGGTGTTTTTATTCATCTGGGCGATACATTCCGGGGATATGGACTCAAATCCGATGACGAGCCCCAGGCACCCGCTCTTTACCATCAGTTCCATCAGCTCCGGATCTTTCAGCATATCCAGACTGCCCTGGCTGACCCAGTGGATCTTTAAAGGGATCAGCGCGCGGAAAAGCTCCTTCGCCTTCTCATGGCTGCAGACAATATTGTCATCCACAAAGAAAAGAAGCTTTCTTTTCTGAAGACGGATCTCCCGGATCACGTCCTCTACCGGGCGGCAGTAATGGCGCGCCTTAAAGTAGACGGAAGAAGCGCAGAACTGGCAGCTGTGGCTGCAGCCTCTGGAAAACTGCAGAAGGGTAATGGGAAGATAGCCTTTTCCCTCAAAGATATCCCGTCTGGGAAACACATTTTCCTGGGGACAGAGCGGCTGAACCACGTCGTAGCGGCGCTTCATTTTCCCGGCCCTGAAATCGTCTATTACCGTCTTCCACACCGGCTCCGCATCCCCCACAATCACGCAGTCGCAGTGCTCTTCTACCTCCTCCGGAAGAAGCATCGCGTGCATGCCGCCCATGACGACTTTTGCTCCCCGTTTCCGGAACCCGGCGCTGATCTCGTAGGCGCGGCGGGCCGTGAAGGTCTCAACCGTAATTGCCGCCAGATCCGTCGGCTCATCGTAGGGAATTTTTTCAACACGGTCATCATAAAGAACCACTTCCACCTCCGGCGGCGTAAGCCCCGCCAGAATCCCCAGCTGGAGCGGCTCCATCCGGGCCTCATCCACGTAGAGACTGTGTTCTCTCCGACCGATATTCGGCTTAATCAGCGTCAGCTTCATGCAAAAATCCTCCCAGCAGATGTCCCTGCTTGCGTGCAATCTCACGGCGTGAAATCCCGTTTATCAGAAGAAACACAAAAAGGTTCCGGGGATACAGATGAATGGGATTGGAAAACAGGCGCCGCAACACACAGCCCGCCGAGTAAAACCGGGTCCGGATCCCCAGGCAGCCGTCCCGAAGTTCCTCCGGCGTCATATGGAGAGGCAGAAAGGCCGTCTCCCCGTAACGGTACCGATCCGAAAGCCACCATCTGCGGTACAGAAGTCTTCCCTCCCGTTCCAGTTTGCCGTACACCTCCGTCCCCGGCATGGGAATAAGCGGATTAAAATTGGCAACTGCGATTTTGTTCTTCACAGCAAAGGCAAAGGTTTTTTCAAACACATCGGGACTGTCGCCGTCACAGCCCAGAACAAAAGTGCCGTAAATCAGCATCCCGTGCCGGTACACATTTTTAATAACCGTCTCATAATCCGCCGCCGACCGGTTGGCCGCCTTGTTCATCTCCTCCAGGCTCGCCGCGCTGAGGCTCTCAAAACCCATCAGCACGAGAAAACAGCCTGACCTTCGCATCTCAGAAAGCAGTTCATCATCCCGCGCCGCATCCATGCTGATCTGGCAGGCCCACTTCTTCCTCAGGAGCGCGATCCGCCTGAAGAGAGCAAGGGCCGACTCCCTGTCATAAAACAGGTTGTCGTCCGCAAAAAAAATGATTTTTTCCCTGGCAGCCTTAAGCTCCTGATACACCTGCTCCGCCGTCTTGCTCCGGACACCCCTGTACATGGTCTTAATGGAACAGAAGGCACAGTGATACCGGCATCCCCTGGAAATCTGGCAGACGCCGATTCCGTGATACCGATGGCGGTACACCGACTCATCCGGCAGCGGGGACAAAAGCCTGCCGGCACCGGAAGAGCCCTCCAAAAGCTCCCGGGATGCATAGCGCTTCTTTACCGTTCCCGCCATGCAGTCGGAGACAAACGGCCCCCAGGTGTCCTCCGCATCGCCGATCAGGACAGCATCCGCATACCGCAGCGCCTCATCCGGCATCACGCTCACATGAAACCCGCCCATCACGATAATATTTTTGTCGGTCTTGTATTTCTTTGCCAGTATGTAGGCGCGCTTTGCCGCATACGTCTCCACCGAGAACGCAATCACATCGGAGTCAATTTTCTCCGGCAGCACCTCCGCCCGCTCGTCAATAAAATCGATGTCACAGTTCTTTGGCGTCAGTGCTTTTATAATGCCGAAAAGCAGCGGCTTCATGGCGTCCGAGCCCACATACTCGAACATATTTACCCGTATAAATGTAATTTTCATGGCAGTTTCTTTCTTTGAGAAAAAAAGATGGAAAGCAGCGCTGAAACACGGACAAAGGCAGAAATAAAATATATAAAAAAACGCTGCCAGCATTTCCCGGCAGCGTCTCAATTCCTTTTCCGTCAGACAATATTCCAGCCCTTCTCAGGCTGCAGCGGCCTGAAATAACCTTTCATGATGATATAAAACCTTTTTATAAGCTACGCTGAAAAGCCGTTTCAGTATCAGTATTATACCACTTTTCTCTACATTTTCCCACTGTCAAAAATCAAACGATCAGCGGTTCAATTTGTTACACCACCCTACAAAGATATATTTTCACATACCATTTTTTTAAACTGTTTGCTCAATTGTTTTACAAATTTCTTTCATCGCTATTCTCCATCTAAATCAGCATCTCTATTTTGCACAAATACTTTTTTACCTTTATATGCAGCACGAAATACTTTTCCTTTTTTCATATATTCTCTCGCCAATTTGCCAGCAGCCAATTCAAGCAATCTTTTACGCTCAGGATCTCTCTCTCTACTAATTGCTATTTCAAGCTGATCGCACATTTTTTCCAGTCTTTCAAGCAGCCATCCAAGGTTATGTAAAGGACGGTATAATTTTAGTATTTTAATCATCTCCCGTCCCTTCGGATCATCCGAATCAATTCCACCAAGTTCATTGCGGTAAAAAATTGTATTATAATCTGTATCCACCGGATTATAAAATAATTCATTTACTATTTTGGAATTACTTTCTATATCTCCTTTATACTTATCCCCTTTAGATAAGTTACACTTAGGACAGGACCACATAAGATTTTCATAATCTGTTTTCAAATAGTCTTTTTTGTTCTTAAATATTTTCTCCGGTATAAAATGTTCCACATGATATGGTACTGCCACAAGATCTTCATGCATATTACAATAACAACACCTACAATGAAAGTCTCTCTTCAAATATTTTGCATATTTTCTAGGTTTATCAAACTGTACTGTGCAAGTTCTTGTTATTTTATGCTCTTTAAAATTTGCATATTTCATCTAATCATCCTAACAATTCTTCGTACTTTTTTAACTGTTGAAAGACATCCTTAAGCTCATCCATATCCAAACTGGTATCTACGGTTGTCTGATACAACTGTTTATATCGTCCCAACTCCGTCTCAATTTCCATAATTTTTCTCAAAGTTTTCTCATCTTCACTATTCTTATCCAGATTCTGAAGTTCTATAGCAAGTTTTTCTTCCAGAGAATCTCTACGTGTTACATATTTCTGCATATTAAGAATTATATTTGTCACAAGTTCTTTGGTCTCTTCAAGTTCCGGATTCAAAAAAATTTTTTTGGGATATACCTTATCCGCATCAGTATACTCCGACTGTTTACTCTCTTCTGGGGCATTTGTCATAATAATTACAGGGAATTCAGGCACTTCATCATGCATAAACTCAATAATCTGCCATCCTTTAATTACATCAGCAGTCGTATCAAGGCGAAAATCAACTATCAAAGCCTGAATATTTTTTTCATTTATATCATTCTGTATTTCCTGTAAAATACTTTCTCTCTTTCGACATTCCAACTCATATTCTTTAAATTCGATTTCCGGTTTATCCAGAATCCAACTAGCATTATCTAAAATAGACACCTGAATATCATCTCGTTCATCTTTTTCATCATCTATAATCCCTATTCGATACATTATACCCTTCTTTCTGGCTTTCTAAATTCTATTTTCAGGCCAAATCCATCCGTTTTATCTATAACAGAAATAATCCCATTATTTCTTTCCACCGCTTCTCTTACAATCCAGAGTCCTAAACCTGTTCCTTTTTCCTTTTTTGAAGTTTCTCCTATTTCAAAAATTTTATCCGGATTATTGCGGTACATATTTGCAAGAGGCGGACCATTATTTTCCATTCTTAAAATTACCCTATCCGCTGCATCATCTATTTCAAAAAGAACCTTTCTTTCAGGATTATGCATCTGTTCAAGAAACCACGCCGAATTTAATATAAAATTATTGAGAATAATATACATATCCACCAAAGCAATAGAAAATGTATCTTCTGACTGCTTCTCCGGTAACTTTATACTAATGGAAATATGTTTTTTCCGCAAAATTATTTCCCATTTTTCCAGAATAGTAATTATCATTTTTTCAAGAGAAATTTTCTGCGGCTTTAAACTATCCTTTTTCAAACCTTCCATTATTACGTCCAAAAAAGCAGCAGTAAGCATATCGTTCTTTTCGAGACTATCAATTCTGTTATATGGATTATACGCAGGTAATCCATCATATTCCTGCCCTTTTAATATATAATTTACCCTGCTCCGTATCTGAGATGCCTGGACATGGAATTGAGTATTAATAGCATTAAACTCATGAAAAAAAGTATTCATCAATATTCCTGATGCACTCAATATCTGAATTATTTGTTTACTATTCAGCGATTTTTCGGATTCCTGCATCAACTTGTATACCGTTCCAAACATCTCATCTTCAGTAAAGCCGCTCGTTGTTTTGTTATTTTCCCTATCTTTTTCATCATGTTCTTTTTCTTCTGCTTTCTTTGCATGCTCAA
This sequence comes from uncultured Lachnospiraceae bacterium, assembly GCA_944384125.1. Taxonomy (GTDB): domain Bacteria; phylum Bacillota; class Clostridia; order Lachnospirales; family Lachnospiraceae; genus Otoolea. The sequence continues at coordinate 4,950 of CALWSF010000046.1, read as the reverse complement.
CTTCTCGCCGCATTGCCTCTTCTTTAATCTTCTCCGCATAGTCTGATAATTCATCTTCTATAGATTGAATCCATTTAGTATACTCTCTGTATATGTACTGTCTATCAAATTCAAACTCCTTGAGACATTCCTGCAATAAACTGATAAAAATATAGTATGTATCTGTAAGCGCAAGTCCTTCACGGTTTGCCATATCCTCCAGATTCGGATTTTGTTCACGTCCAATCTTTACCAACCCAATCATCTGATAGGGCTGTACACGCCATGCACCTGTTGGATGCGCCACAGATGCCGGACTCTTCTGTGCACGTCCTCCCATTCCCAGCCAGTCATACATTGCACCATCATCGCCGTATGGACGGACTTTAAAATTATCTCTATACAATTTTATCCCTGAAAACTGCTCCAGCAATTTCTTTCTTTTTCTGACCGCCACCCTCTTCATTATTCCATAGTCATTGTTTGCATTTCTCAGAAAATACATTTCTGCAGTAAAAGGACCCACTTTCTGTATTTTTTCCAATCTGTCAGAGAGTAAAATGTCCGTCACTCTCTTTTCAATCAACAACTCTTTAGCATAGTCAGATTTTTGGTAACGCTGTTTCTGCAGCTTTTCTCTTGACCAGAATTCATCTGTAGATTTTGTGATTGCTGACCCGTATTTTTCCACAGTGACTTTTTTTACAGATAAATCAACTTCATTACGGAGAAGCCGAATCTTTAACAGCTCATCTCCATCGTATTCCGCATATATTCTGTAGTCATAATCATCTTTGTCTATAGCTACTTTCTCTGTTTTGAAACTAAATTTCGGTAAAAGAACATTCCTTACAATGACTTCGAATCTATCCGCACTTCCGATTGGGTTTATACTCTTCAGGTTAGTATTTACTTTCCTGAAAAGCCGCTCACTCCAGGCCTCTCTGATTGGTCTCAAAATAATCATAGTACCTGTTGACCAGTCATGCTCATCAAAAAGAGCGTTATCCTCCCCCAAAATTCCTTTTACTATACTTTTATAATCAGCATATTCTGTTGCCAAATCTGCCTTTACATCACTGATCAATGTAGCATCAGCAAACTGTTCCCAGTCCATATCCCATCTGACTGTTTCAGCACTGTCTATCGATTTCGTATACATAACCGATTTCATGGACAGCTTGTCAAGAGCAAATCTGCCTATACCTTTTGCCCCTGTTTTTACCCGTCCCTTAGCAGACAGTATATTAGTTTCTTTATTGCTTGTGCCAATATACATCCATGCAGTTCTAACGACATCTTCTGTCATTCCGGTCCCGTTATCCGCAACTATAATTTTGTTATGAGTGAATAATATGTCTTTTAATTCGTTTTGAAGTTTATCGGGCAAATTCTGCTTTTTAGTCCAGGTATTTCCTTTTGTGTCATAACATTCTCTGACAAACTGCAGTTCCTTTTCCGATAAATATTCCGCAAAATATGTGACTCCAGCTTTATCAGGCACATCTGGAAACGGCATATAAAAATCCACATAAACGCAGGTGGCATCTGCATCATAGGAGTTCTTTATTAATTCAATCAAAGCCCCGTCCACATCTGCTATATTTTCCCGTCCAATCAGTCTTGCCGCTTTCGCCCCGACCCGAAATTCTACTTTTTGCATTTGCTTCACCACTTTTCTTCAAAGACATAGTTCTCAATATCTCTTGGACTTACACGATATGTTTTACCATTTGCATGTATCCCGACCGCCTGGACATATCTGAAAAACTCCTCGCTGTCAAGCACTTGTTCTGCCTGCTCAATGGTATACCCCTCTTTCGGTACAAGATACATTCCCGAATATGGAACCGTATATTTATCAAGGCGATAATACTTAACTTTACCCGTCATCAGTGTAGACAACATTATCTTTTCCTGGTTAATATGTGCCAATGCCTGTGAACGGCCAAATTCAAACCACTTACTGTTTTTGTCCACTTTTCTCTCCGACAATTTTTGCGCATGTTGTTTCAAATAACCAGCAATCTGCGGATAAAGACTCGCAAATTGTTCTTCATCATAACGGCAAAGCCTGTTCTCTTCATAATAATATGGAAAAATAATATAATTTTTTTCTTTATATTGCATGCTCTTCGGACTTGCTGCTGGACGGAGTCCCGCCTTTTCCAGTCTGTATCCGTCCTTTTCAATCCACTTTTCATTTCCTTTAAAATCTTTTATTACAAAAACCTTATTTAATAGTGTGGCAACAGGTGCCGAAACCTTAAAACAATCACCAAATCTTCTTTTTTCCCCTATATTATCCAGCTTACCATCTAACACCCATTTTCCTTCAAGGTCATTTTTTGCTATATACTTATTGCTTTTTTCTAAAACCCCTTTTTTTTCCCTATCTGTGTACAGAAAAGTCGGAGAATTCAGCTGTTTTGAACATACGATAATGGCAGATGATGTCAGGCGTCCTTCAAAAATTCTTTCAAACTTAAAATCTTCCAGTTCTATTAAATACGGCAGAATATATTTTCGCAGCCCTTCTGAATATCTGTTTTTCATAAAATTGTTAGGAATTAAATAAGCCATCACTCCATCCGAAGCTAAAGCCTTAAGTGCAGCTTCTGTAAAGGCATAATAATAATCGGCTTTCCCCTTCTTGCATGAGTCATACCTGCTTTTTATCAATTCTCTGTCTTCCTCCGGCATATTATAATATGTAATATAAGGAGGATTTCCAACTACAAACTGATATATTGGCTCTATCTTTAATTTTAATGCATCATTTAACTGAATGTTCCACTTAACATCTTTTATCCCAAACTGTGCTGCTATATTATCCAGGTTATTCAAACATCTATCATATATATCTTTTTCTTTTTCAATACCATAAACATCTCTTTCCAACCCTCGCTTAATATCTTGATCCGTTTTACCACTTTTTCGTGCATCTGTTATATACCTCCTGGTAATTTCACATAAAAAACGTCCAGTTCCACAAGAGTTCTCAAGAATCTTTTTTCCATATAAATTATGTATATATCCAATTTTGTCCAGCATGTATTTGACCATTTCCAGAGGTGTAAATACTTTGCAGGTTGTTTCTCCCATAACATATTTCATCCTTTTTGTGTTTGCTTCAATTTTATCACAAGCAATTTTTCTTGTCACTATTATCGTTTCTTGATAGACAGGCGCACCGGTCATTTTTCACTTTATGTTAGCAAAAAAAGCATCCAGGTAATATGATAAATTTGCTTCAATCATCCTGACATATTTCCCATAACTGAAAATTACCCCTAGCTCATCCAACCCGTGTGTATGACCTACACATGAAAAACCATTTCCCTCTGCCCCGATATATATATCAATTGACATCATCTTTCCATCCTGATTTTCAGTATGATGTTCATTAACGTCAATCCGTCCCCAATATCATATAAATCAACTTTTCGTTCAGAAGCTTTGTACTTTACCATTTTATGCTATCCCCTTGTATTTTAGTCAAATACACCTTTCATGTTATCTGCTCTATCCTGATTTTATCAGAATATTATCACAATAGAAATATATTTCTTATACCTTTATTTAAAAATTCCGGTAAGTTTCAATGGAAATCATAAATCCTGTCTAAGTGAAAAAAGGTTCAATAACCTGATTTAAAATTAGTCGGCTCACTCTTCAGTCTGTCAAAAACAAGAGAAATTTTATATTTCCTATATCACAAAAATACCGGTCAGCTTCGCATTTATCCCCGAAGCTGGCCGGTATTTTACTTAAAAAATTATTCGTTTATCCCCGTATGATAATTACATACGGAATCTTTTCCTATCGTTTTTTTATTTTATACTTTTAGTATCTTGTCTCCTGATAGATAAAATCACTTTCCAGTTCATCGAAATTCATTTCTCTGCCCCAGTGGATTGATGAATTATAATTTCCTTCCACCAGTTCGACTCCGTCATCAAAGACATCCAGTATGATTACAGAATGTTCTCCACCCATACCGTTATAAACCCGGAAATGATCTCCTATATGAATATTGTCGGAATCAAAATCTGTATATTTTGTTATTTTCCCGCCTTTTCCGAATACGGTGTCCTGAACCAGGAACGCAAATCCTGCGCATCCATACCCGGTCCTGTTTCCGGTCACATATTTATTGCTGTTATTCCACTTCATTCCTTCCGGATAAGAAGATTCCATGGCAAGAATTTTATCTCTGGCCTCCTCCTCACTGATATCGATTCCCTGTGAACTATCAGATGAGGAAGTGCTGTTTCCCGGCTCCCGGTAGCTCTGTTCTTCCTCTGTATAATCTTCCCAGTCAACCTCATCCACAATACTTCCGTCATCAGAATCCACTACATAATAGTAGCCATCGTAATAAAAGTCTTTCTCTCTTAATGCGCCGCTCTCCTCAAAATAATATTCCGATCCATCTATCTCCTGGAAACCGACTGCCATATAACCGGTATCATCAAAATAGTACTTATCCCCTCCTATGGTTCTCCATTTTGATGTGACATACCCGCTTCCGGTATAATATTTCCATCCGTAACTGTCCTGGTGCCACCCCGCAGACACCGAAAGCTGCTTCGTCTGCACAACCCCGTTTACCGTCCATGCACCGTTACTGTTTACCGTATAGTTGTCCGGTGTTACCGTACCAGTCAGTATATATCCGTTTTCATCAAAGTAATAGCACTCGGCTAATTGATCCCCGTTCCCGTCTAACCATTGCCAGCCATTGCTGTACCATGCAGTATTGTCGGAATTGGTGCCATACCACCAGCCCGTCCCGTTCCACTGCCAGCCATACGCGAAAGCCTGCGTACACACAGCCAATGACATAACCGCCGCGGCTCCCAAAGCAACAATTCGGATGACGTATAATTAAGGACCTGTTGACAAAATCCCCGGATACTCTGCCCTTATGGTATAATAGAAGCAAAGGAGGGATGGAGTATGATGGGA
>CALWSF010000045.1 GCA_944384125.1 uncultured Lachnospiraceae bacterium | reverse complement strand
GTAATACACAAATACGCTGAACAATATCGGAAAATCAAGGGTTTTTAGCTATATACTGTTTCCATTGAGGAAGCTGCAAAGGCCGGCAAGTTCTGACCGAAAGCAACTTAACGAAAACGAGCCGAAGGCGAAGTTTGAGTTTAGTGCGAGGTCGTTCCCGACCCTTAGCGAGTCATCCCGAAGGGAGGGCGAGGTTAGTGGAGGGAACATACAAAAAAGCAACTTAACGAAAACGAGCCGAAGGCGAAGTTTGAGTTTAGTGCGAGGTCGTTCCCGACCCTTAGCGAGTCATCCCGAAGGGAGGGCGAGGTTAGTGGAGGGAACATACAAAAAAGCAACTTAACGAAAACGAGCCGAAGGCGAAGTTTGAGTTTAGTGCGAGGTCGTTCCCGACCCTTATATTGAAAAAACATAGAACCGCACTGGCTTTACAGTTAGTGCGGTTTTATGTTTTTCCGTTGAGTGATACCGGAGAAGGACCAGGAAGAATGGAGTAAAATACAGAGTATTACCGGAGCGAGGCAGGAAAATGAAATTAAAAAATATTCTGATTGTTGTAAAAGATATTGAAAAATCAAAACAGTTTTATCACAGCCTGTTTGGTCTTGATACGGTTCTGGACAATGACGGAAATGTGATTTTAACAGAAGGTCTTGTGCTTCAGGATGAAAAAATCTGGAGAGAATTTCTGAAGAAAGATATTATTCCGGAAAGTAATTCCTGTGAATTGTATTTTGAAGAACAGAACATAGAGGCTTTTATTGAAAAACTTGAAAAGCTGTATCCGTCTGTTCAATATGTCAATGGGCTTATGGAACACAGCTGGGGACAGAAGGTGGTCCGGTTTTATGACCCGGACGGTAATCTCATTGAAGTGGGAACGCCCATGTAATGGAGCAGAGAAATAATCAGAAAGCGCCTCTGTAATAAGAATGTCCGGTGCATGGTTAAATTTTTTCATATCCTCTGTGCAAAACCTTCCGGCAGTGCTATAATAGTCCTATTTATAAAACATAAAATGCAGAAAATATTTTCTGTAATTCTGACATCAGGGAGGAAAAAGACATATGATGTGGAAGGAAAGTTATCGTCTGGGCGTAGACAGAATCGACAATCAGCATATAGAATTGTTTCGCATGACAGAAAAGCTTATAGAGGATATTGCGGCAGATGCGCCTGCGGAAGTATACAGAGAATCACTGAACTTTCTGAAGGACTATGTGATCTATCATTTCCGGGATGAGGAGGAGTACCAGAAATCAATCTCATATGCGGGATTTGAGGAGCATCACAAGGAACACGTAAGTTTTACAAAAACTGTTCTGGAATATGAAAAAAAGCTGGAAGAAAGCGGGTTTGATGTGTCGGTTCTCAAGGATCTGGCCGGTGTGGTCACAGCCTGGCTGATTTATCATGTGGCTGATACGGATCAGAAAATTGTGGCCGGAAAAACCCAGAGCCAGGAAGAGGATGTTGAACTGAGCGTGAATCTGTTTTCTGACAGTGCCATTGATGTTATGAACACTATGGCAGGGTTTGAGAAGGGAGCAGTTCATCAGAAAATGGTAAAAGATCATGTTCTTGAGGGGGATGTCTTTATAGAGCTTCCGCTGACAGGTGCATGGGAGGGAAAGGCAGTGTTCGGCTTTTCAAGAGATCTGGCTTTAAATCTGGTTCGCACCATGACTATGATGGATCTCCAGGATGTAGATGAACTGGTAATTTCTGCTCTGTGTGAGCTGACCAATATTTCCTGCGGCAATGCCTCTGTTCTTCTGGCGGGAAAAGGAATAGAGTGTGATATTAAGCCTCCGGTTGTAAAGAAAAAGGAAGGGTATGCAGGAAATGCAGTTACCGGAATCTATATTGAAACCGGCATCGGAGGGCTTGAAGTAGTAGCACTGTTTGACAGGCAGCAGTGAGACGGACACTGCTCACAGCAAAACCTTGCGCAGAACAGGGAAAAACAGGATTTAAAGGATAAACATTCCTTATGGCATCACTAAGATCGTCTGTTTTTAAAGCAGGCGGTCTTTTGTTCATATCGGCGGATGCCTCTGATCCGGATATATCCGTAAATAAAAGACGATAAAAAAGGAGAGTAATATCATGTTTCATGATAAGGTTGCAGTTGTTACAGGAGGAAGCAGGGGAATCGGCAGATGCATAGCGGAAAAATTTGCCGAAAACGGAGCCAGCGTCTGTATTATAGACAAGCAGGAAAATCCGTATTTTACAGGGGATCTTGCGGAAAAAAACACTTTAACGCGATTTGCAGACAAAGTAATTGCTGAATATGGAAAAGTGGATTATCTTATTAACAATGCACTGCCGGTTATGAAAGGGATCTCTGAGTGCTCTTATGAAGAATTCAATTATGCACTCCGTGTAGGTGTGACAGCACCGTTTTATCTTGCAAAGCTGTTTCTTCCTTATTTTGCTGACAGTGCTTCCATCGTAAATATTTCATCTTCCCGTGATCGGATGAGCCAGCCGCAGACAGAAAGCTACACGGCTGCCAAGGGAGGAATTGCAGCTCTGACCCATGGGATGGCGGTAAGTCTTGCGGGAAAAGTCAGAGTCAACTCCATATCGCCGGGATGGATTGATACTGCAGGAACCGAATATACAGGGGCGGATGCCATTCAGCATCCGGCCGGCCGGGTCGGGAAACCGGAGGATATTGCGGATATGGTGCTTTATCTGTGCTCAGACAGGGCGGGATTCATTACAGGAGAAAATATCTGCATTGATGGAGGGATGACCAGGCAGATGATTTATCACAATGATTTCGGATGGACATTGAACGGATAACCGGGAAACGGCTTCACGCTGTTTCTTTTATATTTTTCTGAATGTCCGGTCATGATGGATGACTCCTGCCGCTGCAATGAGAGCTGTTCCTGATCCGATCATAATTTGCTGCAGCGGGAATATATCGGCCAGCGGGCCGAAAATGGCCATGCCAAGGGGAAGAAATCCCGCATACATGGCAAAAAGAAGTCCGAACACACGGCCCTGAAGAAGTTTTTCTGTATTTTCCTGCAGCATAGCAGTAATTGTCGTCTGAACCATCTGAAGAGCTACTCCGTAAAAGAACATAATGCCAAGATAGAAAATAAAATTTTTTGAAATGCCCATCCAGGCAGCAAAGATTCCAAAAGCCAGAAGGCCGGCGGTAAGAGTTTTTTTGTGCTGTTTAAATCCGCCCCAGGTGCTCATGAGGATACCTCCGGCCGTCATTCCTGCAAAGCCGGATAATTCTGCTGCGGAAAGATACCAGTAGGTTTCTCCGAATGTGCGCCGGACAAGAAGACCTGCAAGATAACCTGCCGGAACATTAGAGAAAGTAAACAGCCCGTAAATGATCAGAAGTTTTCCTGTTAGCCTGTCTGAAAAAGCATATTGGATGCCATCTTTCATATCTGAAAAGAAACTGCCATGATTCCGGGATTGGCACGGTCCGGGAAGCTTCAGACGGGCTAAAAGCCCCGTTCCGATAACTGCCGTTATAATGTCGGTCATGAGCATTGTCTGCAGGGAACTGACTGCAAAAAGTGCTCCTGCCGCCGCCGGGGCTGCAAAATTGACGACAGACTGCAAAGTTGCATTGATTCCGTTGTAACGCATCCGTTTCTCTTCCGGGACAAGTTCTGCAATGACAGCGCTGACAGCCGGGGTCTGTATGCCGGCGCCAGAAGAACGGACAGCTGACATTAAAAGCAGTCCCCCCAGGAGAGCGGGGGTGGAAGAAAGATACGGAATTGCAAGTGCCATGATGAGGGTAACTGATGCGATTGCAGTGTCTGCACCGATAATCAGTTTTTTTCTGTGATATCGATCGGCCCATACGCCTCCTGAAAATGAGATGAGGAACTGCGGCAGGTAAGAACAGACAGTAAAAGCAGCCACCCATGTGCCGCTTGCTGTTGCCATGGCCGCGTACCAGATTAAGGACATGGAGACGAGTGTGGAGCCAAAGAGTGTAATGCACTGGCTGACGAGAAAAAGAAGAGCTCTTTTTTCCCAGCCGGCAGCCGGCGTATTATTCATGTCACATATCCCCTTTCCTTTCGGGCGGCAGCACAAAGCGCTGGGTAGGGTAGCCAAACTCTGTAAGCAGTTCTCTTTCGGAAAAGCCGAGTTCCAGCAGCATATCCCGGTGCCCTGTGTCTGCCTTATCATCTTTCCGGTAAGTAGTTGTGCTGATTTCCTGATCCAGCAGATACGTTTCAAGCAGAGTATCCAGAAAAATCTTCTGAATTCCTTTCCTGCGATACTGCGGATGTATTCCCAGAAACTCGATGCTGCCCGGAAGACGGGAAAATGTCATTGCTCCAATCAGGATACTGCCGTCTCTCAGGGCGAGTGCGCGCTTTTCGGCGATGCTTTCTTTTAGTTTAGTCAGATAGTCATCTTCGTCCATGACGGGATATCCGTCAATTACAAGGCGCATTAAATCCATCCAGTCAGGAATATCGTTTTCATCTGCCAGATAAATATCCTGTGCTGTGAACATTGAAGCATTTGTTTTACAGCTCAGAGTAAATCGAAGCTGCAGCGGATAAAATACCTGCCTGTTGCGAAATTCTCCGGGCGGCAGTTTATACATGGCTTTGAAAGCCGATGAAAACGACTGGCTGCTCTCATATCCGCAGGTAAATGCAATTTCGGTAACGGGCCTGTCAGAAAAAATAAGAAGTTTTGCCGCTTCCGTAAGCTGCCGGCGCTGTACATAGTCATGTACTGTCATGCCCACTGTCTCGGTAAACAGCCGGTGCAGGTAATATTTTGAATAATGAACGGCATCCGCGACTGTTTCAAGATCCAGTCTGCCGTCAAGATGATTTTCAATATATTCGATAACTGCTTCTATGTTTCTGACAGATTTTTCACTCATCTGTATTTCCCCCTTCTTTAATAAGCATGATAGCAGAATCCTAAAAAAAAGTATTAATCATTCTTGCTGATTTAAAAAAGTTTGCGGATTGTTTTTTTACTTTCCTGCTTTGAGTTTGCAAAGTCGAACATGTGAAAAAGCAGAAAGTTTAGGGAAAATAATGGGAATAAATGGAGAGGATGCAAAGAAAATATTTTTGGTTCTGTCCTTTTTCAGAAAGGCAGTATGATATTACATTGCCTCTTGGCTTTCTTTACCATCTTTATTCCACAGAAGAAAAGAGGCAGACTTTATGTGAAGCCATCCGTGTCACAAAACAGGGCGGTGTTATTTTTGCGGCATATGTGATATCGGAGGCTGTTCCATGCTGATATGTGATGCGATAGATAGAATGGGATGAAGATGTGTTCAGAAAATAAGCCGCCCGGAGTGTTTAAGTAAAGTCTTTTCCCAGATATTCCTGAATGTAGCTGAAAAACAGGCCGGAAGCTCTTGAGAACAGCTGATATTTTTTCCATACCAGATACATGCCCAGCTTAAGCTCCGGATTCAGAGGACGGAAGCACAGATTGCTTCCGGTTGTATTTACAAGTTTATCCAGTGTAAACGCATAGCCCATCCCCTCATCGACCATGAGCGAGGCATTATAAATAAGGTTATAGGTGGCGACTGTCCAAAGCTCGGTAGGTTCTTTTTTCAGCCAGCGGTAGAGATCACTTTTGTTGCCTGACTGCCGGGAAAGAATCAGGGGTTTATCCCACAGATCTTCAGGGGTAACTGAGTCTTTTTCAGCCAGCGGGCTGCTGCGCTGCATTAAAACTCCCCAGACATCCTTCATGGGGAGCTCCATATAATTGTATTTTGTTTTGTCAATATCGCCCAGAAGAATGCCGAAGTCCAGAAGGCCCTTATCCAGGCGTTCACATACATCAGCGGCATCTCCGCTGACAATATGAAAGTAAATGTTCGGAAAGCTTTTGCGGAGCAGATTTGCAGTCCTGGCGATTTGCCGGACTCCATCAGTCTCGCCTGTTCCGATGTAGATATCGCCGCTGATATTTTCATCCTCTGTCATAATTTCTTTTTCTGTTTTTTTGACAAGATCGAGGATCTCTTCCGCGCGTTTCCTGAGTATGAGACCGTCTTGTGTGAGAGTTATTTTTCGGGTTCCGCGGATCAGAAGCTGCTTTCCCAGTTCTTCTTCCAGTTCTTTAAGCTGCCTGGAGAGCGTGGGCTGTGTAAGATGCAGCGACTGGGCTGCAGCCGATATATTCTGTTCTCTTGCAACTGCGAGAAAATATTGAAGTACTCTCAGTTCCATTAAATCCTCCTGCTGATAACCATTTATGTTATATGTGTCATGTTTCTGAAATTACCCTATTATATCATATTCTGATCGGTTTGAGGCAAATAAAAAATGCTGCCCAGTCACAGGATATTGTGATTGAACAGCATTCATTCTACAGGTTTTTAGGATTGGAACCATACAGATTTTCGCCTGGTTCACTGTCTTTACATAATAATACTAAGAGCCATATTGCTCCGATAACCGGTACGAAGGTAACGAAAAACCATGCACCTGACTTGCCGATGTCATGGAGTCTGCGAACGCAGACAGCTAAACTGGGGCAAATAACGGCAAGTACATAAATTGCGTAAAGCAGCGGGAATCCAATTAATGCGGAAACGACAAGAAGCAGACATGCGATAATCAAATTAAAAAGAACAAACATCCAATATTCTTTTCTGCGGGCTCTGCCGTTGAAATTAACATAATTCTTCCAGACGTTCAAGTAGTAACTCATAATTTTCTCCTATGTTGCTTACATGAAATAATATACTGCTGCTGGATAGTCGACAGATTATTATTTCTGAACAAATTCTACGGTTACACCATTTTCTTCAATGGAAAGAGTATCGCCGTCCAGAGTCATTTCTCCTGTATCGCCCTGAATATCCAGTGAAATCGTGTTTCCATCCTGTTTCCATGTTCCTTCAATCTGAACTCCGGCTAAGGAAAGTGTAACTTTTCCGTCAGACTCAAAACTGTAGGTCATTTCTCCTCCGAACATGCTCTCAAGGGTTGCTTTGTCAATTGTTGTATCTCCCTGTGCACCGCTGTTCAGAACCCATGTAGTTCCAGTCAGATCAGTTGTACTGCTTTTGCTGCCGCAGGCTGTTATGTTTAATGCCAGTACTAAAATAATAAATAAGGGAAGAACCTTCCTGATAATATTCTTCATGTTTTTCCTCCAAATTGTAAAGTGTTGATTGAAATTCTGATTATCCAGTCAGCAATATCACAGATATATATCGTCATTTATTTTAAAATGATTAGGAAAATTTAAAAGATTGTTTTTGATAAAGAGATTTATTCCCGGATTTCATTTTAATAAAGTTCTTTAGATTATCATAGTTATATGTTTGCTTTTGTATGCTTTTAAGGTATGACTCTGTATTATTTATAGGTATTTGTTATCATGTTCTGTAAATGATAAAATATGAATGCAGATAAATCAGTCGGAGGGATGAAATGGAACTGAGAGAATTTCTGGATTATCTGGACAGCGGAAAGCCTGTTACAGGAGGCTGTGATGTCCATTTATTTATGCATGGTGTCAGTCAGGAGGCGCTGAAAATTACGGCCGAGATTAACGGAGGATATCATGAGCCTCAAAAGCTGCGGGAACTGTTTTCAGAACTGATCGGAAAAGATGTGGATGAATCATTTATGATGTTTCCGCCGTTTTATACTGACTGCGGAAAAAATATCACTGTCGGAAAAAATGTTTTTATTAATATGGGGTGCAAGTTTCAGGATCAGGGAGGTATTTTTATAGGGGATGGAACGCTGATTGGGCACAATGTGGTTTTGGCTACATTAAATCACGCCATGTCGCCCGGAGAACGTGCCACTATGATTCCGGCGCCCATTCATATCGGGAAAAATGTATGGATTGGCTCCAATGCAACCGTTCTTCCCGGTGTGACAGTGGGAGAAGGTGCAGTGATTGCCGCGGGGGCGGTTGTCACAAAAGACGTGCCTGAAAATACGGTAGTCGGCGGAGTGCCTGCAAAGATAATCAGAAATATAAAGGAGGATGATGCAGAATGGAATTAACAAAAGAGTGGGATAAAACTTTTCCTGAGAGCGGGCAGGTTGATCATCACAAGGTTACTTTTCATAATCGCTATGGGATAACTCTGGCCGCAGATATGTACGTGCCGAAAAACGTGCGGGGGAAAATGCCTGCGATCGCAGTCAGCGGTCCCTTCGGTGCGGTAAAGGAGCAGTCATCAGGTCTGTATGCGCAGACAATGGCGGAACGGGGCTTTCTTACAGTTGCGTTTGACCCTTCCTTTACAGGAGAAAGCGGCGGGACGCCCCGGTATGTTGCATCTCCTGATATTAATACAGAAGATTTTCAGGCAGCTGTGGATTTTCTTTCTGTACAGCCCGAGGTTGATCCGGAAAGAATCGGAATTATCGGTATCTGCGGCTGGGGAGGAATGGCTTTGAATGCTGCTGCAGCTGATACAAGAATTAAAGCAACAGTTACCTCTACCATGTATGATATGACCAGGGTTAATGCAAATGGATATTTCGATTCTGAGGACAGTGAGGATGCACGTTATGAGAAACGCAGGACTCTGAGCATGCAGAGAACAGAAGATTACAGAAACGGAACATACGCCAGAGCGGGCGGCGTTGTGGATCCGCTTCCGGAGGATGCCCCGTTTTTTGTGAAGGATTACTATGACTATTACAAGACAAAGCGCGGCTATCATGTGCGTTCTCTGAACTCCAATGATGGCTGGAATGTTACATCCTCAATTTCCTTTATCAATATGCCCATTCTGCAGTACAGTCAGGAAATTCGCAGTGCGGTGCTGATGATTCACGGAGAAAAAGCACATTCCTGCTATTTCAGCAAAGATGCATTTGCGAAACTTAAAGGGGATAATAAAGAGCTGCTCCTTATTCCGGGTGCGGTTCATACGGATCTGTATGATCGGATGGATATAATCCCATTTGATAAAATGGAAAGTTTTTTTAAAAAATATCTGAGATAACGGAACAGGGAAGGCGGGGGATTTATGGTAAAAAAACTCTGCATAGTGTGTGTGTTTCTGGCTGTTTCCGGTTTCTGCGCCTGTGGAAACGGGAGTGCTGCATCGAATGAGGAGATGACGCAAATGCAGACGGAAACGGAAGTTTCAGAAACTTCTGCAAAGGCGGAACAGCCGGCAGTGCCAGTACAGCCGGAAAATTCAGATGATTTTGTTCTTAAAATTAATGTTGGAGAGCATGAATTTTACGCGTCTTTTGAAGACAACCAATCTGCTGAAGAGCTGAAGGAGCTTCTTACTGAAGGCCCTGTGACCGTGCAGATGGAGGATTACGGAGGATTTGAAAAGGTCGGACCTCTGGGGACAGAACTTACCCGCAGCGATGAACAGATTACGACTCAGCCCGGAGATGTGATACTTTACCAGGGAAATCAGATTGTTATTTATTATGGTACAAATTCCTGGAATTTTACAAGGCTTGCCAGAATTAATGACCCGGAGAATATTAAAGAGAAGCTGGGAGAGGGAACCGCAGAGGTAATTTTTTCCCTGGAACAGAAGGAGAATTAATCAGATAGAAATGCCTTTGTCCGGAATATTTGGAAAGCGAATGAGTACAGAAAACAGGAGGAAATGATTATGGCGGTAAAACAGACGGCGGGAAGGGATGCACTGGGAGAATTTGCCCCTAAATTTGCACAGTTAAATGATGATGTTCTGTTTGGCGAGGTGTGGAGCAGAGAAAATGAGCTTTCCCTCAGAGATCGTTCACTGGTCACGGTAGTTTCTCTGATGTCGCAGGGGCTTGTGGATTCTTCTTTCCGCTACCATCTGCTCAGTGCAAAAAAGAACGGAATTACAAAAACAGAAATGGCAGAAATACTGACGCATGCGGCTTTCTATGCAGGCTGGCCGAAAGCCTGGGCTGCCTTTAATATGGCAAAAGAAGTCTATAAAGAAGATGAAAGTGGCGTAAATTAAACTTATATATCAGATTTCGGACGTAAAAGTATTTTCCAGTTTTATTTAAGAGGCTGCCCGGTGCAGTCTCTTATTTTTTATGGAAGAAATTATATGATTATTCAAAAATAGTGCTGGACAAAATTACTCAGTTAGTATATACTAACTAAAAAGGTTAGATAAAACTAACACAAGGAGGGACGAAACGTGAGCGTAGTAATTGTAGGAGGCCATGACAGAATGGTCAGCCAGTACGTGAAAATCTGCAAGGCGTTTAACTGTAAAGCAAAAGTTTTTACTCAGATGTCCGCTGAATTTGGAAAGCAGATTGGGGCGCCTGATCTGCTTGTCCTTTTTACCAGCACGGTATCCCATAAAATGATTCGTACGGCTGTGGATGGAACCAAAGGAGGGAAAACGGAAATCGTCCGCTGTCACAGCAGCAGCAAGACAGCTCTGGAAGAAATTCTCCAGGAAAGATGCAACGCATGTTAAAATCGTATTTGCTGTTTTTCAATAAAGTTTGAAATCTTCCTCAATATATGGTATTCTTTTAGTATTATCATGATTTATGAGCCGGAAGGGGAGAGAACATTGAAAATACGGCAGTCAGCGGAGGACTATCTGGAGACAATCCTGGTATTGAGCCAGCGTAAGCCAATGATCCGCTCGATCGATATTGTCAATGAGCTGGGGTTTTCCAAGCCCAGCGTCAGTGTTGCGATGAAAAATCTGCGTGAAAACGGATATATTTCCATGGATCATGAAGGATACATAACGCTGGAGCCGTCAGGGAGAGAGATCGCGGAGAAAATTTATGAACGCCATACACTCCTGACAGAACTTTTTGTTGCGCTGGGAGTTCCGCGTGAGACGGCCATGGAAGATGCATGCCGGATTGAACATGTGATAAGCCCCATAAGTTTTGAGGCGATTAAAAGACATGTAACCGAAGCTGGAAAGAGACAGGGGCGGGAAACCGCAAATGAGCAGTGAAAAACATGTATTTCTGCAGAATTCAGGCAGAAGATAAAAGGAGATTTGCAGTGCCGTGGGAATCGGCTCTGCAGTTCTCCTTTTTTGTGTGTCTGAAATTGCCGGATTTTATAAAAGAAAAAATTCGGAACCGGCTATAGGATGGTTTTCAGGAATCAGGATGTAATCATCTGGATAGAATAATTTCCGAATGAACCCAGAACAGCCAGTGTGTAGCTGTATCCGCTGAGCAGGCGGATGTTTGTGTCAATGATTGCCATTCCCGGTGCGGTTCTTCTGTAGACTGTGAGGCGGTAGACGCCGGGGATAATATGAAGAAAACGGGTGTAGTTCATGTAGTCAAGGTCTGAGACAACAATCCGCCCGTTCAGATAAAAATCAAGAGGTTCCTGAATGGAGGCGGCGTTGTAAAAGCGCAGGTGAGAAATTTCGGAGGAAGTGGAAAAGAATGGAGAAAGGATTCCCCACGTCCAGAGAATTTCTGTGTGTGTATGCGGCCATGAAGTGCTTCCGCAGCTTATGCAGGACGAACCGTTATTTGACGGGAGTGTCGGAGTTACCGGTCCGACCGGGCCAAGCCCGGGAGCCGCCGTGCTGTCGTTGTCCGACGGAAGGGAGGGTGTCACAGAGCCTTCAGGTCCGGGACCGGGTAATGCGGTTGTATCATTCCCCCCTGAAAGGGACGGAGTAGAAGGGCCTGCGGGTCCGAATCCGGGGCTGGCAGTGTTCCCGTCCATCTGTGAGGATGCCGTTTCGGCGGAGGTGGTATTGGAATCATCATAATTATAAGTTTCCATAAAAATGATACCTCGTTTCTTTTTCTATAATTCATTATATGAAGAGGTTTGAAAAAGTTCATATTGTCCTTAAAAAGAAATCGATAGGAATTTACAGTGCAGAGAATCGATTTATACAAAAAACAGTTCTTTTATGTGAAATGTGTGAAAATTCTGGTTGAAACAGAGAGATGAATCCTTTATAATTAATTTCTATAACACCTGGTTATAACAGGTATAAAAACGGAGAATGTATTTGGGGGGAGAGAAATGGAGAAAAATGAAAATAAGGGCAGGGCGATAGCGCTGCTTCCTATATGCGTATTTTTGCTTATTTTTCTTGGTTCAGGTATTCTGACAGGCGATTTTTACAGCATGCCTGCCATTGTAGCTTTTCTTATAGCACTGGCAGTGGCTTTTGCTCAGAACCGCTCTGTCAGTTTTTCGGACAAGATTCGTCTGGCAGCAGAAGGCGTGGGAGAGGAAAATATCATTACCATGTGTCTCGTTTTTCTGGCTGCCGGGGCGTTTTCAGGCGCAGTCAAAGCTGCCGGGGGAGTTGAGAGTACGGTTAATCTGAGCCTTTCTGTGCTGCCTTCCGGAACTGCCGTAGCCGGTCTGTTTGTGATTGCATGCTTTATTTCAATTTCCATGGGAACTTCTGTCGGCACTATAACGGCTCTTGGTTCCATTGCCCTCGGAATCAGTGAGAAGACGGGATTTTCCGCGGCACTGTGTGCCGGGGCTGTTGTGGGTGGCGCGATGTTCGGGGATAATCTTTCCATGATTTCGGATACAACTATTGCAGCTGTTAAAACCCAGGGCTGTGAGATGAAAGATAAGTTCCGGGAAAATTTTAAGATTGTTCTTCCGGCTGCTATTGTGACACTGCTTCTGTTTCTTGTTCTGGCCGGAAATGCTGACTATAAAGTAGGCGGAGATCTGACCTACAACGGATTTCAGGTTCTGCCGTACCTGGTGGTTCTGGCCGGAGCAGTTCTGGGAGTCAATGTGTTTATTATACTTTTGGCCGGAACAGTTCTTTCACTGGTTGTGGGACTTGCAACAGGAGCATTTGCTGCCTCTGAGATGTTTAAACTGGTGGGAGAAGGCGTTACCAGTATGTATGACATCACAGTAATATCCATGGTGGTTGCATGTATTGTGTCGCTGGTAAGGGAGTACGGAGGCGTGGATTACGTCCTCTCCTTTATACGGAAGAGAATCAGGGCGGAGCGCGGCGGAGAACTGGGAGTTGCGGCGCTTGCACTGCTGGTTGATATCTGTACAGCCAATAATACAGTGGCAATTGTCATTGCGGGGCCTATTGCAAAAGAGATAAGTGCCGATTATGGGGTAAGTGCCAGAAGAACTGCTTCTTTGCTGGATATGTTCAGCTCAGTGGGACAGGGGTTGATTCCATATGGAGCCCAGCTTCTGGCGGCGGCGAGTCTTATGAATCTGACTCCATTTGAAATTATACCATACTGCTTTTATCCGATTCTGATGGGAATCAGCGGACTGGTATTTATTTTAATAAAAAAACGAAAGTAAGAGGGTAAGAGATATGAAGGCAAAAAATCAGTGGGCCAGCAAGCTGGGGTTCATCATGGCGACAGCAGGCGCTGCGGTGGGACTTGGAAATCTGTGGAAATTTCCGTATCTGATGGGAAGAAACGGGGGCTTTCCTTTCCTTATTGCATACCTGTTTTTTATCGTTGTACTTGGAGTTCCCGTGATGATGACGGAGATGTCACTGGGGCGGAAGACGCGTCACGATCCGGTGGGCGCTTACGGAACCATTCATCCAAATGCCCGTATTGTCGGCGTTTTCGGCGTTATGGCAGCTTTTGTGATCCTCAGCTATTACAGTGTAATAGGCGGCTGGATTCTCAAATATATATTCAGCTATGCCACAACGTTTCAGGCGCCTGCGGACTTTGAGGCTTTTATCGCAAGTGATGAGCCGGTTATCTGGCATTTTGTCTTCATGGCAGTCACAACGCTTATCTGTTATTTTGGTGTGGGCGGTATCGAGAAGGTAAGCAAATTTATGATGCCCCTTCTGTTCGTTCTTATTTTGATTACGATTGCCCGCAGTGTGACACTTCCGGGAGCTATGGACGGCCTTCTGTTTATGTTTTCTCCGGACTTTTCTGCATTCCGCCTTTCTTCCATCAGTGCGGCACTGGGACAGGTTTTCTATTCCTTAAGTCTCTGCATGGGAATTACTATTACGTATGGAAGCTATCTGAGCGAGAAAGAAAATATTCCGAAAAGCTGTGCTGTGGTAGCCGGGCTTGACACTGCTGTGGCAATTCTGGCCGGAATTGCTATATTCCCGGCGGTGTTTTCGTTTCATCTTGAGCCGGCACAGGGTCCGGGACTTATTTTCGGAACACTTCCGAAGGTGTTTTCCTCACTTGCGGGCGGACCCGTATTTGCATTTCTGTTCTTTGTTCTCGTGTTTTTTGCGGCTGTAACGAGTGCGATTGCCCTTCTGGAGGTTGTGGTATCCTTTGCCATCGATTCTCTTGGCTTTAACCGGAAGCATGCCACACTTGCACTGGGGGCGGTTATATTTGTGGTAGGTATTCCCAGTGCTCTTTCCTTCGGAGCTCTTTCGGGCATCCAGATTTTAAACTACAGTGTGTTTGATTTTGTCGGGGTAATAACGGATAATATTCTGCTTCCGCTGGGCGGCATTACAATGTGTTATTATGTGGGCTGGAAATGGCATCCCGAATATCTGGTACAGGAGATTGAGCGGGACGGCCGTCCTTTCCCCATAAAGAGACTTTGGATTTTCTGTATCCGTTTCCTGACGCCTGTTCTGGTTGGCATTGTTACGCTGACAGGCTTTTATAATATTTACCAGGTAATTGCCTGAGATCCCCTGAAAGCAGGGCGGTATAGTTGACAAAAATGTAAATAGGGCTTATAATTCCTACGATCGACAACAGGGATTTGCACAGAATAGTGATAGGTTATAGGATTGTTGATTTTGAGGAGGATATTATCATGGCAGCAACGAAAAAAACGGTAACGAAGCCCGCAGCAGCAAAGGAGGCGGCTAAGCCGGTTGTGGAGGAGAAGGAGACTAAGAAAACGGTAGCAGCCGTTCAGAAAGAGGACGTAAAGGCTGAGACTGCAGCGGCTCCGGAAAAGGCATCTGCACCCAGGAAGGACGCTGCAGTGAAGAAAGCGCCCGCAGCAGCTTCAAAGAAGGCTCCGGCTAAGAAAACCGCAACTGCCAAGAAGGAGATTAAGACAGCCGTGTATGTACAGTATGCCGGCAGAGAGGTTGCAGCAGCTGAGCTGGTAGAGGAAGCAAAGAAGGCTTACATCGCTGCAGGCCACAAAGAGTCTGATATTAAGACGATTGATGTTTACGTAAAACCGGAGGAGTCCGCGGCCTACTATGCAGTAAATGGAGAGGGCTCAGACGAGTACAGAATTGCTTACTAATCTGACTTTGCAGAGAGGCTCTGTTTTCCGGCAGGGTCAATGAAACAGAATAAAATCTTCGGGGAGGGAGCCGTAAAACAGGCAGGACCCGGCGAGAGCGGAGAGTTTCGCTGTCTTCGGGAGCTTAGGTTTTGCAGCTCCCTTTTTAAACGGGGAATATATTTGGTAATCTTACATCCGGGAAGTGCAATCAGAGAGAATCTGAAGAGAGTGAAAACTGTGGAATCTGGAGAGAAGCAGTAATAATGAGACAGATTTCCATGGCAGTATTGATGATGCCTGTCAGACTCCAGGCGATAATGCAGAACAGAGAAGCGGCTGCAAGCTCAAGAAGACAGCGCATTCCCCGGCGGGGACTTTTGCGGCAGAGACGAAATGCAAGCAGGTAAAGACACAGGAGAAGAAGGACAGAAGCACAGAAGGATCCGACTACATGTAAAAGGGACAGAAGAGGTGCGGATGTCGGGCGGTACGGCAGGAGAGCAGATATAAGATAAAGCAAAGTTCCGGCAGCCGGCAGGACAGAGAACCGGGAGTTATAAAAAGTACGCATAAGAGTACGGAGGGAGAAGCAGAAGTATCCTCCGGTTACAAGACACCAGAGGAGAAATTCCAGCCGCCGCCCGGGCTGTCCGCAGAAAGAGGAAAAATTTGTGGAAAACAGGCTGGCATCACGGGCAAGAAAAAGAGTAAAGGCCGGTATCAGCAGATAAGAGAAGAACGAAGAGATCATTGTACTGCCCTCCATGAAAAATACTGGGCTGTGCTGTCTCTGACGGTTTTCGCCGGACTGCAGTGCCTGCTGTAGCTAGTATTTCCCGGTGGCTGGCGGATTATAGAAGGCTTAATAACAGAAAGGGAAGGGAATGTTTGGAATGAAGCTTCCGGCTGCGTTTGAAGACAGAATGAAAAATATGCTGGGAACTGAATATTTGGATTTTGCGGCTGCCTGTGATGGGGAAAGGGAACAGGGGCTGCGTCTGAACAGGTTAAAAACAGAACGGGATGAATTTCTGAAAAAAAATCCGTTTTCACTGGAGAAAATTCCCTGGGAACCGGATGGGTTTTATTACGGCAAAGAGGACAGACCCGGGCGTCATCCCTATCACGACGCGGGGGTTTATTATATTCAGGAACCCAGTGCCATGGCTGTTGCGGCACTGTTAAACCCGCAGCCGGGGGACAGGATTCTGGATCTCTGTGCGGCTCCGGGCGGGAAAACAACGCAGATAGCTCCCAGACTGCAGGGAAAAGGTTTCCTTCTGAGCAATGAGATACATCCTTCCAGGGCAAAGATTCTGTCCCAGAATGTAGAGCGTATGGGAATTCAAAATGCGGTTGTGACAAATGAGAGCCCGGAACACCTGACTGGCTTTTTCAGATGTTTTTTTGACCGCATAGTTGTAGATGCACCGTGTTCCGGAGAAGGAATGTTCCGGAAGGAGGAAGCGGCACTCAGAGAGTGGAGCCCGGAAAATGTGAAGCGGTGCGCAGAAAGACAGCAGGAAATACTGGACTGCGCGGCAGATATGCTGAGGCCGGGGGGGAGGATGGTGTATTCTACCTGTACCTTTGCACCGGAAGAAAATGAGGGGAGCATCAGCCGGTTTATTGAGCGGCATCCGGAATTTGTCATCGAGGATGTTCCTCATGAAAATGGATTTTCTTTTGGGATTCCAAAGTGGGCTGAAGGGGCGGAAAAAGATTTGGAAAAGACGGTTCGTCTCTGGCCCCACCGGCTCAGAGGCGAGGGGCATTTTATTGCCGTGATGAGAAAATGCGGAGAAGAGGAAGAGAGTATCCGGCGAAGTTTTCCGGTTTACCTTAAAGATAAAAATATTCAGGGAATGATAAAAGAATTCTGCAGTGAGACGCTGCGTGAACCTGCGGTGCTTTCGGACAAGAAGGAGCTGGTTGTTTTTGGAGAACAGCTCTATCTGCTGCCGCCTGAGATGCCGGATTTTAAGGGGCTTAAGGTTCTGCGTCCCGGACTGCATCTGGGAACCTTCCGCAAAAACCGGTTTGAACCGTCTCATGCGTGGGCGATGGCATTAAAGCCGGAAGATGTATTTCTGCACCGGGATTTAAAGAGTACTTCTCCGGAAATAGTCGCATTTCTGAGGGGAGAAACGCTTGCGGACCGGGAGAGCGGCAGTGTGAAGAAAGGCTGGGTGCTTATGACGGTGGATGGCTATTCCATCGGCTGGTCCAAGCTGGCCGGCGGCATGCTTAAAAATCATTATCCCAAGGGACTGAGGAGAAAACTGGAACTATAAACCGTTTTTTCGGTGCAATCAGGATTCAGTCCTCTGCTTCAGCAACATCCCAGCCCGGGAAAAAACGGAAATCTTCCGGGACAGGAGCGGAAAAAGAGAGTGTTTGTCCTGTTATGGGGTGTTCAAGCGTCATGCGCCAGGAGTGAAGCGCCTGGCGGTGTATGAACCGGTAGTCCGGATTGTAAAGGAAATCTCCGGGCAGAGGATGGCCGATGGCTTTCATGTGAACGCGGATCTGGTGCGTGCGTCCTGTCTCAAGACGAAGACAGATAAGAGAACAGTCAAGCTCAGCGCAGTAGGCCAGACGACGGTAATGGGTACAGGCATCTTCCCCCTGTGACAGGCTGACGCACCGTTCGATGACAGATTCCGATTTCCTGGCGATGGGAAGTCGGACTGTACCTGATTCGCCGGTTTTTCCTGAAGCGATAGCCAGGTAGTCACGTCTGATTCGTCTGTCTGAGGCCATGGCGGAGAGAATGGCACTGCTCACTCTGTTTTTGGCAATAAGAAGAAGTCCGGTCGTGTCGCGATCGAGCCGGTTGACGGCACGGAACACGAACGGTTCCTTTCTTTCGGAAAAGATCCGGGCGAGCCCGTTGGCCACCGTATTGTCGAAATTTCCCTGAGAGGGGTGCACCGGTATGCCGGCGTTTTTATTTATAACGATCAGATCTTCGTCTTCATACAGAATCTCGAGAGGGATCGGGGACGGTACAATTTTCTCATTGGGGCTCTCCAGTGGAAGAGCCACACAGAGCAGGTCTCCTTCCTGCAGG
The DNA here is from genome assembly GCA_944384125.1 of uncultured Lachnospiraceae bacterium. Lineage (GTDB taxonomy): Bacteria > Bacillota > Clostridia > Lachnospirales > Lachnospiraceae > Otoolea. Next base: position 4,032 of record CALWSF010000045.1, on the reverse strand, counting down.
ATTGTTTTGAGAGGAGACGGAGTGCTGTTCAGGAAGACGGTGCCGTCGGTATTTTTTAATTCGGTCAGGATTTTGCGGGAATATCCCAGAGAACGCAGATAGGCGCTCACGGACTGCCCGCTGTTTTTTTTCTCAATTGAATAATAAAATGTACGATTCATAAAAGCAATTTTAACATGCCGGGCGGGCAGAATGCAACAGGCGTCTATTGTTTCGGTTTTCTATTGACTTGCATAAAAAAACCTAGTATCATTACTAATAAGTATGAGTAGTTTAATTAAAACTACTTATAAGTAATGCTAATAAATAAGCGGCTACTTAGTAATGAATCAACGGACAAACTTTTCAGAAAAAAGGAGAATGAACGATGGCAAAAGTAGGAATTGTAATGGGCAGTGACTCTGATATGCCGGTAATGGCACAGGCAGCGGATTTCCTGGAGAAGATGGGGATCGAGTACGAGATGACGATTATCTCAGCGCACAGAGAACCGGATATCTTTTTTGACTATGCAAAATCCGCTGAGGAGAAGGGATTTAAGGTAATTATTGCAGGTGCAGGCAAGGCAGCTCATCTTCCGGGTATGTGCGCGGCGCTTTTCCCGATGCCGGTTATCGGAATCCCGATGAAGACATCAGATCTGGGCGGTGTTGATTCCCTTTATTCAATCGTACAGATGCCTTCCGGCATTCCGGTTGCGACAGTTGCAATCAATGGCGGAAAGAATGCGGGTATTCTTGCTGCCAAGATTCTGGCGACATCGGATCCGGAGCTTCTTGGAAAACTGAAGGCATATTCCGAGGAGATGAAGAACGAAGTATCTCAGAAAGCAGAGAAGCTTTCAAAAATCGGCTATAAAGAGTATACGGCACAGATGAAGAAATAATCATCCAAAGAGCCGCAGAAAATCCGCCTCCGTCGGTAAGGAGGGGGGCGGAAAAATTTCGCAAACAGACGAACAGGTTGGAGGATAAAGATGGATTACAAGAATGCCGGAGTGGATATCGAAGCTGGTTACAAAGCAGTGGAGCTGATGAAAGAACATGTGAAGACGACCATGAGACCGGAGGTAATGGGAGGCCTGGGAGGTTTTTCAGGAGCTTTCAGCGCCATGGCCTTTAAGGGTATGGAGGAACCGGTTCTTCTTTCAGGAACGGATGGTGTGGGAACGAAGCTGAAGCTTGCATTCCTGATGGATAAGCATGATACAGTGGGAATCGACTGTGTTGCCATGTGTGTTAATGATGTTGCCTGTGCAGGCGGCGAGCCCCTTTTCTTCCTTGATTATATTGCCTGCGGAAAGAATGTGCCGGAGAAGATTGCAGCCATCGTTGGCGGTGTTGCGGAAGGCTGCCGTCAGGCGGGAGCTGCGCTGATCGGCGGAGAGACGGCAGAGATGCCGGGCTTCTATCCTGTGGAGGAGTATGATCTGGCAGGTTTTGCAGTGGGTGTGGCAGATAAAAAGAATCTGATTACAGGCGAAAATCTGAAAGCGGGCGATACCCTGATCGGTATGGCATCCTCCGGCGTACACAGCAATGGTTTTTCTCTGGTGCGCAAGGTTTTTGAGAAAGAGATGACTGCAGAGGGGCTCAACACTCATTATGATGAGCTGGGAAAGACGCTGGGAGAGGCACTCATTGCTCCGACCAAGATATATGTAAAGGCACTTCGGTGTGTGAAAGAAGCGGGTGTGACGGTCAAGGCGTGCAGTCATATTACAGGCGGCGGATTTTATGAAAATGTGCCGAGAATGCTGAAAGAAGGAACGAGAGCGGTTATCCGCAAGGACAGCTACGAAGTTCCGGCAATTTTCCGTCTGCTTGCAAAGAAGGGCGAGATTGACGAGCAGATGATGTACAATACATTTAATATGGGAATCGGTATGGTTGTGGCGGTTGATCCGTCTGAGGCTGATCGGGCTATGGATGCTATCCGTGCAGCGGGAGAGACTCCATATGTAATTGGTTCCATTGAAGCGGGAGAAAAGGGAGTAACCTTATGCTGAGAGTGGTAGTTCTTGTATCCGGAGGCGGCACCAATCTTCAGGCCATTCTTGATGCGGTGGACAGCGGCAGGATCACAAATACTGAAATTGTGGCTGTTATCAGCAATAATGCAGGCGCATACGCAATTGAGCGGGCGAAGGAGCACAGTATACCGGCATTTGTCGTTTCTCCGAAAGCCTATGAGACGCGGGATGCTTTTAATGAAGCTCTGCTGGCAACGGTGGATGCCTGCAAGCCGGATCTCATTGTTCTGGCAGGATTCCTGGTAAAGATCCCTGCTGCCATGATCGGGAAATACAGACAGAAGATTATTAACATACACCCTTCCCTGATTCCTTCTTTCTGTGGAGTGGGCTATTATGGACTGCGTGTCCACGAGGCAGCTCTTGAGCGCGGTGTGAAAATTACAGGTGCTACGGTTCATTATGTGGATGAGGGAACGGATACGGGCCCCATTCTCCTTCAGAAGGCAGTGGAGGTATTGCCGGGCGATACGCCTGAGATACTGCAGCGCCGCGTTATGGAGCAGGCAGAATGGGTGCTGCTCCCGCAGGCGATTGATATGATTGCAAACGGAAGAGAGCAGGAAACGGAGAGACAGTGATGAAGATATTAATTGTAGGAAGCGGCGGCCGTGAACATGCCATTGCCTGGAAGGTTGCTGAAAGCCCCAGAGTGGATAAAATCTACTGTGCGCCGGGGAATGCGGGGATAGCAGGGTGTGCGGAGTGCGTTTCGATCGGCGCCATGGAATTTGACCGTCTGGCAGATTTCGCAGAAGAAAATAAGATCGATCTGACTGTGGTAGGAATGGATGATCCGCTGGTAGGCGGTATTGTAGATGTGTTTGAAGCAAGAGGGCTCAGGATTTTCGGGCCGAGAAAAAATGCGGCTATACTGGAAGGATCCAAGGCTTTTTCAAAAGATCTCATGAAAAAATACGGTATTCCCACAGCAGCATATGAGACATTTGATGATCCGAAAAAGGCTCTGGAATATTTAAAGACTGCGCCCATGCCCATTGTATTAAAGGCTGATGGTCTTGCGCTGGGCAAGGGAGTGCTGATCTGCAATACTCCGGAAGAGGCAGAGGCAGGTGTCCGGGAAATTATGATGGACAAAAAATTTGGCTCTGCCGGCAATCAGATGGTGGTTGAGGAGTTTATGACGGGCCGTGAAGTTTCCGTACTCTCTTTTGTGGACGGAAATACGGTAAAGATCATGACATCATCCCAGGACCACAAAAGAGCACAGGACGGAGATCAGGGCCTGAATACGGGCGGAATGGGAACATTTTCCCCCAGTCCTTTCTATACGGAGGAGGTAGATGCTTTCTGCAGAGAGCATATTTACCAGGCGACCGTGGATGCAATGAAAAAGGAAGGAAGAACCTTTAAGGGTATTATCTTTTTCGGCCTGATGCTGACTCCAAAGGGACCGAGAGTTCTGGAATACAATGCCCGATTCGGCGATCCGGAGACGCAGGTGGTTCTGCCGCGTATGAAGAATGATATTGTGGATGTATTTGAAGCGTGTGTGGATGGCCGTCTGAATGAGATAGAGCTGGAATTTGAGGATAACGCAGCAGTCTGTGTGGTTCTGGCTTCTGACGGATACCCTGTTAAATATGAAAAAGGCTTTAAGATAAAAGGGCTGGAAAAGTTTGAAGGAAAAGACGGTTACTATGTCTTCCATGCCGGAACAAAATTTGATCAGGATGGCGATATCGTGACGAACGGCGGCCGTGTGCTGGGCGTTACCGCTACCGGAGCCACATTGAAAGAGGCCAGAGCCAATGCTTATGAGGCTACGGAATGGATTGATTTTGCCAATAAATACATGCGCCATGATATCGGAAAAGCGATCGATGATGTATAACAAATAATAATATAGAAATAAGTTCAGCTGCAGATGCCATGGGCTGTCAGGGAGGACAGCCCATGGTTTTTATATGGGTCGGATAGACCCAGTTGAGTACGTTGGAGTTTCTCAACAGAGAAACGGAAACGTGCGAAATATAATC
>CALWSF010000044.1 GCA_944384125.1 uncultured Lachnospiraceae bacterium | reverse complement strand
TGCGCCGGTGTCATGCGGTAAAGGGAACCGTCTGGCCTGCGTTCCAGCGGCGGCAAGTCTTTATAGGGGTTATCTCTCATGCGTTCCCTCCATTTTTCGCTTTGCCGCTCTCCCCGAAAAGGCTTCCTGCCCCATTCCTGCGGCGTGTTCCGGCGTTGGCACGCTCCCCGAACTTCGGGACATTTTGTCCCGAAGTCCGGCTCCTTGCGGTGCATCCCCAGCCGGGGTATCCCTTTTCGGACGGTCATTCGGTTTTCAAGGTGCAGCTCATCGATGAACTACCCTAAGTCTACACGAAAAAAATGCAATTCCCGGAATCTTGCGAGAATTGCATTTTAGGACAATATTCAATTTCAAAATTGCATTTCTGCAATTTTCCTGTATAATGGAAGTATGCGGAGGAGGTGCGTATCTATGGCTTTACCCGGAACACCCGGACAGAGGATTTCTGATTTGTGCAACGGTAACCACATTACACAAAAGCAGCTTGCAAAGAAGATAGGCGTATCTGCTTCCCAGTTGAGCCGCATTGTCAGTGGAGAAACAAAGACGGTCAGCAGCGATATTCTCATAGGCGTGGCAAAGGAATTTAAGGTATCAACAGACTACATACTGGGTTTGTCTACTTTGAGTGTCCGTAAAAGCTATGATATTTCAGAATTGGGCTTGTCCGAGGGAGCTGTGAGAGGGCTTGTGACAGGTACAGTCGATGTGCAAATCCTCAACTGTCTGTTGGAACACAGGAACTTCCCGAAACTGATGGATTTGATACGGATTTATTTTCAAGACACAGCGGCAAAGGGTATCATGGCAAGAAACCAGCTGATTGAACTGGCAACGGCTTCCTTGTCCGATCTGATGAAAGAACACCCGGAACATCGGGCAGAAGCAAGACAGAATTTGCAATTTCTGAACGCACAGAAGATGGGCGAACACGAAGCAGAGATTGAAAAAATCAAGAATGTATTTCTTGCTATCCTGCGGGATATTAAGAAAGATATGGACAGCGGAGAACAGCCGGGAGAAACTGTGACCGCCGCTATGTTCCAAACTATGCAGGAAATCATGAAAGACCACCAGCAGGAGCTGCTTTCTATGGACGATGTAGCTGCTATGATTGCCGGACAGATTGGGCAGCTTCTTCCGATGGATGAGGAAACCACCGAGCAGTTTCAGCAGTTGGCGAAGAAGATGATGGAGCAGGCAGGGAAATAAAAATGCTGGTTGTAGGGGATGGGTTTATGTGTTACAATAAAAATGGGTTATTTTGATTACTTTTTTCAAACTTTAGAAAACGAGGTGTACTGATGAACCCGGTTTTGAAATATCGTGGAGGAAAATCGAGGGAAATTCCCCGCTTTCTTCAATATATACCAGATGATTTCAATCGCTATATCGAACCTTTTTTTGGGGGCGGAGCTGTTTTCTTTTATCTCGAGCCCGATAATGCAATTATCAATGATGCTAATGCTCGGTTAATGACTTTCTATCAGCAGTTGAGAGATGACTATCCCACCATGCGTACACAACTTGATACTCTCCAACGGCTGTATGAGACTAATCAAGCGGATTTTAAGAGATTGAAAGCATTAGCCCCTGATGAGAGGGTTCCCAATGCAAATGAAGATTTATATTATCGCATGAGAGCGTTATTTAATCATCCTGACGATAGCTTTTTAGATGGTGTTTTATATTTTTTCATCAATAAGACCGCTTATTCTGGGATGATTCGCTATAACAACAATGGCGAATATAATGTTCCATTTGGACGATACCCAAATCTTAATACCAGACTAGTGACACAACAACACAGTGAGCTGTTACAGCGAGCAGAGTTATTCAATCTTGATTATAAAGAAATCTTTGATATGGCAGAAGAAGATGACTTTATCTTTCTCGACCCACCGTATGATTGTGTGTTCAATGACTATGGAAACATTGATATGATGAATGGCTTTGATGAAGCTGAACACAGACGATTAGCCGCAGATTTTAGGAATTTGCCATGTCGTGCTTTGATGGTAATTGGAAAAACACCATTGACAGAAGAACTCTACGGCGAATATATCTTTGATGAATATTATAAAAACTACTCTGTTAACATAAAAAACCGTTTCAACAATGACAAAATGCACATTGTTGTAAAGAATTATTAGGAGTACAACATGGGAGTAATCAAAAGTAGTCGCACATTATTTTTTACTACTTCGCCCAGATCACCGAAAAAGCTAATCCCAGAAATTGCTTTGTTGGTGGATAACTTTTCTGGGCAAACATGGAGTGGCAATGAGCAAGTACAGGAAGAATTTGCCCGTACGCTCGCTGCTGCAACCACATTTGAGGGAGATACCTCTAAGAAGTATTCTGCATTTAGCGCACGAGATCGTATTACTCGTTCTCCGCAGGGATTGGGGTTTGTTGATCTTTCTCCAACAATTCAGTTGACAGAAGCAGGCGAATCTTTTATACATGGCAACAGACCGCACGAAATCTTTTTGCGGCAGCTCTTAAAATTCCAGTTACCTTCTCCCTATCACAAAGAGGGAAGTAAAATCAAAGGGACATTTTGGGGGCGTCCGTACTTAGAAATCATTCGGTTGATCCGTGATTTAGACCACCTAACACCGGATGAATTTAGAATATTTGCACTGCAACTGACGGACTATCGCAACTACGAAGCGGTAAAAAATCAAATCATTTCTTTCCGAGAAGAAAAGGAAAAACATAAGGGGCAGTATAAGCGGTTTATTGACGATGTCATAAATAGGGAAATCTCCAAAATTTATGCTGTTGAAATTGAATCTGGCAACATAGCAACCAGAGAATCAAAAACGAGCGATGTGCGGTCATTTATCAGCAAAGAAAAGCGCAACATGAGAGACTATGCTGATGCGTGTTTCCGCTATTTCCGTTTCACCGAAATGTTTGTTTCTGATGGTAGGTCGATACAGATCGCTCCAGATAAAATTCCAGAGATCGATTTTATTTTGGAGACTGTCCCAAGAGAGCCTACCAATATTGATGATGTAATCGCATTTAAGAATTATTTGTTTGACCCTGCACAACCTCGTCTGTATACAGATGACCGCAGTAATTTAGAAGATACACTGATGCGTCATTTTTCTTATACTAAACGAGAACTTTCTGGAAAAACAATCGAAGAACTGAAAGATTTGCGTGATAGTGCTGTTCAAGCAAAACGAGTGGCAATTATCCAAAAGCAGACTGAGGAACTAAAGTCTTATGCGCTGTATCAAGAAGTTATTGATACATACAACGAAATTTTGTCCGATGAGGTATACGACGCCCCCTTGTTCCTTGAATGGAACACATGGCGAGCCATGACTATGTTGGACGGCGGAACAATTAAAGGCAATTTCAAGATTGACGACTCGGGGCGCCCCACATCAACAGCCCAAGGCAATATGCCGGACATTGAATGTGATTATGATACCTTTGCTCTTTCAGTTGAAGTTACCCTGCAACGGGGACAGCGGCAGTATGAATCTGAGGGAGAGCCAGTCACACGGCATTATGCTCAGTTGCAAAAGGCGACAGGAAAAACTACTTATTGCCTGTTCATAGCTCCGTCAATTAACAGAGCAACATGGGCACACTTCTTCGGCTTAAATCAAATCAGAAATATCGCTGCTTATGGAGGCAAGCCGAAGATTGTCCCATTGGAACTTGATTCGTTTATGCGGTTAATTGAGAACTCTTACACAAGCGATGGCGTTCCTCAGCCACAGGATGTACAAAAATTCTTGCAAACAGCTATTGATGAAATCGAACATTCCGAAGACGAAATTGATTGGAGTAATCGAATTACTAATTATGTTAATCAGTGGTTGGTAGCATAATTTTTAAATGATTTCGACCAAAAAGAAACTTTTTCATATACGCCCTGTCTGCTAATGAAACCAGTTCTGCGCTTGCGATTTCACGCCACGCAATCACAGTTCTGTTTTCCTGCCGCTTCAAATGTGTTTGCCCTCCCGGTTGGCGACCTCATTTTCGCAGCAACGCCAACAGAGCGTATAACACACTACACTTTGCAAGCAAAGTCGTGTGCCAAAGGGATACCCTTTGGAAACCCTATTTTGCCGGAGTGTGTAGCCACACTTCCTCCAGAATGCAAAATAAGCGGCATAGGCCAGCCCGTTCCCGGTGCTGATCTATGCCGCCTATTTGCTTATATGGCCGCTTACTGTATCGCCCATATTAACCGTTCTAATTTATCACTTCCGTATGTACCGTCGACTTGCTTATCCCAAATCTTTTCGCTGTCTGCCTTACCGTCGCATTGTGGTCTATGATGTAATTGGCAATAGCAACTGCCCGTTCTTCAATATATTCTTTCATGGGTCTACCCCTGAGAACGTTTTTTACAATGTATGCGACACATTTCCGGTTTATTCAGACTTTGCCCCCAAATCCGCCCCTCATATCCGGGAATCCATCATTTTTTCGTTCTCCAAAGTTTCCGGAACAGCACCTGAACATCGGGATCAAAAGGTGGCTCCTTCTGGTAGCCGGCCAGACCAATGAATTCTGAAAATATGAAGTTACTGCGAGTTACTCCATCATTTCTCTTTTGGGAATATTAAAATCTTTTTCCAAATAATCAAAGAATTATGATGAATATGATTCACAATTCTCAACCATAACAGCAGCTCTTTCTCTTTCAATTAACTGATTCCATCGCCTTCAGAATTAACTGATTCATCTTATCATATGAAGACCAGCTTTCTGCCTTCATGTTCATTCCCGTATATGTAAACATGGAAATAATTTTATCCATGATTTCTTTTCCTGTAAATCTTGTCCTCTTCTCTATCTCTGCTTCTGTGACAGACACAATCTGATGTGCTGCCATGTTGCGGATATTTGCTTCAACATGTCTGAGATCATCCACCAGACTGCACAAATGACGATTCCCACTATACGCCTGAATCAAAATCCGCAAATGATCCGAGTATACAGGCCCACACCGAAAATTTCCTTTATAAGTCTTATTCAGTTTTATTTGCAGCTTTGTCCCTTCCAGCTTCTTATCATCCCAATTCCTTACTCCCCTTACATCATTTGTATATGCATTAATATCTATATTGCATTGTTTTTTCAACACAATTTCAAACAGATCCACAATAACAGGCGTGATCCCCCGAATAAAATCCGCATATTCTTTGCGTTTTAACTTAATGCTGAGGTTCAGGGCATATTCAAAATATTTACGGCTGTCTCCCGACTTTATCGGTAAACAATTCTCCTCTATCTCTTTCTGCCATCTGTCAACAGTTGGAAAATCCAGCAAAATTCTGGCTTCCGCCATTTTCAAATATTTAAAATACGGTTTTGTATCCTCTGACCGCATCGTTTCCGCAACTGCCGCTGCTGCCTGATAATCAAAAACTGCAATATGTTTTTTTATGATTTCTTCATTCTTGATTTTTGACAATGTGGGACACTGTACAACCCGGCATCTGTTTTTAAAATCAGGTTCATTGTCTTCATCCATTTCCCACAATAATTCTATATCGTAATCTTTATGGCTATGTTCATTCATTTTTTCCGCAGGGGTAGACACCTGAATCATAGTTGCCGGATATTCTCCTAATGTCTGTAAAACCAGAAGTCCGCTTTTCATAGCCGGTGTCCCGGATGAAACATTGAGCAAAAGCGTATCAGAATCATCCATCTCTGCAAATATTTTGCCAATGATTTCCTGAAACTCTCTGTAAAAGAAATCAAATTCCTGCACATGCGTCAGTTCAGGACATTTTATTTCCTCAATTACAGCATCTTCTCTTCCCTGTAAACGAAACAGGCGTTCCAGGGCATAATGATACCTGTCATCTTTTTCCTGATTTTCCAGAATCTCTTTTGACATATACAAAATAATTTTTGAAGGTTTATATACTCTGCATATATGAAGCATAGAACCGTCCCGACAGTTGTTCATTGAAATGGGATCTGTCCCACCAAGCGGCGAAAATAAAATCGTTTGATTCATGCAAATCTCCTCCTATATCAGAACAATATCATCCTGTTCATAATTCGTTTCTTTTCCTATATTAGTTACCTGGCCCTTTCCAATGATTTTATAGACCCGTATACTGTCCTCTTTACTTCCAAACAGTGAAAGCTCGTGAAGAAGCTTTTTATATTTCTTTTTAGTTATAGTGGCCTCAAATGCAGATTTCTGTATCCGAAATCCATATCCCTGAAGCAGTTTTGCCAATTTAAGCCTCTTTTTATTTTCCGCTATATCATAGATGATTAGAACAAACACTTTATCATTCTCAGCGCTGTCCTGAATCTCAAAAAAGTAATTTTCTCTTTCCATCCTTTACTACCTTATCTCAATCGGTTTATAAATCGACACATCTTTTTCCTCTATCGCCCGTGCAAGCGTATCTGTCTGCTGCGCAATTCCCTGGCGAAAACTAACCGGATATTCCACATAAGCCAAATAGCGCATTTTTGTCTGCAGTTTATTATTTAATTTATTCAGAAAGATTTTTAATCCATTCCTGGTAAGATAACATCCCGGTTCGTCCACGTTTAGCAAAAAATCCGTTTTTTGGATCTCATGGCCATTAATCAGGCTCATTGTCACAGAGTCTACAATTACAGCCCTCCACTCTTCCATCAAATCGCTCGCCAGGGTTGGATGTTTTTCTCTATCTCTATGCAGGAATCCAAAGTATGGATTTAATCCCTTTATCTCAATTGCAGCATATAGCTCATTCATCAGAATGGAATACCCCAAACTCAACATGGAGTTAAATTCGTCCATGGGTGGACGTTTTGTTCTTCCTGTAAATTTAAAATCAGGTTCTACCACTTCCGCAAGTCCATCAAAATATGCCTTTGCTCCCTGGCCTTCGTACCCCATCAATTCAGACACGCTTTTACAGTCCGGCACCTTTTGGCGGCAAATACGCATCATCTGGATTTGCCTTGAAATATCTTCCCCCGTACTTTTTTCATATCGTTTCAGGACTACAATCTGATTTCTCAGTTTTGCACTTATCAGTCGTTTTGAAAGCTGAAGAGCAAATTCATTTTCATACAGGGAACTTTGCTTTCTTTGAAGAGCCACATTTACATGGCCGGTAGAATACAATCGCCCAAAATATCTCCCGCCTTTTGAAAAAAAGGCAACAGGTATCCCTTTTTCCAGGCATACTCTGATGCATTGCGTCGTCAGCTGCGACTGTCCCAGAATCGTGATATTATCTACTGTTTCTATAGGAAGCGATTTTAACAAGCCGTTGGAATATTTGACTGTCATCCGATTGCCATCTATTCCAATAATAGCGCCATCTTCATTTATGTACAATAAACTCACTTATTTCCTCCTTTCTGAATCTCCACTTGTCGCTCAATTCTGTCCCCTTACGGGGTTCTATAAATTCTAATATTGAATGGGACCCACCAATGGATAAATTAAATTTATTTCCGTCCCCTTACGGGGTTCTATAAATCTAATGACAAAAAATCAGTTTACACGGACAGCGTATTTATTGTTTCCGTCCCCTTACGGGGTTCTATAAATCTAATCGGAATGTCAGTTCCTACAATATACATCCCTGCGGTTTCCGTCCCCTTACGGGGTTCTATAAATCTAATTGAGCATGAGCGTACTTGAACAGATTTTGCAGGAGGTTTCCGTCCCCTTACGGGGTTCTATAAATCTAATGATGCATATGTCATTTAAAAATAAAAATGGCATTATGGTTTCCGTCCCCTTACGGGGTTCTATAAATCTAATAGTTATTACATGACGTTAAAGCAAATTGAAAGCATGTTTCCGTCCCCTTACGGGGTTCTATAAATCTAACCTCTTCCAATTAAGATTAATAATAGTGGTTATTATGTTTCCGTCCCCTTACGGGGTTCTATAAATCTAATCTCTCCCCCACATCCCTGATAAACACTGGCCCTATTTCATGGTTTGCGGGGGAAATGGTTTTCGCATCTATCAATGTGTACATTCAGAATAAAAACGCCTCACAAAACCGGCATTTATGCGGATCGTGGCAAAACTTACAAAAACTCCAGTTTGCAGCATCCCATTTGCATACACTGTCCCTGGTAATTGGTACATTTTACAATATGGGGAGAAGCGCCATATGCAGTATCTTTATAATGTTTATGCTCCCGAGGCACTCCCGTGCATTGAAAAATCTTCATTGTCGTATCCAGCCCTTCCTTCTTTCCCAAAAGCGGATAGATTAAAGTCTTACTGACAAATCCGATTCCGCCACCCAGATATACCTGGCCTTGTTTCGGATAATCCATTCCCCGGAATGCTTTCAAAAAACAATTATAATAAACATCATTGAATGATTCGATTGTTTTTAAAATATCCTCCCTGCGTACCGGACAGATATCCTTCTCCAGTGTAATATTAAAATTAATTCTTGTTCCCGGGCGTATGCATTCCCGAAGCAGATTCAGTTTCTTTTCCGTTCCGTCTGTATGCCGTTCTATTTTCTGACAAAGCACCAGTTCCTGTAATGTCAGCGCCTCGCTGTCGCTTATAATCATACCGGAAAGCTCGTCATTTACCGCATCATCATGTTTTTTCTCATTTCGATGTAGCGAATAAAAACAAGTCTTTTCCATCATGTTTTTCTCATTCCGGAGAAACTGATTCCGGTTCACTTTTGGGGGAGCATTAAGCACAGCGCGAAGCAACGCCTCTTTTCCTTGTTTAAACCGTTCCGGATTCCGTATCATTCTTCCATTCAGAAGAATGGTCCGGAGCATTCCCTTAATAGAACTGCCCGGAATATAAGGCATTCCATAGGGATCTTTTACGCACTCCATGATATGTATCGGCGTTCCTCTCTGAATATCTGTATCTCCACTGTCTATTGTATATTTCAGACATTTTTTTATCTCCTGCTCCCTGATACCGTTTTCCCTGATCCAACCACTCAAATTTGTACGGGTGCCGGCATCCATCATAAACATCTCAAACCGGCTTCTCAGGCCTTTCTGGGATATCACGCGATAAAATGTCTGTATATCAATAATTCCCACTTCTCTTCGTCCATTTAAAAAAAGGTATTCCTTTTTGGACAGTTCGCTTCCGCTTCCAATAAAAACAGGACTCAGAGCCGTCAGCTGTGCCCGGTATATCTCCAGATTTTTTTTCATACGTCCACCCCCAGAAAGATTGGTTTTGCATAACGATATACCGGATGTGCACCTCCACAGGATACATCCAGAATACATCCCCGATACTTTTTTGAAAAACAGGAACCTGACGCAAACAAATAAGCATCTTTTTTCCGCATCCATTCTGTGCTGTATTGATCCGATGCAACAAAGCCGCTTCTCTTCTGAAGCAGATAACTGGAATTTTCTAAAATTTCACTCAGTTCCCCGGACTGCGGAAGCGATATGGACAGTGTCATATACCGACCGGATTTTTCTTCCAGTCTGTCTGCCAGTATACGATTCATTTTTACCGGCACACATTCAAATCTTCCCAGACCGGAAGAACGTTTTCCTCCCAGTCCGTCCAGCATAAGATATTCCAGTAATTCCTCAAGTAATTCTTTCCCGTTCTTCTTTTGATACCCGCAAATAATATAAAGTCCGTTTCCCTCTCCAAAACGAAATGTCCTGACCCGGTACGGCATCGTATCTTCCAGGCCCCGCACAGCAGCAGACTTTTTCATTTGATACACTCCCAGCTGCTTCAGCGCCTCCGTCTTCTCAACTGAAAATTCGCCCTTCAAATATGCGTCAAAATCACTGACCGGCACATATTTCATTTTTTTATAAGCCTTTTTGATTCCGGAATCCCCCGCTTCGTTTTCTCTTCTTTCTATATACAATACCGGCTTCGGCAGAAACAGCTCCTCCTTCATATAAGGAAATGCATCTGAAATCAGAAGACTTCCCTCTTTTGCAAAGCCTGTCAGTGCATCCAGCTTCTCCCTGCCAAGCCGGACTGCGACCTGACAGAGTGCGGAAAATAATGTATCCGCGCAAAAAGTATATTCTGACTGATCCAGAGAACCATATCCAAAATGCACACCGCCTGAAAATCTGAATTGATACAGCTGATATTCCATACAATATCACTCCCGTCCTGCAATCGCATCCAGTAAAATCTGATTGCACTTTTCAATTAACTGTTCCGGGACATCCCCCACAGCCACTTCTGCAAGAACATCCTGAAATCTCACTTTCCCATACCCTCTCGAACCGTGTCCTCCCAGGTAATCATACTGCAGCAGCTTCATCCCTTCCCCCAGAATTTCCATATCCTCAAGAAATTCCTCTTCTTTTTCCAGTTCATAAATGAGTTCAAAATCAAAAACAGACCCCCTTACCGCCCGTTCAATCTGCCTTGGATTTGCCATCGCTGTCGCCCTGTTAATGGTGTTTTCAAACTTGATCTCTGTCAGGCTCTGCAGCCCCTTTTCCCTTAAATCCTCCGCATTGGAAAGTACCATATCGGAAAAGAGAAGCCGGCTCCTTTTTATTCCTCCCCTTTTCGATGTTCCAAACAGCCTGGTCAGACACATATGATCATTTTCCGGTTCTGTTACGGTTTCATTATATTCCCGCGCAAGCAGCGTTCTGATTTTTCCTTTCAGCGAACTCCCCGGTATCATGGGCAGATTTGTGCCAATGTCTTTTATGATCGGGGCATCTACCGCACCTATGGCTGCAAATGCCGAAGCACCGCCGATATGCATTCCCGTAAGCAATTCCAGTTTCCCTGTAATCTGAATCTTTCCGTACATTCCTGTTTCCTCCCCTAATTATCTTTTCCGTCATAAAATCGATGAAATGCCACCAGCGCTTCCATATAATGACTGAACAATATAAAATTTTCCTTTTCCCCTTTGATTTCCCGAAGAATATCGAGAATTTTCGCCTCTGTCACAAAGTTTTTTACTTTTCCATCTGAATCTTTTCCAACTTCATATATAAAGCGTACCCGTAAATACTCGATCCGGTCATTGAGTCGTTCCGGCAGCCGGCTGCCGGGAATATTTAATGCCTCATTGTAAATATCCGCCGTCATTGCTAGCAAATTTCTTATCTTGGAAGTTGTAACCATAGGAATTACTTTCCCGGTTCTGGGATTTTTTTTGCTTTTCAAAACCTGTATAACCTTCTCCGCTTCATCCACATAGTTATTATTTGTAATTATTTTCACAGTCTGTATCCTCCCCATCATTTCTTGTCAGATACGAATAAATCGTAATTGCCATTTTGAGTTCCGCTCTGTCCTGTTCCTCCGCAACCCAGCGAAGCATTTTTTCAGAAAACACATGATATGCCTCTTTTTGCTCTTTACCTGCCTTCTCATCCGGTTCCATTCGTGACAGCAGATAAACGTATCGGGCAAAGTTGATTCGTTCTTCCTGATTTCTGATCAGTTCCAGCAGATGATAAAGAAATGCCTTTCCATGATCCTGAGACAAATCAAAAAATGTTTTTATATGAGCCAGCTTGTCCTCCAGCACACGTTTCTCAAATTCCTCCCAGCTGCAGGTTCCATCTTTTATCTGCAAATGTTTTCCGCAAACGGTAATCATATGATCTGCTCCGTCTTCCAGTAAGGTCACAGCATTTTTCCCCGGCATATCCTTTGATGCGTCTTCCATTTCCGCCACCTCCGAAGCTATGGCGCTGATGGGATAGCTGTCATGATATACTCCAATTCCGGCCGACAGGGTAAGCGTCCCTTCTGTATATACTTCAAATTTTCTGCGAAGATCCACAGCCAGTTCGATCACTTCATTCCATGCCCCCACAATAAACAGATCGTCTCCGCCGGAATAAACGATGGTCGCATTCCTCGGTCTGCACTCTTTTCTGCCTTCCATGGAATAAACGCCCTGTTCCAGAATATGGTTGATATATAATTTAAAAAACAGAGAAAGCTCTCTGGACAGTGTAGCCGTCCTGGATAATGTCACATAGCGGTTGTGATTTTCCGGATTATCAAACCCCGCAACAAATGCGTGTCCCAGATTGTCCACATCCGCCCGCAGGACACCGATGCGATTGATTCCCTTTGCTTCCCTGGCAAATGTTTCAAATGTATTGCCATTTGTATAACTTCCTACCCACAGTTTCCTCGAAATATTCTTTCCGGTATACAGATGGTTTTTTCCGTACGCTCTTATAAATTCTTCTGATTGCTCCCCCATCCTTTTTTTCAGAGTTTCGGCACTGTCCGCCACAAGACTGAATCCTCCCGGCAGCGGCAGCTCCCTCTGTTTTTCCCTGATTACGGTAAAAAAATCGGCATACAACACTTTTTGCGACAATTCCTCTATAGCCGCACAGATCGGACATACGCCTTTTTCGTTTACCATACCAATCCGCCTGCAGACAGAGCACTCCCGCGAATAATCCTGCCTTATATCCCGGTTCAGCCATATAATCTGACTGGCCGTATATCGTCTGCTTTTTGTCTGTGACAGTTTTAAAGAAAGTCCACGAAAAATTTCCGCATAACTGCCTTCCGGTTCGTTTCTCAGAGAATCGCTGCTGCAGGGCTCATATGCGCCGGCTATATAAAGCGCAGTCTGAAAATGTTCCAGAAACCACTGATTTGTATCCTGAATAAACAAATCAAAGGTTTCCCTGCACACTCCCGTATCAGGCAAAATCAGATAGCAGTGTCCCCCGCCTGAATAAATCAGGTTTGCATGAGACAGGCCAAGCTTTTCCAACAGTTGGTCAGTTATATGTTCCATCATGATTTCCAGATAAAAAGAACGGGCTCTCAATGTACGCAGCGCATTTCTGGTTGAAATTGTATAGATAAAGTTCTGGATTCCCGACATATCCAGAGACGCCAGCAGAAATGCCTTTTTTCCGTAAAATTCTTTTCCTTTCCTGTAAAATGTCTCCCAGTAATCTTCTATCTTCTGCTCAAGGGCATAATGATAAATACAGCTTGCAAACGCACCCGTCAGTTTTACATGATCAAACAGAGAAATATCCGTCAATTCATTCCTAGAGGTAGATGCAGGTATATAAGAAAGATTAGCCTCCAGCACTTCCAATAAGGAACTTATATATTTTTCATTCCATTCCAGGCCCTTTAAATTGTCTGATATATTTCTGGCAATTTCCCGGTACTGTGCTTCTGTATACAGAACCTTCTCATCTGTCGGGAAATTGATAGATGATTCCATATTCAGCAGCGCCGGAGAATAATATTTTATCTCCCTGTTTCTGTTTAATATATTGAACACCGGCTGAAGGGGCGTATGTATTTCAAATCCTCTCTCTTCCGTCTCTTTTTCCCGTCTGTCCACAGCTGAAGCAATATTATCCGCCATATAAACGATGTATGCAGGGCTGTTCTTTGGAAGCTCTGCTTCCCTCAACGCATCACTGTGATGATATTTCACACAATTCAGCACTTCCTCATTCTTTATCCCTGTTTCGTCCCGCAGAAATTCATATCCGATCTGACTGTGTTTTTTTCTTTCTCCGCCCTGCCGGTAAAGAACTTTTCCAATATCATGAAGAAGCCCTCCCAGTACCAGTGTCATCTCATTCTCTGTCATATCTTCTCCTTTTCAATCCATTTCACAGCTCCCATACCCATTCCTGTCTTAATTCCAACACCGGAATATTGTCCGAACCGCAGCAGCAGCCGCGCATAATTTGCCATTGTTTTCGTACCATTTACCCTGATTGTCATCGTTCCTATAAATGCAGGAATCCATACTCCTTCCAGTGGAAAAGATACACTGTGCAGCCGATATCTGCTGACTGACATGTTGCTGACCAGCTGTTCCAGCGTTTCTTCATCAAACATATTTAATTCACTGCTGCCTGCGCTGTATTTATTCATCAGGCTTTGAAAAATCAGTCTCAGATCCGGATAATTTACATATCTTCCATTCTGCTTAAACGCCGTTGGCGACAAAAATTCCACAGACAGATATCTGCTGCATTCCTGTGAATAAAATTCTTCCATCAGTGCTTTTTTAGCAAGCATCGTTTCTTCCTTTTGCAGAATGCTGACCCGGATTCCCCTTTTTTTTATCTGAAATGAATCAAACCGGGAATCCTGCAGCGGCAGTAAAATCTTATCATATGCCTCTTTCGTCCATGTGTGGACTGTCCACCAGAATTCATTGTTCATGCAATACAAAAACTGACTGTACGGTTTCCATCCCTGCTGATGCATTTGATCCGCATAATCAGATTCTATTTGTTCCATTAACACGCCCTGCAGATTGGATGACTGGTAGTAGCCAAATTCACTGCAATCCGGTTTTAGTTTCATTTTCAGTTCAGCCAGCAAAATACCTTTCCTCCCACTCAATATATGTTCAAAATATGATCTATCTTAACATATTTTTTGTATGAAATAAACAATTGAATAGTATTTTATTGGATTCAAGGTAAAATAGTGCACAAAACATCTGTCTTATATTATCTGTTTCCTCTTCACGGATATAAAAAATATCTGTCCGATGATTCATATAGGAACATCAGACAGATGTTATGCAATTTCCCTCCACTCCCTGCTTCTTCAGATCATGCATACAGGCAACCAGAGCCTTTTTCATTTCTTCAGATAATTGAATTGCAATAAATAATCTCATACTAACTTTCCCTTCTGCATTCCTGACTTACAGTATTTTGCAGTGCTTTCAGCCACGGCCTTTTATCCCGGAAAAATCCCATGTTTCCGTATCCAGCACCAGAAATTCCTCTGTCCCGATTGGTTTCCCGTCCCTGTAAGAAGAAAACACATCACACGATATCACGTTTCCCTCTCTGTATATCCGTTCAACCGGAGTATGGCCTACAACCTGCAGAATTTCTTCTGATTTATACAGTTTCCCCGCCGTATACTGCGGTCTGTGCCATACAGGGGAAATATTATTCCAGATATATTCCCGGGACAAACTGTTGATAATCCTGAGTGTTTCATCCACATCGTCATATTTTGAATCGGGCACTGTATTTTTTACAAAATATTCCAGAACTCCTCCATGGCAGAAGAGGACGCTGTCGATTTTCTGAACATATCTGATTTCGTTCCCATCCGGCAGCACTTTTTTCAGCTCTTCAAGTTTTTCCCTTACAATCTGCGCGGCAGCCGCACTGTAACCGCTTTCCCGCTCGCCCCATATGTAAGACAGATCATGGTTGCCGTATGCCCAGAGCGTATCCGGATATTTCTCTGCAAAAGCAATTGCCGCGTCAAATGTCTGCGCATATAATGTGAGATTATATTCCTGATTCCAGTCATCCGGAATATCCATAAGGCATACCGCTCTTTCTGCCATGCCTTCTTCCATAATTTTTTCTGCTGCCTGAAACATCCACGGTTTCAGATGAACATCCGGTATTACAAGTACTTTCATACCATACCTCCCGCAAACATCTGCTGTATTTAAAACATAATTTATATAATTGTTTCTAAAATCCCGTTTTTTGCATTTCATCCGTCTTATATTATACTGCTTTTCCCTGCAAATGATAAAGACATCTTCCAAATATTTCAGTATACAGTCGGATCGCATTCCCGCTTCTTTTCGAGCAAACCACACCTGTGGATGCAGCAGCTGAAAACATTCCAAATATATATCAGAAAATTCAGCCCGTAAAAGCTGAAAACGGCACGGGTCAGTTCCTTCCGGGAACCGATCCGTGCCGCTTGCCGCAGACGTTTTTCAACATCCGCATTCATTACATATGTTCAGTTATCTTTCTTTCATTTATTCCAGAGCATCCAGGAATTCTTTGTATGTCATTACCTTTCCAATTTTCGGGAAAATCCATTTCTCGCAGAAATCCTGTTCTTCCTGAGTGTCTGTGGCTGTACAGTCGCTCAGCACAATCACGCGATATCCCTTATCGTAAGCAGAACGGGCGGAGGATTCAACACACCAGTCCGTATGAAAACCTGTAAATACAACATACTCAATTTCATTTGCGCGCAGATAATAATCAAGTCCTGTTGAGTGAAATGCATCCAGTGTTTTCTTTCCCTCCACTACAACATCTCCCGGCTGCGGTGTCAGCTCTTTGATAATCTCCGGCCCCGGTGTTCCGCGCAGCCATGCGCCGGTACCCCAGTCAGCCTCCATCTCCATCTCGATCCCTCTCAGACCCTCGCAGGCCGGACCGCCTTTTTTTAATTCCGGAAAACCGGGATCAAAGGGATGGAACGGACAGTAAAAGATCTTGGCAACCTTTCCGCGGGCCTGATCCAGAAGATCCTGAAGATTCGCAATCACATGGCGCTCTGCCAGCTGTTCTTTAATATGAGCATACATGGTTCCGCCCTCTGACAGAAAGTCATTCTGCGGCTCAATTAAAACGATTGCCGTTTTCTCCCTGGGAATTTTTACATTCGACATTATCAATGCTCCTCTCTGTATATTATTTTATAATACATTTCAAGAAAATTTTCCGTCCGCCGGCCGGCTACATTGCATTTGGCAGGAACGTCACAACAGACGGAACGAACACACAAATTAAATCCACAACAATAATTGCTATAAGAAACCACATGGAACCCGCAAAAATCTCATTTACTGTAATATCCTCCATGCCATCCATTCCGTAAAGCGAAGATTTGACAGTAAAAACATTCATTCCGAACGGCGGCGTGATCATTCCCGTCTCAATGGCAATAATCATAACCAGTCCGAACCACACTAAGTCATAACCCAGATCAGCCATAATCGGACACATAAGCGGCGTCGTCAAAAGCAGAATTGACGTGGAATCCAGAATACATCCAAGAATCATCAGGATGACAATAAACAAAAGCACAATTACAATAGGCGGCATGTGAAGTCCCTCTACAAAGGAACGAAGCACATTGATGACACCACACATTGCAA
This sequence comes from uncultured Lachnospiraceae bacterium, assembly GCA_944384125.1. Taxonomy (GTDB): domain Bacteria; phylum Bacillota; class Clostridia; order Lachnospirales; family Lachnospiraceae; genus Otoolea. The sequence continues at coordinate 6,595 of CALWSF010000044.1, read as the reverse complement.
GCGTCTTGGAATATGTGGATGCAGATACAAGAAGAATCAGTACACTTCCTGATGTGGAACCCGCTGACAGGAGTGTTTCCCAGAAATCTTTCCGGTTAAATCTCTTTCGGAATATAACGATCAGGAAAGCACCAAAAGCACCTACACCGCCTGCCTCCGTAGGCGTAAAGAAACCGCACCAGATACCTCCCAGAGATATAATAATCAGAAGGACAATAGGCCACGGGCGAAGAACGATTTTCCAGAAATTTTCTTTCTCATATTCTGTCAGATCTTCTACCTCGGGAATATACTCCGGCTTCACATGGGCAACCGTCAGAATTACAATAATAAATGCAATTGTCATCAGAACTCCGGGGACAACTGCCGCAACAAACAGTTTTCCGATTGAAACGTCCGCCTGCGATCCGTATACAATCATAAGAAGACTTGGCGGAATCAGCATACCGAGAATGGCGGAACCTGAAATTGTTCCAAGTGCTATTTTCCGGTTATATTTAAGACGAAGCATCTGAGGAAGCGCAATTTTGGTAAAAACTGCCGCAGAGGCTACCGTTACACCCGTAATAGCTGCAAAAATTGCATTGGCAACAACCGTAGCGATTCCAACTCCGCCCCTTACCTTTTTCAGCAGCAGACTCGCCGAATCATACAAATCCTGACTGGCTCCCGATAGATTAGCCAGAAGCCCCATCAGCACAAACAGAGGGATAACACCAAACATGTACTGACGCACCGCGCCCCAGGCCGACTGACTGAGGACATTCATGGCAGTTGAAAAGCGACCTGTGAATAAAAATACGCTCAGCACACTGGTAAACATCAGGGACGTGCTCAGATGTACGCCGCAGAAAATAAGTGTCAGCAAAAGTATTAATGAAAAAGCAGCTACCGCACCTGTACTCATCACTTGTTCCCCCCTTCAGCAAAATTATTTCCTGTTAACAGTTCATAGCCAAATTTAATAATCTGATCAATAAACTCCAGAATCATCAGTCCGGAACCGAAAATAATGGAAAAACGTCCCGGAATCGTCGTTATACGCACTGAACCGGCAATCTCAGCCTCTCCTATCTCTATCGCATTGATCAGGTTTGCCCAGCTGGCCCGGATTATAAATGCATATACAAGGACTCCCAGAGCTGCTGCCACGATATCTATGGCAAGCTTTCCCTTTCTCCCAACTTTATCATACAGCATGGTTGTCCGCACATGAGCTCCTTTAACAGCAACATACGGAATTTCAAGAAAACATACGATAATAATAATGCTGCTTACAATCTCGGCCGTTCCTGCAAACGGCTTGTTAAGTATCAGTCTGCTGAGAACATCCGCAGTAATGAGAAGCATAATAGCAAATACTGATATAGCAGCAATTCCATCCATCAGACTCAAAAAACGCTCCAACAGCTTGTCTAACTTACGAAGAACCGACATATTTTCACCCTTTTCTTTTTTACTTCCTGTAAGCCAATTCGTCCAAAATCAGGGACATATTTCTGTATCCGCACGGCCTGCCGCCTCTGGCGGCAGGCTCCTGCTCAATTATCCCTCAATATTCCAGTCACGGATTTTCTCTACACCGTGAGACTCCAGAATCTCATAGTATCTGTTGACGATCTCTGCACCGTTATATCCGGCATCGTTGAGGCTCTTTACAAGACCGTTTACTACATCCGGAAGGCTGTTTGCCCACTTTTCCTGCTCCTCACGGCTGAGAGTATTGATTGTACATCCCTCTGCCTCAAGTGCAGCCAGATCCTGCTCATGGATCTCATTAATATAGTTGGCTTCATAATCCAGATATCCTTCTCCAACCTCTGTAAGAATCGTCTGTACCTCGGCAGGAAGAGTATTCCATGTATCCAGGTTAACCGTAATTGCATTGAACGGCACTACATTGAAATTCGCATCCAGATAATACGGAGCAACCTCATATACTTTCAGGTTTACACAGGAATGAGTCGGCTGAATCGTAGCCTGGCATACGTTTGTCTGAAGAATCTGATATGTGTCATTCAGAGATGTCTGTACGCCGACTGCGCCGGAACCCTCAATCCAGGACAGATTAATACCTGCTGCTCCAATCTTCATTCCATTTACATCGTCCAGAGATTTTACCTCTTTTGTACTGTAGAAACCGTAAGGATCCGAAACGCCGATTCCCAGGAATTTCTGATTATAGTCTGTCTCATAAGTCGTTGTAAACTCCGGGTATTCTTCATACATCTGCTTAATCGTATCTGCCACAATCAACGGATCTGAACAGGAAAACGGCATGCTGTACACCATATCCTGAAGAGGAAGTCTGGATGCCTCAAATACGAGAATTGTACATCCTATATCTACCAGACCGTCCTGTACGCCCTGAAGCTCATTTCCGAGAGAAATAACAGAACCGCCGTATGATTTAACCCACTCAATCTCATAATTTGTCTCTGCGCTTACCCGATCCGTCACATTCTTAACAAAATAATCTTCCAGAGCCGTGATCCACGGATTAGACTCGGAATGACCGGATCCAATGCGCAATGTGATTTTCTCCTTGTCGCCGGAAGATGCCTCAGCCTGTTCTCCGCCGGATGCAGCCTGAGTATCCGTCTGAGAAGACTGTGAGCTGCCGCAGCCCGTTACTGTAGCAAGCGCCATAACTGCCGCTATTCCCAATGCCACTAACCTGTTCTTTTTCATTTCCTTTTCCATCCTTTCCATAATACTAAAAACTGCCGTCTCTTCTCCGTTGGACACCGGATATTGGATACATTTTCATGGCTATATGGTACACTAATTTGTAATTTTTGTCAATAATTAAATGTTTTTTCTTTTAAAACATGTATATAATTGACAAAATTTTAACTACACTTTGGATACATTGTCCAATCTATTGTATTTTCCCTGTTTTCATGGTATATTGATTGCGTAAAACACTATAATTTTAAGCAAGGAGATTTTACTATGGAAAGTACTCAGCCTTTAATCCAATATACAACTGTGTCTGAATCCGTTTATCTTTGGATAAAAAATGCAATTATACAGGGCGATTTTAAGCCGGGAGAGCACATAGCCCAGGAGACTCTGACAAAAAAACTCGGAGTAAGCCGCACTCCCGTCCGCGATGCAATCAAACGGCTGGAGGCGGAAGGGCTGCTGATCACAAAGCCCCACTGCGGCGCCGTTGTTTTCAAGCTCTCCCGGGAACGTCTGACTGAGATATACGACATCCGTATTCTGATGGAACAGTACTGTGCCGCCCGCACCTGTATTCTGGCCAGCGATGAAAACATAAACGCTCTCGAGACAATTAATCTGCGCATGCTTAATTTTTCCAACACATCCAGAGAATTTATGCAGCTGGATCGCCAGTTTCACAGCCTGATCTGCACGCTTTCCGGCTGCGATGACACTGTGGAGATTCTTGAAGGACTGTGGAACAAGTGCGACTCTTTCAAATCCATTTATTACTCTCTGGAGGGCCGTATCAATGATACTCTTGCCGAACACAGCCGTATAATACAGGGGCTCAGGAACCGGGATATTGACATGACAAAACAGGCTATTTCCGATCACCTGAAAGATGTGGTGGATTATGTGGGACGCCATGTAAATTTTGGCTGAGTCATTCAAAATAAAAAAGACGCCTTTTCAGACATCCCGCGCAGACCGCGGTTTCTTCACAAAAGGCGTCTTTTTTATTTATTTCTCCGCAGCAGATGCCAGTATTGATATCTGCGCCGTCTCCTCCACAAGTTCAGCCAGATAAGCGGCTTCTCTCATTGTCTGCGCCACCGTTACCTGACCGTGTCCCCGAAGAAGAAAAGCATTCATATTCTGATTTTCACGAAATGCCTGCAGAATCATGGGAAAACATTCTTTCGGCACTGCATAGGAATGGGTATCAAAAACCGGAACATATCCCCCCAGTTTCATTCCCGAATGGTGTGTAGAAAATTCCAGTGTCTCATGTCCTGCCGCCCACGCAGTCGCATACGGCGAATGGCAGTGCATAATCGCTCCGACCTTGGGAAGCTCCCGGTAAATTGCACCGTGAAGCAGCGCTTCCTTGGATGGTTTGATCTTTCCCTCTATTATATTTCCGTCAAAATCTGCGATAACAAGCGTTTCTGCCCGAACTTCATCAAAAGCCACATCCGTACCTTTTACCAGCATCCAGTCCTGGCCGGGAATACGGATACTGAGATTGCCTCCGTTGCTCATCTGATAGCGAAGGTTATAGAACTTAACGGCCGCCTTTTTTATTTCTTCCACAAGCTCTTTATATTCCAGATATATCATTGCCAAATCTCCTTATATTTATCCGTCCGCTCTACCGTGACTGAAGAAGCTTTGTCATCTCAGCCGCACAGATATCCGCAAATTCCGGATCGCAGAAATTCATATCATACGTCTTAAATGTAATTTCCGGCTTCAGCCCTTCCTCAAAAATCTTTTTCATCTTTTTTATGGTCTCCGGCTTATGGAAAAATTCTCCGGGATAACTGAATGTGCGCAGCCCACCCATGGGAAGAATTACCTCTGTGGGGCCTTTTGACCGGTTCAGTCTTTCCACAATTGTTCTTGTTATATCAAGAATTTCATGCTCATACAGACGGGTGTGCGTCAGATCCTTATTATGCCATACGTATCCCCGCTCTTCTTCGTCATCAAACAGTTCATCCGGCCGAAGACATGCAAAATCAATTCCGCCGGGACAAATCAGAGCCGGAATCCCCATCTCGGCTGCAGCACACAGCCGGTTATCCGCGCCTTTGCTGTAACCGTAATCTCCAAAATATTCTGCTGTCATCTCATGCAGAGACAGATCCATCACAGCAGAAATAATTCCCTCACGAATCAGAGTCTCCATAACTCTTCCGCCGATTCCGGTCGAATGAAAACTGATCATCTTCCTGCCCTGCGCAGTAAGCGCATCTGACGCCCGCATTACAGTATCATTCGTAATCCCCATCAGTGTCGTAGCAATATATTCCTCGCCATGCGTGTCTATAAGCTGTCCTCCATAAAGGGTCATTCCGATCAGAGCGCTGACCGCATTTCCCAAAACAGCTTCATTAATTGGATTCATGCCGGCAAAATCCACAATAGATGGAATAACTGCAATATCTTTATCCCCAACCACTGTGTCAAAATATCTGTATCCGCTGGCTATTGTTGAGCATATAAGCTTTGGAAAACCAATAGGCAAAAGCCTCATCGCAGCAGAACACACCACTGTATTCTGCAGACCTCCCATACCCAGTACCCCATCAATTTTCTTTTCCTTATAAAGCTTTACCAGCATTTTGGATATACTCTCAGTCATGGCAGAAATGGCGCCGCTTTTTTCAAAGCTATGTACCTGCTCCCATGTATATCCTCCCAGTTCCAGAATCTCCTCGCGGCTCACATCCGCCTGAATGGGGATGTACGGGCCAGTACTGATATCCAGTACCAGCGGCTGATTTCCGCTGGCCTTTATCCGTTCTCTCACAAATACTATTTCGTGATACTTTGTATCACAGCAAGCTACAACTCCGATTACCGCCATATGCTCGAGGCCAATGCCTCTTCTTTCACCTGCCTTTCACTCAAAGTCCCAGTACAGGAGTTTTAGCTGTCCGTTCCAGGATCTCTCTGTCATGGCAGGTCAGAATTTTATCAAGACCTTCAGCCCGCTCTTTTATCAGCTCTATGCTCTTCCATGTGGATACAATATCCGAAAAGCGGTTTGGCGGAGTAATATCATAATGAAGTTTTTCTATGGGCTTTACATTATCCATAATAAAGATAGAATCGCCGCAGCAGATATATTTTCCCGCTGCCGTATCGATCTCTACCGACTGATGGCCAACAGAATGCCCCGGGGTCTCAAAAACACGTACTCCCGGCATAATCTCTGTTTCCCCTTCTACCAGATTCATCTCAATTCCCTCAAAAGGCCTGGTTATCCCCAGCTGAGGCGCCTCATATGATTTGTAATAGAGCGGAATCGGATTCATTGCAAATTCATATTCTTTTTTATTTACGTAAAACTGCGCGTTTGTAAATTTCTCCATGTAAAAGCAATGATCCCAGTGCAGATGAGTAAACACTACAATATCAATATCCTCCGGCTTATATCCGAGCTTTGCCAGCTGTTCATGGATGGCCATGCCCTCCGGCTGGTAAGAACCATGATGGTGATACTTATCGGCCCTCTCTGTATATGCCATACCCGTATCTACGAGAAGCAGCTTTTCTCCCCCTTCAACGAGATATGTAAAAACAGGATACTCCTCTTCTCTGTCAGAAGCTTCAGGATAAAATGCCACTGTGGAATGATGATAGAGATACTGTTTCGGAATCATTGTCACGAAACCGGTATTGATTGGTCTGATTGTCAAGTTGCTCATTTCGATACCTCCTGGTAATAATATTGGGGTATCCAAATTGTATCCAGTGTCCAATATTTATTATAAAAGGTGCCTATTTCTTTGTCAAGGACATAATTTTCCGATCCTGCAGAAATCAGATATCATAAAAGGGGGCTGTCGGGAAATAGATAGTCCAAAACAGGGGCAGTTGTGACTCGCTTGAGTCACAACTGCCCCTGAAATTT
>CALWSF010000043.1 GCA_944384125.1 uncultured Lachnospiraceae bacterium | reverse complement strand
CTTCCTCTGGCCCAACAGCTTGCTGACCAATTTTTGGACGCTTTTGTCAGCGGCGCCAGCCTGGGGGAGGACATCCAAGTGGACGCCCCCCAGGTCAATATTCAGTATGCCGTGCTCCAGCAGGACGGTCAGCCGCCGGAGCTGGTGGAGAAGATGTACTTTGACCGCCTGCTGGACTTTGTCTATGTGGAGCTGATGCGTGGCTTACAGAAGGGCTATGTCCCCAAGCGATGCGCCAACTGCGGCCGGTGGTTTCTCCAGCTGCCCGGCGCCACCTACGCCTACTGCGACGGCCCGGCACCCGGTCAGGAGGGTAAGACCTGTCGGGAGGTAGGGGCCTCCGCCAATTTTCAGGAGAAGGTTCGCAACAACGAGATCTGGAAGCTGCACCAGCGAGCCTACAAAAAATACTTTGCCCGTACCCGCAAGGGCACCATGAGCAAACCGGACTTTGAAGCCTGGGCCCGGGAGGCGGAGCAGCTTCGGGATGAGGCACTCACCAACTACGAGAACGCCATAATCCCAGAGGAACAGGGCCGCATTCTGGTGGAACTGAAGGCAGCGCTGAACCGCAGATAGCATAATACACAAAATGTCCTAATTCATGTAGCCGGGGCAACTATCTTTCAATGAATCTACGTCCCTTTTTGTACGAAATTATGGGCCCGTTGGCACCACCCAAAGCGAGGAAAATTAAGTAAGTGTTAATTTAACCAGCAACTTGTCGGAGAAGTATGCCTCTACCAAACTATAAAAGTCTGGAATAGTACACAGTAGTATCGGATAGTATCCAAGGCCCTAAGATAGTGAGGTGGAGCTGTGGAAAATGCAGCAAGTTTACAGAGAGGGATCCAGGTCTACGAGTGAGCGGATGAGGCAATACTGCAGGCAATTCTCCAGGCAGAGCCATTTTACCTTGACAAGCCGCTGGTCGAATTGACGATTACAAAGCAAGGGGGATATACCCCCTTGCCTCATGCTCTGATTTTTCCATTGGCGTCCAGCTTCAGCTTGCCATCCAACATGGCCTGATATTTGTCGCAGATGCCCTGCACGTCGTCGCCGAAGTCCACCTGATTTCCCTTATGCAGCCACAGGACCTTGCTGCACATCTCTCGCACCTGCTCAATGGAATGGGAGACCAAAATGGTGGTGGCACCCCCGGTAATAATCTCTCGCATCTTGGCTTCACTTTTCATTCGGAAGGCTCCATCACCCACCGACAGCACCTCGTCCAGGATCAGAATATCAGGCCGCACCAGGCTGGCAATAGAAAACGCCAACCTGCTTTTCATGCCGGAGGAGAGTTGTTTGAAGGGCCGGTCCTCAAACTCCTTCAGCTCGGCAAAATTGATAATCTGTTCATAGGTCTCGTCCATAAACTTTCGGGTGTAGCCCAGCATGGCTCCTCTGAGGTAGGTGTTTTCTCGGACGGTCAGGTCCCCGTCAAAACCACTGCCCAGTTCCAGCAGGGCAGCAATGTTTCCCTCTCGTTTCACCCACCCTTTGGTAGGCTCCATAATACCTGAGATCACCTTCAATAGAGTGGATTTCCCTGCCCCATTGGTACCAACAATCCCCAGCATTTCGCCCTTTTCTAGATTAAAGCTGATGTGACGATCAGCCCAGAACTCCACCACATGGTAATTCCGGGTCAGTTTGCGCATTACATATTCCTTGATGCCTATTTCTTTGAAGTCCCCGGTCATGTAGCGGATGGACACATCATGTACTTCCAAAATACTCATGCTCTTCCTCCGTTACACATAGTATAAGAACCGGGTATTGTATTTTTTGTACATCCAACAACCCAGGCTCAGAATGGCTACCGTCCATACCGCAATGAGTAGGTGGAACCACCCCGGAGGAATCACCCCATCGATGACAATCTGTCGGAAATAGCTGATGAACAGATACACCGGATTAAGCAGAAACAGATCTTGGGTCGTTTGAGGATAACTATCGATGGTGTAAAAGATAGCAGACATGTACATCAGCAACATGGTAAACACATCATATAGATATTGAATATCTCGAAAAAAAACAAAAAAAGCAGATAAAATCATGCCAGTTCCTATATTAAATAGGATTAGGCCACAGATAGGATATAGAAGGCAGAAATATTTCCATGTGAATGGCAAACCATCCAGTGCTACGAATAAAAAGAACACAACCAGGATTAGCCCAAAGTTAATAAGTGCCTGTATATTGCGGGACAACAAGAATAAATATTTGGGTACATTGACTTTCGTAAAAATACCTGCGTTACCTATGATCGTTCCCATGCCGCCGTTTGTTGCGTCCCGAAAATAAGAAAACACAAGATTGCCGCAAAAAATATATATCATGTAGTGCGGCGTATTTCGTCCAAAAAATTGAGAAAACACCAGTGTCATGACAGCAAGCTGAAGCAGAGGTGAAAGTATGCTCCATGCCATACCTAGCACAGTCCGTTTATATTTTTTCTTAAAATCCCGCTTTACCAGTTCCTCAAAAAGAAATCGATGTCTGAGAAGTTTTTGGATCATGCCCTCAATCCTTACCTGATTTAGTCAACCATTCAATAAACTCCCGAACTGCCCCCTGTCCACCAGCAGCTTTACATACATAGTCGCAGATTGCCCGTACTTCTGATACAGCATCTGAAGGGCATCCTTTCATACCACAAAGCTTCATCATCGGCAGATCATTTAAATCATCACCGATACAAGCCACCTGATCATAGGAAACATGTAGTGTATCCACGACCATATTAAGGCATACCGCCTTGTCAGTTACTCCTTGGTACAAATGTTTGATATTTAGTTCAGCTGAACGATGTTCGACAATACCAGAAGTGCGACCGGTAATTATAACTGGGGTAATCCCAAACTCAGGCAATATCTTTAATATTCCATATCCATCTTTTACATCAAAGGATTTATATAGTTCTCCCTGATAAGAAATATTAATTTTGCCATCTGTCAACGTACCATCGACATCCATTACGAGCACTCTAAGCTCTGCTCCAATTTCACTTTTTGTTTTAAAGCTTTTCATATTACATTTTTTAAAATGTCGCCCACCCGTTTCATCGTCTCAGTATCCAACGCAGGCTCGATTTTTCCTGTTTCCCATTTAATTTTAGGTATTAATTTTGTGAGTTCCGGAAGAGTGATGTTGATCAAACAAGGTTCCTGATCCGTCATCCAAGTTTTATACTTGTCCAACTCCTCATAAGATGACAGTGTGGTCGATTTAATTTTATATGCCTTGGATATAGCCTCGAAATCTGGCACAGTATATCCGCTCATTTTTGTAGTTTGAGCAAACCTTGATTGATATGAACCTTCCTGTATCTCGCTTATCTTTCCAAGAGATTGATTGTTTATAACCAATATTTTTATTGGTAATTGTTCCCGCACTACAGTCTCTAACTCCTGAATGTTCATTTGGAGACCGCCATCACCGGTAATGCAGTACGTAACTCCTCTTCCTATGGATATAGAAGCTCCAATAGCAAGTGGTAGTCCACATCCCATTGAACCGTAGCCTCCAGCAATCAATATCCTTCCATTATGGCCCTTTAATACGAGAGATTGGGCACACCAGCATTGGTTTTGACCGACATCTACGGCAACAATGGAATTTTCCGGAAGCAACGTTCCAATTTTCTCTATAACAAGATTTCCAAGTTCCTTATCATAGGGTTCCAACAGTTTTTTTAGTTCTATACACTGATTTTTCCATTGAGTGTAATCTGGAATAGTCTCCGTAAGAAGGACATCCATAAAGGCCTTGGCATCCATCAGATGTTTTTCTTCATTTACTTTAATATCACGACTCAGTTCATACTGATCAATATCGACCCGTATCAATTTTGCTTTTGGCGCAAATGCCTCTGGACGGTTTCCAATTTGTCTTAGGCCCAGTCTAGCTCCAAGCGAAATTAACAAATCGCACTCGGACAATATTGTATTCGCAACACGATTTCCATAAGTTCCGATAAATCCAAATCTTAAATCATCTTGTACTAAATCGACTGCGTTCATTGTGGTAAGAACCGGTATATTTGTTTTTTTGGCAAACTTCAAAATTAATTCTTTCGCGCCGGCAGACTGAGCACCACTACCGACCAACAATATTGGCCTTTTGGATGTCATATGGAAAATCAATAATAACGCCTCCCTTCCGCCCCAGCATTGCCATATTATATGCGCGGGATATAATCTCCGGGAAATCCTTTGGTGAATTAGGGGTTACCGAATATTTTGTAATATAACGAGTCATCGATACAATATCCATTTCCTGAAATCCATTCTGACGTACACCCGAAAATCCTTTTACTTCATTGGTGGGGACATTTCCGCATATCCCCATAACTGGAATGCCGTCAAACCATGAATCCGCCAATCCTCCCAATGCATTAACCGCTCCAGGGCCAGAAGTTGTAAAATATACCCCCAACCGACCGCTTGTCCGTGCATAGCCATTTGCTGCAAAAGAGCACCCTTGCTCGTTGTAGCATACGCAGACCTTGATTTCCTTGCGGTCATATAAAGCATCCATAAACGGGACAATATATCCTCCGGGATATCCAAATATATCTGTCACGCCATGTTCAACTAAAAAATCCGCCAAATACTCGGCGCAGTTCATATTATTTTTCGCCATCCTTGTTTAATTTATATTTTTCATATGCTTTTTCCAAAACAGAAAAATCTGTTTTGGAATAGCCGGAGCCATATCTGGTACGCTGTGCTTCTGTCATACTATGCAGGATTTCATACATCTCTCGCGCAGTGCAGCCCGTATGCTTCTTTAAGAAATACACATTATCAACATGCGCATGCTCACATCCGCAAACAAACATGGGCAAATCATAACCCCAATGGATTTTGCTGCGCAGTGGCACGATATATTTTTCAATGGTATCCAATAGAATTGGGATGTTGTAATTGGCAGAGAATTTTTTGTTTAAATAGCTGGCCAGTAGCTCTGTAGGCGCATTTCCGGCCCCTCTGCCCATACCCAAAAGCGAACCGTCAACAATTACATCCCTTCCGCTCTCTTCTGCAAGCATGATCATCGTTTCCGCCAGAGCACAGGACAGTCCAAGATTATCATGAGAATGAAGGCCAATCTTGATATCTTTATTGAGCAATGAATCAACTTGCTTAAAAATATGAGTTACATCTTCAAGATACATTGCGCCAAATGTATCGACAATGGACATAGACCCAGGTTTAACTTCATTCACCTTTTTGATTAGACACTGCAATTCCTCATCTGTATAGCTAATCGCATCCATGGGATTAAACTGAACAATATAACCTTTTTCTTGCGCTTTTGCACAAAACTCAAGCGCCTCATCTATTTCATGTTTAGCAAACGATATCCGCAGCCATTGAAATGATTTTCCATCAAACTCATCAAGATTTTCAATGGAATATCTGCTATTATCGCAGAAACCAAGAAATTGTGCTTTCCCGTGGTGCTCAGGAATATGCCTTCTTGCATCCACAGAATTATGGTATACTATCGATTCTCCATTGACACTTTTCTGGAGGAATCCTGTTTCAATAAAGTCAATCCCGGCATCTGCCAGTCCTTTCATAACACCCCTGACAAATTCAGCGTCAGAGTTTTTGTCTAAAAGATATCCACCATCTCTAATTGTGCAGTCAGTAATTTGAATACCCATATCTCATTGACCCCTTTCATATTGGTAAAGGGCTTGTGCAACCTTCATATCAAATTCTGTATCAATATCGCAACTTTCTTCTGGACCAACTTCAACTAAACAGGGAGAAATGCCAATTCTACGATCATATTTTTGGAACACATCTCTTGTAAATACAAATGCACCAGACGTCTCCATATACAGCGGTTCAAGATCTTGCGTTCTCGGAAAGTGATCAGGATCAAAATTCATCGGTTTTCCGTTGCTCCACATAAATGTCTGGACCTTTTCAACGGTAAACGCGGAATCATATTCATTGTGCTCCAAAACTGTTTCAATACATTTGTCTATGCTCTCTGTGCTTGTAAACGGAGCTGTAGCATGAGAAACCACATATATATCCGCATGCACTTCTTTTATAAATTCTCTAATGATGTCATTACAGTTTGCCGTATTTGCATCAAGAAAATCGGGCCGTTTCAAAAATTTTACACCATCAATTAAATAGTCCTGAATCCTTTCGTCGCTACAATATACATATATTTGGTTAATGTTTCTACTTTTCTTTAATGCCTCTAATATAAATTGGATCAAGGGCTTTCCATCACAAAACATGCGAAGATTCTTCTCTTTAACACGTTCACTATTAAGTTTGATGGGCACCATAGCAACAATATTCATTCTACTCCCCCATTCCAGGTATTTGTTCTTTATTAACAGAGGAACACAGCATGTCTAAACTGCACTTGCTAAAGTATATACCCAGAGATTCGAAATTTTGAAATAAGTTCAAAATTTGCTTACCCAGGCCTTTAGCGTCCGGAGCGGTTTCGTTATTTTCCAAGATCTAGAGTTTAAAAGTTCCTGCAATTTCTCCGAATCTGCCTGCAGCTGCTGAATATTGGGAGTCGCAGTTTTCCCTGACGGCCGCCAAGAAATCTGAAGATAAGAGGCACCAGAAAAATCTGCAATAATAACATTATCATGTTGTAACATTTTAGTGAGCCGTGCTAACTGTCTTTCACCGCTTTGCACAAAAGAAGCATCACTTTCAAACCCAAGAATATTAGCATCTGCAGTTACGTAAGGCTCTGCAATAAAGCGTACAGATTCTATCGACATATTTTTAGGAATATAAAACCGACTCACTATGGTATTTCCTTCCATAAAATTGATAGAATACAGGGTCTCTTGATAGGAATATCCTTCTGCTCGACGGGTATTGAGCCTAAGTTCCGAAAACGCGTAATCAACCTCACGTAGACGATCCGTTTGGATTTCTTCATAAATGTCCACTCTATTGCGTGCTTGAAGTATTTCCTGTAATTGGCTCTCTTCACTCTTTTCCAGCAGATTCATATTAAGGCCTAATTCAGAAAGATAATATTGAATGTGCCTATCAAATATTTCCTGTTCCGATGGGCCGGAACATCTCCAGCGTATATATTCTTGATCGTATCGCCAATTGTAAGGAATCAAAAAACAAAAAGCATAGAAATTTAAAAAAGCCAAATCTTGGCATTCTTCAGGGGGGGCACAGTAGTCCTTTTTGCATAGATAAGTCATCGGTGTTACATTTGTTTTGCTGTACGCAGTGCGTCCCCAAAGCATTGTTTCAAATAGAATGTTTGAGCCTACCGCCGCTACTCGAGCGCATTTTAGAATAAACGGAACAGGTATCGGAAATTTGTCACTTTTTGAAATATTATATCCTGCCCTGTATGGCTCATATGGATGATATCGGAACAGTATTTCCGACTCGGAGTAGCATTCTTTTATATCATTTACCAGCTCCATATCCATATACATATTATTAGCAAAATATGGAACCACTAATGCAACACTTAACGCTGCTCCTATTTCGTACTTGGGTGTTGTCTGTTCAAAAGGAAGATAGTTCAATGTTCTGTCACTTAAAAGAAGGGCAAGAAGCGCTTGCCGACCAAGCAAAGGAATCTTTTGACTTAAAAAATTTCGATATCTACTCTCCACCTCTTTTGTTGAAAAAAACTGGTCAAAGCAAAAATAACTTGTCGTTACACGGTAAGCATCGGGTCGAATTGGTCCCATCTCATATGAAATTACAGGGACTCCATACTTTTCTGCTAAAAATAGTACACTTTTTGTTGTATCTGCAAAAACAAGAATACCCTCAAGTGGTTCTCCCGTCTTCATTATTTCTTTTAAATATTCTTCCAGAAGATTCTCTAACGGCTCCCACCTATTTTCACGAAGATACAAAATCGCTCCCAACTTAGAACCTTTTTCTTCTTCAATGCTATCATACAGTTCATCCGGAATAAAATATTGTTTAATAGCGGCTTTCTCCTGTTTACTTAACAACTGAAATCCATACCGTTGTTGAGCAAAGGGGCTATATTCACCAGTCTGTGGCCAGATCTCTTCATAATTTTCAAAGCACTGATGCGCAATTATAGGCCAACCATTACGGCTGCATGCGTCCAAAATCATAAGGTATTTCAGTAATAAATATTTTCTACCTTGATTTTCATAATCAAGTAAAATGGGGACAAACATATATATAGCACCTCTCGCTCACACAATCTTTTTTAAAAAATCTCGCGCCAATTTATCCCAATCAAATAAATCCTGTGTCATTTCCCGCGCTCTACGTGTCATGTCGTCATAATCCGTTAAATCAAATTTGTTTATAATATCTACAGTGCTTTCTATACTTTCACTTAGAATATAAGTTTTATCATCAGGAATTCCTCTTGCACCAAACGAAGTGGAAATCACTGGTACACCCATTGCCATATAATCTGACATTTTAATGTTAAATCCCGACCCTGTTCGCATGGGATTTAATGCAAAATCTGCAACAGAAAATACAAGCTTTCTGGTTTCTTCTGAAACCGTTCCGAGTAATCCCAAATTTTTGGGAAGTCGTTTTTTAGAAAATTTTTCACAAACGGGTCCAATCAAAAAGAATTTTCCATCAGGGCACTGAGGCGCAATTTCCAAAATTTCTTCACAGGCACGAATATTCGGCAAATGCCCGCCCCCAATAAATATGCCTATCTTTTCATTTTCTAAGCCTAATTGCTGCTTTATTTTTTTCCTTTTTTCAATAGATACAAAGCGATTCTCTTTACAATTCACGCCACACGGCAGTACGCTCAATTTGTTGAGAGGTGTATTATATAGGTCGTGATAAAGCTGTAGATCCTCCAACGTACACGGAAAGGTTAAATCACATTCAGCGCAACAAAGTGCTTCCTGCTCAAACACTTGATTTAGCATATCGTTTGCCTCTGGAGTATCAGGCAACAAGCTCTTTTTGTATATATATTCAACATTTTGACTTTGATGTATAATACGCTTTCCCATACCCAACTTCATTACCTCGTTATGGAGATAAAACCTATGAGTAACTATATAGTCACAGCGAGGAATAGATTTTTTTAATTGTACAGATATATCAGGCGTTAGCTCCGACATAGTCAGAAGCGAAAGATCGTATGCTGTAGCTGCACCAAGTTTATCTTTTAACTGCTTCTCTTGCTCAGCATGTTTTCTAGTTTTGGGCACAACAATTTCTATAAGTCCTGGAACAATTTCATTGCGCCCGCCTTTTCGCTTAGCTTCTGCCACATAAATAAATTCCAAGTCACAATACTTGGCAAGAGCCTTATACAGCTGTTCCACGGCAATTCCGCCGCCAAGTTTAATTGTATTTTGAACAGAAATTGTACTGGCTACAGTTATCTTAGGCCTGTATTGCATAATCTAGATCTCCTATTGTTCTGCAGATGAGTTCAATACGTCAGCAAGCTCAGGAAACTGCTTATATATTATTTGAGCACAGCCTTTTGTAGTTTCCAATTGCATATTACAAAAGTCCTTCAGACTTTGATTGACTTTATTTTGTTGTTCTACAATGGGAGAAATAAGAAATTTAAGTAATCGGCGGACAACTCTTCGATAAAGTGTGATTGCCCCACCAATCATTCGCCGATTGGAACGCATTTCAAAATAGTATTCAATTCTACAATTTGTAAGCTGGCTCTTAATTCTCTGTAACCGGTAAATATTTTCTTTCAGTAGCAATATCATGCGCACTTCTTGTAGCGTCACGAGTTGCCTCCTCCTCTTTTTATCTATAAAAAGGGCATCTTGCAAATCTCACATGCTGTTCCTCAAAAAACTTTATTAATCTTTATTCTCTAGTTTTGAAACAACAGCAACGAGCAGCCCCTATCTTATAGAAACAGATTCTCCCCCATGATATCCCTTAAAAAACATCAGTGTATCCTTTAGTATTTCTTCAAGTGTAAATGTGGGTTCCCAGCCGGTATCCCTGGTCAGCTTGCTATGGTCACAACAAATCACAGGGGTATCACTGGGTCGTATTTTTCTTGCATCCTGCCTTACTGGAATTTTACACTTTGCCATAGAACACAGCAAGTCTAAAATCTCCTGAGCACTATATGTTGTGCCAGAGCCTACATTGTATATCTCTCCTGGTTTACCCTTTTCAGCAATCAATCGATAAGCCCGCACTATGTCCTTGACATGGGTGAAGTCTCGCCGTGCTTCCAGGTTACCTACCCACAAGCAGGGAGCCTCTCCCCGTTCTACTGCCACAATACCAGAGGCAAAGTCTGAAATCAAAAAGCCCTTAGCTTGTCCAGCCCCTCCATGGTTGAAAGAACGTGTCATACAGATCTTCATCCCATAAGCGCGCACATAGACACCGGCCATCTCCTCCTGCGCCTTCTTGGAAACTGCGTAGGGGGTCTGGGGATGTGCCGCCACGGTCTCGGAGACCAAGTGCCCCATTTCCCCTAAACTTCCATATTGATCTGAAGATCCCACCATAACCATGCGGCAGTCCAAGCTACACGCTCGGACCGCCTCCATTAGGTTCAAAGACGCCACCACATTCAGTTCCACTGTTTTTTGCGGAATCTGCCAGGAACTCGCAACATTGGACTGTCCTGCCAAATGGAAAATAGTATCCGGCTTTTCCTGCTTTACAATCTCTCTGATTCGCTCGGCATCTAACAAATCGGCTATGATTGTATCGTCTCCACCCTGTAAATCTACGCCAACAGCTGTATAGCCATTTGTCTCCAGCTCTTGGCGTAGATATGGCCCTACAAATCCGCAGCTCCCAGTGATCAACGCCTTTTTCATTTCAGAGCCGCCAGCTCCTTCTTGGCCAGCTGCAGGTCGTGCTCAGCCATAATAGCGCATAACTGCTCATAACTGGTCTTTTGTGGCTGCCAACCCAGCACCGTCTTTGCTTTGGTAGGGTCTCCCCACAGGTTGTCCACATCAGTAGGCCGAAACCATGCGGGGTTTACCTCCACCAATACTTTACCAGTAGCCTTGTCAATCCCCTGTTCATCCAAACCGCTGCCACGCCACTCCAACTCGATGCCGTCATGTGCAAAAGCCAAAGTAGTAAATTCCCGCACAGTGTGCTGTACTCCAGTAGCAATAACAAAGTCTTCTGGCGTATCATGCTGAAGCATAAGCCACATACATTCTACATAGTCCTTAGCATATCCCCAGTCCCGCTTGCTGTCCAGATTTCCTAACTGCAGCTTATCTTGTAATCCACATGCGATCCGACCGGCAGCACGAGTAATTTTTCGGGTCACAAAGGTTTCACCCCGCCGCTCTGATTCATGATTAAAAAGAATACCATTGGCAGCAAATATGCCATAGGCTTCTCGATACTCTTTCACCATCCAGAAGCCATATTGTTTAGCAATGGCATAGGGGCTGTATGGGTGGAAGGGTGTGGTTTCTCGCTGGGGGACTTCCTCAACTTTCCCATAAAGTTCAGAAGTAGAAGCTTGGTAGAATCTGCAGGTTTTTTCCAGTCCAAGAATGCGGATGGCCTCCAGTATACGAAGAACCCCTAATGCGTCAACATCCCCAGAGTATTCCGGCACATCAAAACTTACTTGAACATGACTTTGGGCCGCCAAATTATAGACCTCATCCGGTCGCACCAGATTCATAATGCGAATGATGCTGCTTGAGTCACTCAAATCCCCATCATGAAGGATAATCTCTCCCAAAAGATGCACAATCCGCTCCGTATTGGGCAGAGATGCTCGCCGAGTAATGCCATGGACCTCATATCCCTTCTCCAGCAGCAGTTCTGCCAAATAAGATCCATCCTGGCCTGTGATTCCTGTAATCAGTGCGCGTTTCATAAAATAATCCCTTTCTTTTCTCTTTTAGAGGTACTCCGTACGATTGCAGATCTTCAGGTTTTCCAGCACTTTTTTAATATCTCCTGCGCTGTCTCTGTCACAGATAAGCAACGCATCATCTGTATCCACAATGATAACATCTTGCAATCCAATCGTGGCAATCAGCTTTTTTCCACCCTGGATAATGGAATTCTTAGTATCTATAGTAATCGTATTACCTGTGATCACATTACCAAACTCATTACTCTTCCGAATTCGTCCCACGGCCAACCAAGAGCCCACATCATCCCAGCCAAAGGCACCAGTAAGAATATAAATATTCTTAGCCTTCTCCATCACACCATAGTCGATAGATTCGGATGGGAACTTTCTAAATACCTGCTCCAAAACCTGCTGCTCATTTTCCGCTCCAATATTTTCCTGAATTTCGAGCAGACCTTTATAGACTTGGGGAAGATATTCCTTTAAATTTTCCAAAATCGTGGATACCTTCCAGATAAACATTCCACTGTTCCATAGATATTGTTCTGAAGCAACATACTCTTTTGCTGTGTCTAAATCTGGCTTCTCCACAAATCGATCTACCCGGTAAGAACGTCCTAAAAGCTGATCAGGAATAAACTTGATATAGCCATATCCCGTTTCCGGAGTATCCGGAGTGATGCCAATAGTCACCAAATTAGGCCCTTGTTCTGCTATTTGGCATCCGTCTTCAAGTGTGCTCAAAAAGATAGTATTATATTTAATCAGGTGATCCGAAGGGAGGACCAACATCACGGCATCCCCATACCTTCTGGCCACATGAACAGCACCTAAGCCAATACAGGGTGCCGTATTGCGTCCTACTGGCTCACAAAGAATATTTTCTTCCGGAATCTGGGGTAATTGCTCCATCACCAGCTCTTTATAGTCCTGGTTAGTAGAAATGTAGATATCCTCTATATCTATCATTGGCATGATCCGCTCCACAGTCAACTGGATCATGGTTTTTCCATCATCTGTCAATGACAGGAACTGCTTGGGCATATTCTGCCGACTTTGGGGCCAAAACCGCTCCCCTCGTCCACCAGCCATGATTAGTGCGGTCTTTTTCATTCTCTTTCTTCCTTTCACACACGTGAGAGCAGCACCCGGCACGTGCCCCGTATTTGGTATTCTCCCAGTGCCGCCGGCAAAAAATAAGAGTCTCCCCGGCTAAGCGCATGCTCTTCTCCTTTGGCATAAATATTACCACTCCCCTCAACACAAAGAACATGTTGAAAGGATCGTCCGTCACAATTCATAGTTACACTGTTCTGTACATCGAGTCGATAGGCTCGAAAATGCCTGCAGGAAAACATTTCATGCATCTGAAACTCCGGGAAATAGACAGCGTTATTGGCTTTGCATTCCTTCGGCACGATGGGCGTATACGACAGAACCTGCGCAGCTCGTTCCAAGTGGAGAGGGCGCAGATGTCCAAAATGATCCCGTCTCTGATAATCATAGATCCGAAATGTGGTATTGGAGCTCTGTTGGATTTCGGCTATCAAAATTCCTGCACCGATGGCGTGGATTGTGCCCGGAAGAATATAAAACACATCTCCTCTGGAAACCGGAACCCGATTGAGTACATCGCAAATGGTACCATCTCGCGCCCGCTGGAGAAACTCATCCGGGGATATTTTCTGAGAAAAACCTAAATAGAGGTACGCCTGAGGCTCACAATCTACGATATACCACATTTCTGCCTTACCGGTCTCTCCCTGCTCTGGCAAAGCAGTAATATCCGAAGGGTGTACTTGGATTGACAAACACTGATTTGCATCAATCAGCTTAACCAGTAGTGGAAACTGCTCTCCCTGACAATCCGACCCCCAAAAGGCGCTCCGGTCCTCACAGGCCAGTGCCGCAATATCCAATCCCCTATACCGTCCTGATTCCACTGTGGAAGCTCCGTCTGGTAGACAGGCAAGTTCCCAGCTCTCTGCTATTTTTTTCGGTGCATTATTCTTCCCAAATTCGTTTCTCAGCCGCGTTCCGCCCCACAGGTAATCCTTAAAACAAGGGCGCATCTTCAATGGCGTATAAATCAAGCCAAAACCTCCCTGCAGACTTGTTTGAGCCTATCCGCAGACGATTCCCAAGTAAACTTCCTGATCTGGACACGCCCTCGCTGTACCAGAGAAGACTTAAATGTCCTATCAGACAGCACCTTCAAAATTCCATCAGCAATGGCTCTCTCATCCAGAGGGTCCACTAATACGGCAGCGTCCCCTACAATTTCCGGCAGAGAGGCTGTTTGAGAGCAGACTACAGGGCAGTCCCAGGCCATCGCCTCCAGGGGCGGCATGCCAAATCCCTCATAGAGTGATGGAAATATAAAGGCATCCGCCCGCTGGTAGAGCATATTCTTTTCCTCATCAGTAATAAAGCCTGGAGTTAAAATTTCTTTCTTATACGGAGAGTCCTCTATACTGTGGTAGATTTCCTCGTTTCCCCATCCTTTTCCACCCGCTAGTATCAGTTGATGCGGAATGCCATATTCAGCCTTCAATCGGTTGAACACTCTAATCAGGCGTACCAGATTCTTACGGGGCTCAATCGTCCCTATATATAGCAAAAAAGGTTGGTAAAGCTGAAACCTGTCAGCAAACACATCAAATGAAGCACAACTGCCTACCAATGCAGGGGCACAAGGTACGACTGAGATTTGCTCTTCTGGCACTTTCATCAGTTCTGAAATCTCCCTCCGGGAAAATTCAGAAATTGTAACGATTCGGTCACTACGCTCCACACTCCGTTGAAGTCCATGGCGTAGCCGTAACAGATTTTTCCGGTCCATGGTCTCTGGATAGCGAAAATAAGTCATGTCATAAACCACGGAGACTACTTTTCCCTCTACTCTAGGAGGGACAATATAGTTAAAAAAGATATTCAAGTCCGCTGGTGGAAACATTCTCTTATACTCTATAGGCAGTATCCCCCAGATCCGCCGGTAGACTCCGTAGGGCATGCTTTCCTGATTCTCCACCGGCATCGTAATCCCAGAGAGAGCGGCACTGTTATCGTTGCGATGAAGAAAGTTAAAGAGATTCCCACGGAAGGTTAAGCCGTCCTCATCCTGCATCCGCTTGGCTAATTCATAGGTGTAGTTTCCAATTCCTGAGCGTTTTCCACAGCAGGGTTGCAATTCCAATGCTACTTTCATAGATTACTCGCTGGCATTGGTCCACTGTAAAAATATTTTCGTCAGTTTGTCGGCCGCCGCACAGCTCTCTTCCTTTGTATTTCCAATTGTCGTTATGTATATTTTCAGTTTTGGTTCCGTGCCCGAAGGACGTACCACTGCCTCCAACCCATTAGCTAGAAAAAAACGCAACACATGAGATTTGGGAAGATGTATCTCTTCTTGCCTGCCATCTGCCCACTTCAGGACAGAATTCTGATAATCACCTACAGCGGTAACGGCATAGCCTCCAATCTCCTCAGACGGCTCATTCCGTAATCTATCCATCAGCCTCTGCATTTTGGCAAAGCCAATAGCTCCTTCAAAGTCAAGAGTCAACAGCCGACTCTGGTAAAATCCGTACCGATGGTACAACTCATCCAATACCTCCAGTAAAGACTTACCCTGACTGCGATACCATGCAAACATCTCACAGATAATCAGGGATGCATTGACCGCATCCTTGTCTCTCACAAAGCTGCCGCTGAGATATCCATAGCTCTCCTCAAAGCCAAAGATATAACGCTCAGCCTGTCCCTCCTGCTCCAGCAGGCCGATCTGCTCCCCGATGAACTTAAACCCTGTCAGCACATCGCGCAGCTCCACGCCATAGTGTTCCGCAACCCGTGCCGCCATGGGGGTGGTAACAATCGTCTTGACCGCAACCGGCACCTCAGGCATGGTTTCATTGGCCTTTCGCATCTTGCAGATAAAGTCCAGAAGAAGGACTCCCATTTCATTACCGTTAATAAGGGTATAACCTTCCTGACTCTTAACCGCAACGCCAACCCGGTCACAGTCTGGGTCGGTGGCCAGCAGTAAATCGCTGCCCGTCTTTTCCGCCCAGGCCAGACCAACGTTCAGTGCCTCTCGGATCTCGGGGTTGGGATAGGGGCAGGTGGGAAAATTTCCATCCGGTTCTTTCTGCTCATCCGGAATGGTGATATTGATAAAGCCATGCTCCTTTAAGCAGCGGGGAACGCAAGAAATACCCGTACCGTTCAGCGGCGTATAAACGATGGCAACATCCCGGCTCACGTTCTCGGGCAAAACAGAAGCAGTTGCAACCGCCTGGAGATACCGCTTCACCGTATCCTCACCAATGTAAGATATAATTTTTTCTTTTAACCCGATATTGAAACCCATCCGCAGCACATCCTGGAACGGATCTACCGCATCAATCTCGCCCTGGATCGCTTTCGCCGCTTCGGTGGTAATCTGACAGCCGTCGCTGCCATATACTTTATATCCGTTATATTTGGCAGGATTGTGGCTGGCGGTAATCACAATACCGCCCGTACAGGCAAGATCCCGCACCGCAAAAGAGAGGGACGGCGTTGGCATCAGTTTTGGATAAATATATACCTGGACTCCATTGGCTGCAAAGACTTCCGCTGCCGTCTGCGCAAACAGATCCGAATGAATTCGGCTGTCATAGGCAATGGCAACCGAAGGCTTCTCAAAATTCTTCTTCAGGTAGCTGCTATATCCCTGGGTCGCTTTGCCCACGGTATACACATTCATCCGGTTACTTCCCGCGCCCAGCACACCACGGAGCCCTCCGGTTCCAAACTCCAGTTCCCGATAAAAGCGATCTTCAATAGCCTCCGGATTTTCCCGAATCTCGCTCAATTCTCTATTCAGTTCCAGATTTCCTTCTGTTGCCTTCAGCCAGGTTTGATAGACAGGAAAACAGTCCACCTTTTGCTCCTCTCCGCTGCGGATTTATCCGCTGCTGCTTATTGCTGCAAGACCTCTTTGCACACCACAAAAAGTCTCTCTGCCGAGCGTTCCCAAGAGAATTCTTTCGCTCGCAATTTCCCTTTTTGAATTAATCCGCTTGTACGGTCATGATCGCTTAAAATCCGTAAAATTCCCCTGGCAATGCTGGTTTCATCCAAAGGATCTACCAATTCTGCCGCTTCGCCAACCACTTCCGGCAGGGAGGCCGCATCTGCACAGACCACGGGGCACCCCCATGTCATAGCCTCCAACGGAGGAATTCCGAATCCCTCATAAATAGAGGGGAATACAAATGCGCTGGCATTTTGATAGAGCGTATTCTTCTCCTCTGCCGAAACGTAGCCAGTAAATACAATATCATCAGAGCATTTTATACGCTGGAACGTCTGGAAGATCTGCTCGTCCTGCCATCCCTTCCCCCCTGCCAAAACCAGCTGATGCGGTATTTTGCTGTCTCCCTTCAGCAGGTCAAAGGCGCGCAGTAGCCGGGCAACATTCTTTCGCGGTTCAATTGTGCCGACAAACAGGATATAGTCGCCCCGTATTCCATATTTTTTGCACACCGCATCATAGTCTGCCGTTCTTTCTGTCAGCGAAGGCGCATTATAGACAACAGATATTTTCTCCTCTGGCACCTTCAAATATTTTTGTATTTCCTGCTTGGAAAAGTGAGAAACTGTTACGATTTTATCGCTTCGTTTCACACTGTAATCCATTCCCCGTGTCAAATGTTGATAATTGGACTTTTTCATTGTTTCCGGATAGCGAAGGTACGTCAAATCATGAACCGTTGTGATCACCTTGCCCCGGATGTTTGGTGGCACGATGAAATTGAAAAACACACTCAAGTCCACTTTCCCTGGAAACATACATTCGTGTGGAACAGGGAGATATCTCCATATACGCCGATAGATCCCATAGTGAAGCAGTTTGTTTTCCCTCACTGGCATCGTAATACCCGCCATCAGCTCTTCATTGTTTTTTCGGCCAAGGAAGTTAAAGACATTCCCACAAAACTCCACGCCGTCTTTATTCTTCATCCGCTTGGCAAGTTCATAGGTGTATGTGCCTATGCCGGTACGGTCCCAATAGCATGGCTGCAGTTCTAATGCCACTTTCATTGCTTTCTCTCACTGTTCCTCATTTTCATAAGTTACCGCAATCTGCTCTGCGATATCGGAACTATCAAAGCCCGCTTCTCGTACAAGGTCAGCACAGGCTTCCCGACACGCATTACTGTTTTGCAGCTCCAGTACGGCTTGCGCCCACTTTTCCGGCGGCTGTTTCAACGATATGCTTTGTACAGTTGACAGAATATACGCTTCAGTAGGGATCGCATCCGAACATAATACAGGCAATCCCGCCGTCTGCGCCTCAATCGCAGCAAGTCCCAGGCCTTCAACCAAACTTGGAAACACAAATACGTCCATTACCCAAAGCAATTGCTCTACACGGTCTGTCGTGCCATAAAAAACTACATTCTGATCTATTTTTAGTTCCTTTGCCCGCTGCATTAAACGGATATATTCTGCACCTTCGCCAACGAAAAGCAATGTGCTATTCGGCTGCATCTTCAGTACATCAGAAAATACATCCAACAAAAACATCTGATTCTTTTCCCGACAAAGGCGGCCCACTGTCCCAACCACGAATTGGTCGCTCAAGCCCATTTTCCGCCGCATATCAAGTCTTTGTATCTTTTGAAAGCGAAACCGCTCTATATCAATCCCGTTCAAGATAATACGGCACATATTCCGATAGTGCTCGCCCTTCGGGTACATAAAAGTTTCCGCTGCTCGAGAGCACGCCCATAGTTCTGTAGCGTCCCGTGCAAACATTTTTTTAGCGCAACGATGGATCATCTCTTTCAGCCAGGCATATTTCCCGCTGTTCAAACCTGCACAATGCCCATGAGCAATCCGCACCGGGATTTTCAAGTTCTTAGCCAAATGGAGATAGTAAAATGAACCACCATGGAAAGCATTTACGTGGAGCACATCATAGTGACGCTCTTTTGCAAGTTGCAAAAACAGTTTCCTGTTTTTGTACATATGATTTCTGCTCCCTGAAAGTCCAAAAAAGTGTATTCCAAGACTGCGCAACTTTTCAGTGAATACGCTCTCTTCAACACAAGCAGCAACAATATCAATCTCAGAACTTTCCAAGTTCATGTGGGTTATAACATTGAACAGGAACGATTCAATCCCACCTGATGCCCATTTTTCACAATAGATGCAAATTTTTTTCATTACGTGCTTCTTTCGTCGCCCGCTGCCATTCACATAAGCCCAAATTGCTCCATCCAGCCCATTGTGGTATCGGACAGACTCAGCGTTCCCATATGCTCCGCATTCCAGTCCAGCATCTTCTGGTACAGCGCAGGCACACTCTCCAAGTACACAGGGTCCTCCTGATAATACTGCATAATAAGATTAAAGGACTGCTGCCAGGTCTCCGGGTCGGCGGCCACATAGTCGGTATATTTGTTCAGCATAGCAAAAGCTTGGGTATTGTCTCCCTGCTCAAAATAGTATTGAGCCAGATAGAGCGGAATGGTATTGGAATCCACCTTCTGCAGCTTTTCGGCATACTGCGCCGCTTTGAACTGGACCTCCTCAGACCCAGCACCGTTCTGCATACTGCTGAGCACATAGGACAGGGCATAATCCGCCCACTCAAACTTGTCCAGAGTAATGGCGCGCTCCAGGGAATCAAAGCTTCCCTGCCGGTTGACCAGAGAACGTGCATAGAGGTTGCAGCACAGCAGCACAGTATAAGCCAGCACCAGCACCGCCAGCGCCCAGGTAATGCCCTTCCGCACCCCTTCCTTCACAAAGGACAGAGGCATAGTCTGGCCGCAGCACAGGGCAATCAGACCAAACATGCCAAAGGCCAGAGGGAGGTAGGCGTAGTAGGAAAACACAATTTCCACAGCGGCGTGTCCCGCCATGAAGATCAATGCGCCGCCCAGAGCAGCCGTCAGGGGATTGGACTCCTCCTCTGGCTTCCGGCGGGATTTGATGACCGCGATCAGGGCGGTGAGCAGCGTCCCCACAAAGAGAATCAGGCCCACCACGCCAGTCTCCACCAAGGACTCAATATAGTGGTTGTGGGCATATTTCGTCTCGTAGTAGAAGGACTGAACGCTGACGATACCATTCTCAAAAGCGCCCATACCGGAGCCAATGATAGGGCTGCGTTGGAACAGCTTCATGCCGTCCTCAAAGAACACCACACGCTGAATGGCGTTCTGGTTGGCCCACAGGCCCTGCATACGATTGGCGATAAATTCGGGCAGCAGCTTATAGCCCAGGGGGAATTCCACGGTGCTGCTGTTTCCCTCCAAGGCCACACGCTCCAGGGTCACAGGCGTTTCCGCAGAGAAGTTAGCATACACCACGATACTGTCCTCCGGCACCTCTACAACCGCCCCGTCTGCCGGGCCGGAGTAGATCACGGTGCTGGTGTGCATCATGGTGTCCTCTTTGTTCTGGCTTTCCAGAGTCACATTAACCGGGCCATCCGCTGTAACAGACAGGGTATAGGAGCCCGGCTGGGGATAGGCCGCCCGGCGCAGAGTTTCCCCGCTCTCCAGAGAGGCCGAGCCGGTCAGCTGCATGGCCACCACTGCGAAGGCAGCCAGCAGGACCACCACCACACCGATGAGGACCAATACCACCCGGGTGCGGCTCTCCAGCACCTTACCCAGCCTCTGGCCCACAAACTGGTCCGCCACACACAGCAGGGCGGCACCCACGATGACGCAGAGCAGGGGCACCGGCTGGAAGCCCGTCCACTCCACCAGGGAAGTGGCGGACACCAGGAAGCCCGCAGCCGCCACCAGAATCAGAGTCTCCACCATCAATACCAGAGCAGCACCTCTGGCGCTCTTCCGCTCCAACAGCAGATAGACCAGGAAAGCCACCACAATAACGCCGCTGGCACCCATACTGAAGGCCAGGAAGAAAGACAGTGCATTGATGTAGAGGCACACCAGGTGGAACCGACGATGGCCCCTCTGCTGGGTAGTGCCCGCCAGACCCAGGGACAGGAACACACCGATGCCCATGCATCCGGCAAACACATTGGGGTTCGTAAAAATGGAAGTCATGCGGACTCCCGCTTCCACTCCTGCAAGCGTGGTATAGTCCTGGGTAAACAGCCGCAGCAGGCCCAGGGCCGGCGTGCTCAGCAGATGGGTGGAGAGCAGGTCAATACTCACCAGTCCGAATACCGCAGCTGCTCCCTCCAGCACCGTGGCAAAGCCCCGGCCCAGTTGGCGCTTCTCGCCCTTGGCAAACGCCAGCAGCAAGATCACGCAGCAGAAAGAGGTCAAAACCACTACAAACGCCTGAAGGGCAAACTTACCCGATATCGCATACAGAGTAGAAACGCCATTGAAAATCACCCACAGGCTCAGAGCAAGAAAGGGTACGGACAGCCGTTCCGCCACTTGTTTATGCCGGAATACCAGCGCAGCGATTCCACACAGAGCTGCCACCAAAGCGATTCCCTTGGCGGTGGTAGCACTGCTCAGACAGGTCACCAGGAAAAAAAGAAGGATCAGACCGGCTATGGGGCCAATCTCCCGGAGGCTCCATCCGGTCATAGACAGAGACGAAGCTGATTTACGTGTGTTATGGGTTGACATACTGTTCCTCCCAACCGTATGGCTTGTCCGCCATAGCTTATCATATTAGTATACCACAGATTTCCAGTACCGTCCATCTCGGTTCCGGGACTGGAGCTATAATTTTTCCTGATTGACCACGCCTTTGAACAGCGTCAGGAACAAAATCTTCAGGTCAAAGAAGAAGTTCCAGTTCTCAATATAGTAGATATCGTACCGGATCCGTTCCTCAATGGAGGTATCTCCCCGCAGGCCGTTGACTTGAGCCCAGCCGGTAATACCGGGGCGCACCTGGTGCTTGACCATGTAGAGGGGAATCTCCTCCTTGAACTGCTGAACATAGTGGGGCACCTCCGGCCGGGGGCCAACCAGACTCATGTCCCCTTTGAGGACGTTGAAAAACTGGGGCAGTTCATCAATGGAAAACTTGCGCAGAATGGCGCCAAATTTGGTTTTGCGGGGATCGCTATTCCGGCTCCAGCCGGTGTCCTGGCTGGCGTTGACCCGCATGGAGCGAAATTTATACATCATAAAGGGTTTTTTATTTCGGCCCACCCGCTCCTGCTTGAAAATCACAGGGCCTGGAGAGGACAGTCGCACGCCGATGGCCGCTATCAGCATGATGGGCGAGGTGCAGATAATAAGCGCCAGGGAACCCAAAATGTCCAGCATCCGTTTGGCGGCGGCATTGACCCAGTTATCCAGGGGGATGTGGCGAATGTTCATCAAAGGTATCCCCTCGATATTGTCAAACTGGGGATTGGAGGGGATATACTCGGCGTAAAACGGGATCACGGAGAGTTTGATGCCGTCCTTTTCACAGGCCTCAATCACCCCTCGGGTAAAGCGGAACTCCTCCGCTGGAAGGGCTACCACCACTTCGTCAGGGTGTCTGCGCTCCAGCACTTTGCTTAACGCCTTGACGCTGCCCAAATAGGTGAGGCCTGGAATGGAATCGTGTTCCGCCAGGTAGCCGTCGATCAAATAGCCGTACTCCTTCTGCCGGTGGACCACCTGGGTATATCGCACCGCCATATGGCTGTCTCCCACCAACAGCACATGCTTCTGGTTAAAGCCCTGCTGCCGGAAATGGCGAAGCAACAGGCGGAGGCAGATACGTTTCCCACACATCCCCAAAAGACCCGGGCCAGCTCCCAGGTTAGCGGCCGCTTACGGAGGGACTCATACAGCCCCATAATAGCAAATGTGATCAGATGGGAGGGAATGAGAAATGCCAGGAAGGTCATATAATCCGACAACGGTACAGTGATGACGCCGTTATGCAGAATATAGAACCGGATATAAAAGGCCACCGGCATAGCCACAAAGAGGATCAGCGCATCCAGCAGTACATTGACGGAATTCAGGGCTCTTTGGTTTTCTTTTATCATGTCAAAGATGTTCCCTCCACTACACAGGTTCCGCAGAGGCGGGCCGACCCAGAGGCACCAGAACCCCATATTGAGCCATAACGGCAGGCAGTACCTGGTCCAGGGTATACGCCTCCACCGCCTGTTGCCCCCGCTCCCCCATCCGGGCCGTCAGCTCCCGGTCCAGGAGCAGGTCCTGGATACAACCGGCGCAGGCCGCCCAGTCCCCATAGGGATAGAGCAGCCCGGCCCCCGATTCCTCCAGCAGATCGGTGTGGCCCTTCACCCGGCTGGCCACCACAGGAAGACCGTAGTACATGGCCTCCATAATATTGAAGGGCAGGCCCTCGCTGCGGCTGGCGGACACCGCCAGGTCCGCCGCCCCATATCACGGGGCCATCTGGACCTGGCCGGGGAAGAGCACCCGCTCCTCCACCCCCAGCTGGGCCGCCAGAGCCATACACTCTTCCCGCAGGGCGCCCTGTCCCGGGAGCGCCAGCTTGACCTGCTCCGGCAGGTGGGTTATGGCACGAATGAGCACCTGCTGGCTCTTCCGGCCGGAGAACTCGGCGGCGTACAGCAGAAGGACATCCTCCTCCGCGACGCCCCACTCCGCCCGCAGGGCCGCCCGCTCCTGGCCGCTCACCGGCCGCAGGCGGTCGGTGTCCAGACCAATGCCCGGGACCTCCACAATTTGTTTGCCCAGCTGATGGGCCTCGGCATATTGGGTATCCCAGTGGTTCATGGTCATCAGCAGATCGGTGACTGGAGCCGCCAGACCCTCCGCTGTGCTGAGGAGCAGATTCTTGGCCCCGGAATTCTCCTCCCCAAACAAGTAGCCGTGGGCAACACAGGCCACCTTGGGCCGGTTCCGGAGCCCTCGTACCGCCATTCTGGTGAAAAAGGAGGCCAGGGACGTATGGCAGCTCACCAGATCATACCGTTCTTCCTTCATGAGCCGCCGCAGCTGCCGCCACGCCGTTATATTACGGGGGGA